>NZ_JBCGCU010000002.1:0-358664 GCF_038739665.1 Pseudoalteromonas qingdaonensis | reverse complement strand
AAGAGTATCCCTTCAAACGTCATTCTGTGTTCTGGTTTATTGTAAATGCGGCCTGTACTCTTCATTAGTTGAAGTAGCTTTTGCCACCGCTTATCAGTTAGCATTAGTCTCGGCATGGTATTGAGTTGTTTTTTTACTTTTGGCGAAGCAAATTATAACCCTTTACCATGCCGCTCAAAAACTAGTCACGAAAGATCAACACGCCTTAGTAAGATAGGCAGGAATTAAAGATAAATACCCAAGGTGGCGTCTAACAGCAAGGACACCGAAGAGATCATTATCACTGAGAAGGTCAACACCATGCTCACCACCCTCACCTTCATGCTTTCATCTAGCTGGGAAATATTACTGGCATGGATTAGACGTGCAAGCACCAAGGTGCCCCCAAGCAGGTGACAATAATGACTGGCAAGCCCTTGATACTCATTAAAAAATAGTAAAAGTAATGCCAGTGGAACATATTCGATAAAGTTACCATGGGCACGAATGGCGCGTTGCAGCGCGACACTGTCTCCGGCGCCGAGTGAGCGTTGATTACGGCGGCGCTCTTTGACCACATAAAGGCTTAGTTGCAAATAGACCAGCGCTAAAATGGCGGCGTAGATGGAAACGATCACGTCTGCTCTCCTGAGTAAATTATCAGGATAGAAGGTACAGGTAATTGATTTAAAAGAAAAGTGCCGAAGGAAAACTCTTTAGGTTTTGCCTTCGGCTTTGGCGAGGTTACACTGTCCCGCACGGATTTTTATTGTCGAGGAGGTTAATTATCGAGTAGGAATACCGCGTTAACCGAGGCACTTACCTTAATTTCACCCACATTATAGGCTTGCTCAACACCTGGGGCGGCATCGGCTACGGCCATCATTTTCATTTCTGCGCGTGGGTAAGGGATGGGCCTGTCATTGCTCATCACATTAATGCTGTAAACTTTCCCGACCTTGGTATCAAAGCCTTCGGCATAGGTTTTCGCTTTTTGCTTGGCATCGCTAAAGGCTTGCTGTTGCGCCTGTTCATGAAGCTGGTCGTAATTACTTAAACCGAAATGCGACTGCCCTACCTGGTTGGCTCCTTGTTGTACTAGCAACTGCAAAACCGAGGCATAGTTATCGATTTGGCGCAGAATAACACTGACATTACGGCTGACTTCATAGCCATCGAACTCATTGGTTTGAGTGTCGCGGTTATAACGGGTTTTGCTGTGAATACCCAATTGGCTGGCATGAATATCTTTACTTTCAATACCCTGCTCTTTTAACGCCATGATCATCTTTGCTAGTTTTCTGTCGGCGGCGCTTTTGGCCTCCAGCACATCCATGCTTTGCTCATTAACGCTCAGATTAATGGTTACCTTATCTGGCGTGGCCCACACTTCACCCACGCCGCGAACCTGTAAATGGGGCTCGTCGGGAATGCTTTGCGCCTGTACAGCGAAGGTTCCACCAAGAGCCAAAGAGGAAGTCAGTAACACCGAAAGTAGTTGTTTCATAGTCGTACCCATTATTGAAGAATTGATATAAGTCTATGTATAGACTAGTTAATTGCAACTGAATAAAAAAGGCCAGCAAAATGCTGGCCTAAAATTATGGATTCAAATTGGGTTAGTGAATTGGTATCAACCCAGCTCGTCCGAAGCAACACGGTACTTAGGGTCTTCAATTACATTGATTTCCACAAGATCCCGTGCTTTACGCAGCAATTCCTTACAGTCGGCACTAACATGGCGCAGATGCAAGGTTTTACCCGCCTTGGTGTATTTTTCCGCTAAGGTGTCTATGGCTTCGATGGCACTGTGATCCGCAACGCGACTGTGTTTAAACTCTACAATCACGTCTTTAGGGTCGTTTTTAATATCGAATAGCTCTACGAAGTTCTTCGCCGAGCCGAAGAACAAGGGGCCATGCAGCTCATAAACCTTAGAGCCCTGCTCATCGATATAGCTCTCGGTGTAGATATGTTTTGCATGCTGCCAGGCAAATACCAGGGCCGACACAATAATACCTACGCACACGGCAATGGCCAGATCTGTCGCTACCGTTACCGCACTGACTAAGAAGATAACGAAGGCATCGGATTTAGGTACCTTGCGCATAATACGGAAACTTGACCATTCAAAGGTGCCGATAACCACCATAAACATAACGCCAACAAGCGCTGCAAGTGGGATCATTTCAATGTAGCTGGCGGCAAATAGGATAAATACCAGTAGCAATAACGCCGCGGTAATACCAGATAAACGGCTGCGACCACCGGAATTAATATTGATCATCGACTGACCTATCATGGCACAGCCGCCCATGGCACCGAAGAAACCACAGGTTACGTTTGCCGCGCCCTGGCCTACACATTCTTTATTACTTTGACCACGGGTATCGGTAATTTCATCGATCAGGGTCAAGGTCAACAGTGATTCAATCAAACCTATGGCCGCTAAGATCACCGCGTAAGGCAGGATGATTTTCAGGGTTTCCAAGTTAAATGGTACTTGAGGAATATGGAACTCAGGGAAACCGCCGGCTATGGTTGCAGCGCTATCACCCGTCATATCTTTTACAAAGTCGATAACGGTACGCGCTTCAAGGTCTAAGCCAAGTACCAAGCCAGTTACCACCAAAATAGCGGCCAGGCTCGATGGAATGGCTGTAGTTAACTTGGGTAAGAAATGAATAATGGCCATGGTTAAGGCAACCAGGCCCAGCATGGTATAAAGCAGCTCGCCTTGCATCCAGTTCATTTGGCCATCGTCGCCCAACACCTTAAATTGCCCCAGCTGAGCAAGGAATATGACGATCGCCAAGCCATTTACAAAGCCGAGCATGACCGGGTGCGGCACCATGCGAATAAATTTGCCGAGCTTAAATATGCCCGCCAGTATCTGCAATATACCCATCAAGAGCACGGTCGCAAACAGGTATTCGACACCATGGGTGATAACCAAAGAGGTCATAACCACGGCCAAAGCGCCGGTTGCGCCGGAGATCATACCCGGGCGGCCACCGATCAGTGAGGTGATAAGACCTACAATAAAGGCGGCATACAAGCCAACAAGGGGGTCAACCTGAGCTACAAAGGCAAAGGCCACGGCTTCGGGTACCAATGCCAAGGCAACGGTTAATCCCGATAGGATATCGTTTTTAGCAGAGCTAGGTGCTTTGCTGAGTAAGTTAAACATTCATTCCTCGTTTGCGGTGCGATTAGAAACAAGCTGCGAAAGGGGTGCAGATTCTAGCAAAAAGCAGAGAAATTAACAATTCAGCAAAGAGTTAGGCGACCGTTTTGGTCGCCTATAAGAAGATTTACAAAGGTAAAGAGGTAGAGCGTTTTACGCAGGTCATGGTGACGTTGGAGTGGACCTCTTGCACATAAGGCAGATTGAGCAAATTATCGCGAACAAATAGCTCATAACCTTCAATGCCTTTAGAGATGATGCGCAGCATAAAGTCCATGGTGCCAGCCATGGTGTAACACTCGGTCACCTCGTCATAGCTCATGATCAATTCTTCAAATTGCGCCAGTTGATCGCGGCCGTGATTGGATAAACGCACATGGGCATACACCAGCATATCGAAGCCGAGCTTCTTCTCATCGAGTAAAGCTACTTTGCCCTTGATATAGCCTTCTTGCTCTAAACGGGCAATGCGGCGCCAACAAGGCGATTGCGAAAGACCGACCTGATCGGCTATTTCTGCGGTAGAGAGGCTGGCATCTTGCTGCAGCAGTGCCAATATCTGGCGATCAACTTGATTTAATGACATTGATTTTTCTTATTCTTTCGTTAATTAGGTAAAATTATACACAATCCACCCGGGATCGTCCTGCTTTTTTAACCCAAAGCCATCAATTTAGCCAAAACGACCACTGATAAAAGGGTTTGTGGCACGTTCGTGACCCACAGTGGTATTTTCACCGTGACCGCTTAAGATGACAAAATCATCACTCAAAGACAAGACCTGACTTTTGATAGAAGCTATCAAGGTAGGTGCATCGCCCTTTGGAAAGTCGGTGCGCCCTATCGAGCCTTTAAAGATCACATCCCCTACCAGCACCTGTTTTTGTGTTTGTTCAACAAAAATAACATGGCCGGGTGTATGTCCTGGGCAATGGCGTACCTCAAAACTGAGCTCGCCTAAGGTTAAAGTGTCGCCATGGCTTAACCAATTCGTCGGCCAAAATGCTGGACGAGGTGCAAAGCCAAACATCTGCGCCTGCTGTGGCAGAGCATCGAACCAAAATTTTTCGTCTATATGCGGGCCGATAATATCAAGGTTGTAAGCCATAGCCAGCTCATCGGCCGCCCCTACATGGTCCAGATGACCATGAGTTAGCCATATGGCCTCGGGCACAAGTTCGAGTTCATTCAAGGTGGCGACTATTTTTTGTGCGTCACCACCTGGGTCGACAATAGCCGCCTTGTTGCTGCTGGTACACACCAGAATACGGCAATTTTGCTGAAATGGTGTCACCGGCACGGTAAGTATCTTTATGGTCATATTAGTACTGCATCAATATGGGGTAATTCAAATATTGCTGATCATAATACGGGCTTTGTGCATAAAGCCAAGCGCGGCGTGCTTTAGCACTCTCGGCAAAACTCGGGTCTTTTAGCTTTTGCTCATAGCTTACCTTGATGTCCTCATTGTTTAACAACATCTGCTCTGCATAGGGAGCCAAGGCATAGTTTTCAACATACTCGGTGCGCTGGAACAGGGTATGGAAAAAGCCCCATTGTAACAAAGAGTCTGGCGCTTGCGGGTGCAATAGATGCGTAGCGAGCAAGCCAAGCGTTTGCTCTGTATCTACTTTTAGCCAATGTTCATCGACCAGGACATTCACCTCTGTGTATTCCATTGCCGGAGTCACTCTAAAGCGCCCTTCAAATGGCGCCTTGGCAAACTCGTGGCTGCTTATGCGCCCCTGGTGCAAGGTAAGTGTTTCTGGCCTTGATATGGCTTCTGTTTTCACCCCTTGAATGTTCAGCACATCTAAAACTTGCGCATATTGACGAGGAATATAAAAAGTCTTGGGGACAGCCACCTTGGTTTTAACTTCTTTTTGCCAGTAAATAGGCAAGCTCGGATAATGGTGCGCCTCGCCTAGGTAGCGAACCTCATGGGCTTGGGTGGTTTTGCTGTGATAGCGCTCGTAGGCTATACCCTTAAAACTAATATAGTCCGGCTCGCTGGCATAAGCGCGCTCAACGACCAGCTCTTTGTAGTTATCCTTAATTGAAGCAGTGACCGCCTGATTAAGTTGCTCACCATGCTTTGCTAAGGCTTCAATTGCGCCGTCTAAGAGCACATAGGAGCCAAGCACTCTTTGCTTATAGGGTTTTAATGAATGGTTCTCAACCAATATGGTGGGCAGATGACGCAACTCTCCCCAGCCGTTGGAGTATCTAGGACCTGCCACCCAACCGGCCAGCCCTTTTGAAAATTCCATTTTGTCCATCACAAACACCAAAGGACCGGGTATATGCCCCTGTTGTTCGAGCCTGGCATTGATAATGGGCGCCACCCACTTATCCAAAGCCTGTGCTACCTTGGGCGTGCTACTGGCAAAGTCTGGGTTATAGCCATAGGTGATATCGTATTGATAGTCGGCGCCGTCGGTCACATGCACGTCTATGTATAAATCCGGCTGATAGGCATTAACCACATGGGCAATGGCGCGAATACCCGGGGTATCTAGCTTCATGTAGTCGCGGTTTAAATTAAGGTTTTGGCCATTGGTGCGAAAGCCCATAATGCGAGGCCCGCGCTGATTAATGCGATTAAAGGCGCTGCGGCGCTCATGACCATCGACATTGAGAATGGGGATAAATAGCAGATTAACCTGTTTTAATATGTCGGGACGTTTACCATTGGCGATATCGCGAAGCAGCATAAAACCGGCGTCTTTGCCGTCTATCTCACCGCTGTGTATGCCCGCTTGAACAAGCAAGGTGGGTTTGCTGTCTGCTACAAGCTGCTCGGCGGAGCTCAAGCCATGCTCGGTGGCAATGAGCATGCGAATATCACGCCCGGCATCGCTTTTACCTATGCTTACCGTATAAAACTGAGCGCTATTTGCCTTTGTCAGCTGCGCCAAATACACCATGGTGTTTTCATAATTTGGTGAGTCGACACCAGCTGAGCGTTCAAAGTCGGTTAGTAAGGGGCCCTGGGTTTGCATCAGGGTTTCACTCTTTCCTTGCCAGGGGATCAACGGCGGCAGATGCGCATCCTGGCTAAGGGCAGCACTAAGCAATAAAGACGTTAGCATAATAAGCTCTTGTTATTCTTATAAGTGGGTTTGAGTATAACAAGGTTAAACAAATGCTGGCGAGGGCTGCGATGAAATGCTAGTTTGCCTACAAACCAGCGAATAATCATTACATTAGACTTTACATTAGACTATGAAAACCATACTTATCACCGGCTGCTCCAGCGGTATTGGCTATTATTGCGCGCAACAATTACAAAAGCGTGGCTATAAGGTTATTGCCAGTTGTCGCGTCCAAGAGGATGTAGATAAACTCAATGGCGAGGGTATTACCTGTGTGCAGCTTGATTACACAGATACGCAATCAATTGAAAAAGGTCTGCAAGAGGCGCTTGTCCACAGCGGTGGTAAACTCGATGCGCTCTTTAATAATGGCGCCTATGGTCAGCCCGGCGCTGTAGAAGACTTACCTGTAGAGGCACTACGCAAGCAATTTGAAACCAATGTCTTTGGCTGGCACCATCTTACCCAGTTAGCCTGTAAAATAATGCGCAAGCAAGGCCATGGCCGCATTATTCAAAACTCCTCTGTGCTCGGTTTGGTGACCTTACCTTATCGCGGCGCCTACAACGCCAGTAAGTTTGCCTTGGAAGGTCTAACAGATACATTGCGCTTGGAGCTCAAAGGCAGTGGTGTCCATGTATCTTTGATAGAGCCCGGCCCCATCACTTCAAAGTTTCGTGATAATGCCCTGCAGGCTTTTTTAACCTCGGGGATAGATATTGAAACCAGTGCGCACAGGGAAAACTATTTGGCACAGCAACGTCGTTTAGAGTCGGCCACTGGGCCGCAACCTTTTACTCTAGGCCCGGAGGCTGTTTACAAGCGCTTGGTGCACGCCTTGGAGTCGCAACGACCACAGGCCAGGTATTATGTCACTACCCCAACCTATTTATTCGGCTTTTTAAGAAGAATCTTGCCCAACAGTTGGATGGACTGGGTATTATACCAATTCACTTAAATAGCTAATCACATCATTTATCCAGCGCTATCTCTGATCACATACTTAACAGAATTGGTATTAACTAAATCCCGTTAACAGGAATTGCAGGCAATAAAAAAGGAGCCAATTGGCTCCTTTCTCTGCTAGCACAAATTAAGCTTCTAGGCCTTCTTTAGCCTTAGCTACTAGTGCTGCGAAAGCAGTTTGGTCATAAACAGCGATGTCTGCAAGGATCTTACGGTCGATCTCTACAGAAGTCTTCTTAAGACCGTTGATGAAACGGCTGTAAGACAAACCATTTTGACGAGCTGCTGCGTTGATACGTGCAATCCATAGTTGACGGAAAGTACGTTTCTTCGCACGACGGTCACGGTAAGCGTATTGACCCGCTTTAGTAACCGCTTGGAAAGCTACGCGGTAAACACGTGAACGTGCACCGTAGTAACCTTTAGCTTGCTTTAAAACTTTCTTGTGACGTGCGCGCGCGATAGTACCGCGTTTTACTCTTGCCATTATTCTATACCCCTATTAAGCGAATGGTAACATACGAGAAACTAAGCCGTGGTCGTTCTTGTGAACCATTAGCTTAGGACGTAGGTGAAGCTTACGCTTAGAGGTTTTCTTGGTCAGAATGTGACGAAGGTGCGCTTGTTTACGCTTAAAACCGCCAGAAGCAGTTTTCTTGAAGCGCTTAGCGGCGCCACGGTGTGTTTTTAGCTTATAAGCCATTGCAATAACTCCAATTGATATTGCTTAAATTTAGCAAGCAGGCGTCCAGCTTATGCTGACACTTTATTGGCCTAACTTACTCCCAAAACCGGTGAAGGGACTTAAAAAGCCCCTTACTTTCAACCGGATAGATACAGGTGCTAAATAAATTACCAAGGCAATTTAGCTAGCTTGTAAACCTGCACTAAATCTTAAGTCGCGCAGTATACTATTTTTTAGCCACTGGCGCTAGCATCATGATCATTTGACGACCTTCGACTTTCTTAGGGAAAGACTCGCAGGTTGCCAAATCTTCTAAATCGTTTTTAATACGATTTAAAAGTTCGATACCAATTTCTTGGTGGGCCATTTCACGGCCGCGGAAGCGGATAGTTACTTTCGCTTTGTCGCCCGCTTCTAAGAACTTGCGAAGGTTGCGCAATTTAACCTGGTAGTCACCAATGTCAGTACCCGGACGGAACTTGATTTCCTTAATCTGGATTTGCTTTTGCTTCTTCTTCTGTTCTTTTTGTGCCTTGCTCTTTTCGAAAATGAACTTACCGTAGTCCATAACCTTACAAACAGGTGGCTCAGCATTAGGGCTGATCTCAACGAGATCGACACCAGCTTCTTCCGCCAATGACAACGCTTCACTCAAAGACACAATGCCTGCTTGCTCACCGTCAAAGCCAATTAGTCGAACTTCTTTTGCCGTGATGTCTTCGTTAATACGATTTTTTTGAGTCGTTTGTTGACTCTTTTTTCCGCCTCTAATGGTACGTTCCTCCAAGAATATTAAAAACAAAAAAGGGTGTAACCTTCAGTATTTGGCACACCCTTTTTCCATCACAGACTAACGTCTATTCTTAATTTCGTCTGCGATTTTTGTAATAAAGTCATCGACTTTAAACTTGCCCAGGTCTTCACCTGTACGTGTCCTTACTGCGACTTCCTGTTCTTCAACTTCTTTGTCGCCAACAACTAACAGGTAAGGAATACGTTTTAAAGTATGTTCGCGAATTTTAAAGCCAATTTTCTCATTTCTCAAGTCGGCTGCAGCACGAATACCCAGTTTATTTAATTTTTGTACAACTTCTTGCACATAATCGGCCTGCTTATCGGTAATATTCATCAATACAACCTGCTTTGGCGCTAACCAGGTTGGGAATAATCCGGCGTATTCTTCGGTCAAAATACCGATGAAGCGCTCGATTGAACCCAAAATCGCACGGTGGATCATTACCGGAGTACGACGCTCGTTGTTTTCGGCAACATAAGTTGCACCTAAACGACCCGGCAACATAAAGTCTAGCTGCACTGTACCACATTGCCATGCACGCTCTAAACAATCGTAAAGAGTGAATTCAATTTTCGGACCGTAGAAGGCACCCTCGCCTGGCAGGTATTCAAACTCAATACCCTTGTCGTTAAGCGCTTGCGCTAAGGCCAGTTCTGCTCTTTCCCACAGCTCATCTTCACCGATACGTTGCTCTGGACGAGTCGACAGCTTAACTACGATTTTTTCAAAACCGAAAGTTGAGTATGTGTCGTAAACCATGTCGATACAGGCCGCTACTTCGTCGAGGATCTGCTCTTCGGTACAGAAGATATGGGCATCATCCTGAGTAAAGCCACGCACACGCATCAAACCATGCAGTGCACCTGAAGGCTCATTACGGTGACAACAACCAAACTCGGCCATACGCAGTGGCAGGTCGCGGTATGATTTCAAACCCTGGTTAAAGATTTGTACGTGACCTGGGCAGTTCATAGGCTTAATAGCGTATTCACGCTTTTCCGACTCGGTAGTAAACATGGCGTCGCCATATTTGTCCCAGTGACCTGATTTTTCCCACAGTACACGGTCCATCATCAATGGGCCTTTTACTTCTTCGTAATCGTACTCGCGTAGCTTTTCACGAACGAAATCTTCTAGCTCGCGGTAAATGCTCCAGCCGTCGTTATGCCAAAACACCATGCCCGGCGCTTCTTCTTGCCAGTGCCATAGATCAAGGGCTTTACCGATTTTACGGTGGTCACGCTTTTCTGCTTCTTCTAGGCGCTGCAAGTAACCTTTCAGTTGCTTTTTATCGCCCCACGCTGTGCCGTAGATGCGTTGCAGCATTTTGTTTTCTGAGTTGCCACGCCAGTATGCGCCGGCCACCTTCATCAGTTTGAAGTGCTGACAGAAAGACATGTTAGGTACGTGCGGGCCACGACACATGTCAACATACTCTTCGTGATGGTATAGGCCCGGACGGTCATCTTTTGAGATATTTTCGTCAAGGATTTCCATCTTGTAGGTTTCGCCACGCGCTGCAAATGTATCGCGGGCTTCTTGCCAGCTAACAACCTTTTTAACAACATCATATTTGGTTTTGGCGAGCTCAAGCATGCGCTTTTCAAGCGCTTCAAGATCTTCTTGGGTTAGCGAGTGCTCCATATCGACATCATAATAAAAGCCGTTATCGATAGTCGGACCTATGGCCATTTTGGCGTCAGGGTAAAGCTGCTTAATGGCATGACCAATAAGGTGAGCACAAGAGTGGCGAATAATTTCTAAACCATCTTCGTCTTTGGCGGTGATAATTTCTAAACGCGCATCTTCGGTGATTAGGTCGCAGGCATCAACGCGCTCGCCGTTTACACGACCGGCGATGGTTGCTTTCGCAAGACCTGGGCCGATGTCATTGGCCACATCTAAAGTTGATACTGGGTTATCAAAAATACGCTGACTACCGTCAGGAAGAGTAATTACAGGCATGTTTAATCCTTTTACAGTGGTGACACCTACGCCGCGCCACATGTAGTACGTTATATTTAATCGTTTTAATTCATAATCAACGCTTATACCAACAAGCATTGCGATGATGTTGTTGCGCCCGAGTGTGAGCGCGAGCGGCTATTCTCGCGTGCCCTGCATACAAATTCAAGGTTCAAGTAATAATTTTATTCCATTGTTTTTACAGCATCTCTGATATACTAGAGGCCATTGAATACAAAGGCGATATAACATGAATACCTGTGGTGTAGAAATTAAAGGCAGCGAAGTGCTGCTGTGCTTATTATCAAAAGACAATGACGTTTTCGACATTCGCGACGTAAGACAAACACGTTTTGTACTCAGTGACGCCGACGACACAGAGCAAGTGCAAAAGTTTTACCGCGATTTTAAAAAGCTGATGGAAGACTATGGCGTTGACTCAATCGCCATTAAAGGCCGCCCTCATAAAGGCAAATTCGCCGGTGGTGCCGTTGGTTTTAAAATGGAAACAGCGCTGCAGCTTATTCCCGAGCTAGATGTGCGTATCCTTAATGCCACCACCATGAAAGAACAATTAAAGCGCAACCCTGTTCCTATCGATTTTGAAGAAACCGGCTTAAAGAAGTTCCAAGAGCAAGCATTTATCACAGCTTATGTGTATATAATGCAGCGCACTTACGTAAAAGATTAAGTGCAAAAGAATTACATGCTACTAGGTCGCTTTTTCCAGCGGCCTTTTTTATGTGCAGTCACTTATTCTAAGACCTAACAAATAGCGAGTTTCAGATGATTGAAGTTTTTATCTTGGCCGTGGCCCTAAGTATGGATGCCTTTGCCGTATCCATCGGGCTTGGCTCAAAACACACCAGCTTAACGCGCTCGTTGGCACTCAAAGCCGGCGTGTATTTTGGTTTGTTCCAAGGCCTAATGCCTTTAATTGGTTATCTCGGTGGTAAAGGCGTGCTAGGCTGGGTGGAAGCCTATGCTCATTGGATAGCCTTTGGCCTATTACTGCTTATCGGCGCGAAAATGATTTTTGAAGCCCTCAGTGAAGGCATCGAAGAAGATATAGCGCAAATCACTCATAAGGTGTTGTTGTTACTGGCCATAGCTACCAGCATTGATGCCATGGCAGCGGGCTTTACCCTAACCTTGCTTGATGTTCACCCCTTGTTGGCTTGTGCAATTATCGGGGCAGTCACCCTGGTATTTAGTTTTGTCGGTGTCTTCGTTGGCGCGCGCAGCGGCACCTGGTTAGAAAGCAAAGCCGAATTACTCGGCGGTGTGGTGTTGATCCTTATCGGCTTTAAAATACTGCTTTTCTAACACTTGTCTAGCTCCTTCTTACTGAGCAGCTAATAGGGTCCGGACAAATTTGCGCCGGGCCCACACTCCCCCATATTTATAAACGTCTATCTTGCCCTGCCTATCTAAATTCACCGCCCTTTGTCGACATCTATCTACACCTTTAGTCGAACCTGTGGGGTTAATCGTCTTTTTTAATGGAATGTGTCGACAATCTATGCTTGAGTAGTTGCTAAGAATTGATTGAGTAAAATTCATTTTGCGCCAAGGAGGCACAGTATGCCCACGCATTTAAACCCGCAATTCCCCCTTACTCACAGCGCGTACCAAGGCACTCGTCAGGTTAGCCTAAGCGAGCTGACCATAGGCGATTACTTGCAAAGTATTGTCGACACCTATGGGGATAAAGAAGCCATAGTCGTTTGCCACCAAGACATACGCTGGAGCTATAAACGTTACCTTGAAGAAATAGAGCGGGTCGCCACCGGCCTATTGGCATTAGGCGTACAGCCAGGAGACAGGGTCGGCATTTGGTCACCGAATAATATCGAATGGTCACTGATCCAAATGGCGACCGCAAAAATAGGCGCCATTATGGTGTGCCTGAACCCTGCCTACCGCCCTCACGAACTGGAATTTGCCATCAATAACGTTGAGGTGAAATTTCTGGTCATGGCGCAGCAGTTTAAGGCATCAAATTATGTCGATATGCTGTATCAGTTAGCGCCAGAGCTAAAAGAGCCTAACCACCAAGGCCCCATAACAAAACTGCCTTCATTGGTTCAGGTAGTCAGCATAGGTGAGCAAGAGCTCCCCGGTATGCTGCCCTTTGCCCAGTTACAAAACTTAGGCCAAGCTCAACATTATAAGCAGATGCAGGAAATAGCAGCGCAGCTCAGCCCGGATGACGCCATCAACATTCAGTTTACCTCCGGCACCACGGGCAACCCAAAAGGCGCGACCCTAAGCCATAGAAATATATTGAATAACGGTTTGCTCGTTGCCCGTGCCATGCACTTTAACGAAAGCGACCGCCTGTGCATTCCTGTACCCTTGTACCACTGTTTTGGCATGGTGCTCGGCAACCTGGTCTGTGTTGCCAGCGGCGCCTGCGCCATCTTCCCTAGCCTGTCGTTTGAACCCCTGACCACGCTGAAAGTTGTTGAGCAGGAGCGCTGCACCGCCTTACATGGTGTGCCTACCATGTTTATTGCGCAATTGGAGCTCCCAGAATTTTCTCAGTTTGACCTTTCTACTCTGCGTACCGGGGTTATGGCCGGCGCCACCTGCCCGCAGGAATTGATGCGCAAGGTGCACAGTGAATTTAATATGACTGAAGTGCTGATTGGCTATGGGCAAACAGAATGCAGCCCCATTAATCATATTACCGATATAGACTCGCCCATAGAGAAGCAAGTGGAAACCGTAGGCCGGGCCATGGCGCATACCGAGGTGAAAATCATCGATGAGCGCGGCGAAGTGGCTGCCATTGGCGCGGCCGGAGAAATATGTGCCCGCGGTTATTGCGTAATGCAGGGTTACTGGGGTGATGAGGCGAAAACTAAGGCCACCATAGACGCACAAGGCTGGCTGCACTCAGGCGATCTTGGCGTTATGGACGAACAAGGCTATGTCACCATAGTGGGTCGTATCAAAGACATGATCATACGTGGCGGTGAGAACATCTACCCGCGTGAAATCGAAGAGCTGCTATACCTTAACGAGGCGATCAGTGATGCCGCCGTATTTGGTATTCCCGATGATAAGTTCGGCGAGCAGGTGTGCCTGTGGCTTAAATTAAAAGACGGCCACTTCCTCGATGAGCAAGAGGTGCGTGACTATCTTAAAGAGCACTTGGCCTACTTTAAAATTCCCAAACACATTGAAATCGTCGATGAATACCCAATGACGGTGACCGGCAAGCTACAAAAGTTCAAAATGCGTGAACAAATGATAGCTAAGCTCGAAGCAGAGCAAGCAGTAGCGGTATAAACCCGAAGACCCCAGTAATGGGGTCTTTGTTATCATCCCAGCAATAATATTAATCCCCTAAGCCGCACACTGTTGCTGATTTACCACGCTTCATGGCTAGGCAGCTCTTTTTAAAGCCGCTACACTGCGCCATTAACGGAATTAGTTGTATATGGTCTTATGTTTGCATTTTTTGAAAAGCTAACCCGCCCCTTCCCCGAACGCAGCACAAAAGCGCCACCTAAAGGCTTGCTGGCATTTTGTCGTTATTACACCCGAGGAATGGAATGGCCGCTGGCGGTTATGTCTGTCAGTGCCGCACTTTTAGCTGTGATTGAGGTATCGCTATTTAGCTTTATGGGACAGCTGGTTGATTGGCTTAATCAGACCACACCACAAGAGCTGTTCGCCAAAGACAGCGGTAAACTCTGGTTTATGGGCATTTTGACCCTGATCATCTTGCCCATACTGGTGTTTGTGCATTCTGCCGTATTGCATCAGGCTCTACTTGGCAATTATCCCATGTCGATCCGCTGGCTGGCGCACCGCTATCTGCTGCGCCAAAGCATGAGCTTTTATCAGGATGACTTTGCCGGGCGTATCGCTACCAAGGTGATGCAAACCTCCCTGGCGGTACGGGAAACCGTGATCAAACTGTTAGATGTTGCCGTCTATATTCTGGTTTATTTTACTGCCATGCTGCTGTTTATTGGCCAGGCAGACTGGCGCCTGACAGCGCCCATGTTGCTCTGGTTGCTGGGCTACGCCTGTATTCAACGCTATTTTATTCCTCGTTTAAAGCGCGTTGCCGAGGAGCAAGCCGAGGCGCGCTCGCAAATGACAGGCCGCATCGTTGACAGCTACACCAATATTTCCACCATTAAGCTGTTTTCTCACTCATCGACTGAAGAGCGCTACGCCAAGGAGTCGATGGAGCTGTTTTTAGACCCAGTTTATCGCCAAATGCGCTTGGCCACAGGCCTTCAAGTGAGCGTGCAAGTGCTTAACTACACCCTGGTCGCTATTACCGCGGCGCTATCTATTTACTTGTGGTCTTTAAGTGCTATCAGCGTTGGCGCCATTGCCATTGCGGTTAGTTTAGCGCTGCGCCTAAACGGCATGGCTCAGTGGATCATGTGGGAAATAAGCGCCTTATTTGAAAACATAGGCACTGTAGCCGATGGCATGAGCACACTTACTAAGCCCATCGCCATCGAAGACAAACACGATGCCAAAAAGCTAGAAGTTAGCTCCGGCGCCATTAGCTTTAACCATATCAGCTTTAACTATGGCAAGGCCCAG
The DNA here is from genome assembly GCF_038739665.1 of Pseudoalteromonas qingdaonensis. Lineage (NCBI taxonomy): Bacteria > Pseudomonadati > Pseudomonadota > Gammaproteobacteria > Alteromonadales > Pseudoalteromonadaceae > Pseudoalteromonas > Pseudoalteromonas qingdaonensis. Next base: position 343,413 of record NZ_JBCGCU010000002.1, on the reverse strand, counting down.
CAGGATGAACAGCACAGTGTCTTGGCTGGGTTGGATTTGCATATTCGCGCTGGCGAGAAAGTCGGTGTAGTTGGGCGCTCAGGCGCCGGTAAATCGACTTTGGTTAATCTTTTACTGCGCTTTTACGATGTGGAGCAAGGCTCCATTAGCATCGACAACCAAGCAATAGATGGCGTTACCCAGGAGAGCTTGCGCCAGCATATCGCCATGGTGTCGCAAGATACCGCCCTATTACACCGTAGCGTGCGGGAAAATATCGGCTATGGTCTGGCCGATGCCAGCGATGAGCAAATAATCAATGCGGCCAAACAAGCCAAGGCCTGGGAATTTATCGAAGAGCTTGAAGACAGCAAGGGTAATAAGGGACTGGACGCTCAAGTGGGTGAGCGCGGGGTTAAACTCTCCGGCGGTCAGCGCCAGCGTATCGCCATTGCCCGAGTGCTGTTAAAAGACGCGCCGATATTGGTACTCGATGAGGCCACCTCGGCACTGGACTCAGAAGTCGAAGCGGCCATTCAGGCCAGTTTAGATACCCTGATGCAGGATAAAACCGTTATAGCCATTGCCCACCGTTTGTCGACCATAGCGCAAATGGATCGCCTGGTAGTGATGGATAAGGGTCATATTGTTGAGCAAGGCACGCATCAGGAGCTGATCGCCGCTGGCGGTATTTATGCCCAGCTCTGGGCTCATCAAACCGGCGGCTTTATTGGTACGGAATGATGAATGAGCAAGCAGAGTCCATAAACCGGCTCTGCTTGCCCCCCACCCGCCTACTCCTTTGACAAGGCACATAAAAGCGATAAGAAGGTCTCAACCGACTGCACAGACGCCGACTCCGACATGGTGTGGTAACCGGTCGATGGGATCTGAATCGTGGTGCCGTCTACTAAACCGTTAGACGCGGCGATGATACGCCCTAATTCGGTACTGCCAATGGATCTTGGCTCCTCGCCTTGGGCTACCAGCTGCTCATTTATGGCTTCCATATATTTGTCTTTATACAGGTAGCTTATATTCTGATGCTCGCAAAGCTGCTGCACCATTTGCGTTGCCTCGCTATTGAAAGCCGCATTGGCATCTTTATTTCTGAGCACCAGTTGTTGATTGTCTGCTGCGTCCACATCAGGAAATGGACTGGTATCAACCACAAACAGGCGGTTTGTAGAGCCGCCAAATCGACGAAACCACTCAAGCAAGTAGCGCCAGCTCTTGCCTGCTTCTTCCTGTGCAGTAAAAAACGCCGTGCCCTGAAAGCCAAGACTAAACATATGCACCAAGGCCGCCGCACATAAAACGTTGTCGAGCTGCCCGTAAAGTCGCTGCTCCTGTATTTTTAATTTATCTTTAAAAGCCACAGGCGTACCGGCAACCAAGCCTTCTAAGCCGTCAATTTCAAAGATCAGGTTATTACGATATTCGCAGATGTAGGCATTGGTGATCACGCCACTGCCACGGTAGGCGCCGGACCAGGGTTCATACGCATACACGGGTTCATTTTGAAAGCGCTCGGTGATCTTGGTCATCAGCTCTTCGGATACCGAGTTATTTAATAAATCCGTTCGATTAGCTGAGATAAAGGCCGCATATTGAAACTCATTGGGGCCGGTACAAATAAGGCCATGCCTATCGATATGGGCGGAAAACATGGTGCTGAAGGGTTTACTCCCTTGCGCCACCAATAGGCCTTCGTACCAGGTTACGTGCGCGCCGCGCTCTTCTAACTCCCTTTGTAACACCCGAAAAAATGAATGCTCAGCACCGACCACGCTGGGTTGGCGGATAATGGTTTTTAGCAGATCAAAGAACTCATTATTTAACATAAATACCTGACTCTGTAAGCGCTTTATAAGCAAAAGTTAATTGGGTCATTCCCAACTAGCGAAACTAAATCAGCCCCACTATAGAGTCAATCAATTAAATTACTTATACCAACGCCGTTAGCATGATATTTAGCCCGCTAGATCAAAAAAGGCCGCTAACATAGCGACCTTTTTTATTTGGATGTGCCTCAGTGCTTATTGCGCGCGAATAACTTCCAAGCCGCCCATATATGGACGCAGTACACTTGGTACCACAACAGAGCCATCGGCTTGTTGATAGTTTTCCAAGATGGCTACCAAGGTACGGCCAACGGCCAGGCCTGAGCCATTTAGGGTATGAAGAAGTTCAGGCTTCTTCTCACCGGCGCGGCGGAAACGCGCCTGCATACGGCGCGCCTGGAAATCACCCATATTTGAACATGAAGAGATCTCACGGTAAGTATCCTGAGCCGGCAACCAGACTTCAAGGTCGTAGGTTTTCGTTGCGCCAAAGCCCATGTCGCCGGTGCACAGCACGACTTTACGATACGGCAGCTCAAGAGCCTGTAGAATTTGTTCGGCGTGGCCGGTTAGCTCTTCTAAAGCCTGCATTGAGTCTTCCGGTTTAACCAGTTGTACCAATTCAACTTTATCAAACTGGTGCTGACGAATTAGACCTCGAGTGTCACGGCCATAGCTGCCCGCTTCACTACGAAAACAGGGTGTGTGCGCCGTCATGCGTACAGGTAACTGCTTTTCATCGAAAATTTCATCGCGGGCGCAGTTTGTAAGCGGTACTTCAGCGGTTGGAATTAAGCTAAAACCTGCATCATGCTCGCCCAGTTTTTCGGTGTGGAACAGATCTTCGGCAAACTTAGGCAACTGACCTGTACCGAACAGGCTGTCCTTGTTTACCAAATAAGGCACGTACATTTCGGTGTAGCCGTTTTTATCTGCATGGGTATCAAGCATAAATTGCACAAGTGCACGGTGCATACGGGCAACCTGGCCGCGCATCACGGTAAAGCGGGCACCTGATAGTTTAACGCCGGCTTCGAAATCCAAGCCTTTATCCAGTGCTTCACCAAGGTCAACATGGTCTTTCACTTCAAAGTCATACGACTTCGGCTCGCCCCACTTGCTTACTTCAACATTGTCAGCTTCATCATTACCTACCGGCACTTCTTCTGCTGGCAAGTTTGGTAAGCCAGAGGCGATATCGTTTAGCTCAGCTAAAACATCGTCTTGTTCTTTTTTGGCGTTTTCTAACTCGTCGCCTAAGTGCGCAACGGCATCAAGAAGCGGCTGAATATCTTCACCTTTGGCTTTGGCTTGGCCGATGGCCTTGGAACGGGAGTTACGCTCGCTTTGTAGTTCTTGTGTTTTTACTTGTAGTGCTTTGCGCTTCTCTTCAAGCTCGGCAAGCTTGGCAACGTCTAATTCGAAACCACGCGTTTTTAAACGTGCGGCTGTTTGCTCTACGTCCTGACGGAGATACTTTGAGTCTAACATGTGAGTTATTAACCTTTTTGCGTTGTTAGCATGAGGCCTATTGCAGCCATAAAAATACACACCCCGACATTAAGCAGGATGTTTAACGCCACTTTCAGCCACTGACCTTGCTGCATTAGCAGCAGGGTATCGAGCGAAAATGTTGAAAATGTTGTTAGTGCGCCTAAAAACCCTATTCCCAGGGTCAGGCGGTGTGGATCAGTCAGTATTTCACGATCCAAAAGGCCGTATAAAACGCCCATTAACAATGAACCGAGAATATTAACCGTCAGCGTACCAAAAGGGAATCCCTTGGACAGGAGTTTTAGCGCTAATTCATTAATACCAAAGCGCATACAAGCGCCAAGCGCCCCGCCTAGGGCAATCAAAAGATAGGTATTAATCACGCTCATAGCGTTTGCGCGGACTCTGCTGGTCGCGTTCCTTTAAATACTGCAGCTTATCGGCGATACGCTTTTCCAGCCCCCTGTCGCTGGGGTGATAATACTGAGTTTGCGCAATTTCCGGCGGAAAAAAGCTCTCTCCAGCCGCGTAGGCGCCGAGTTCGTCATGGGCATAACGATAATCGGCGCCAAAGCCCTGCTCTTTCATCAAGGCCGTGGGAGCATTGCGCAAATGCAAGGGCACATCGAGATCGGCGGTCGCTATGGCATGACGCTTTGCCTCTTTAAAAGCGGTATAAACGGCATTGCTTTTTGGTGCACTGGCAAGATAAATGGTGGCCTCGGCGATGGCACGCTCGCCTTCGCAAGGTCCGACGCGGTGATAAATGTCCCAGGCGTTTAAAGCCACTTCCATGGCTTTGGGATCCGCGGTACCGATATCTTCGGTGGCAATGGCCAATAAGCGACGTGCCACATACAGGGGATCGCCACCGGCGGTAATAATACGGCAATACCAATACAGGGCCCCGTCCGGGCTTGAGCCCCGAACCGACTTATGGAAGGCAGAAATTAAATCGTAATAGTGATCACCGCCCTTGTCATAGCGGGCCACCATTTGCGGGGCGACCTGCTGCATCACTTCCTGGTCGATAGCCACGCCTTTAGTCGTGGCTGTACCCTTGGCGCTAATGGCATAGGTAGCGGCAAGCTCGAGTAAATTAAGCACGCTGCGCGCATCGCCAGAGGCACCCTGGCACAGTTGCTCCAGGCTATCATCGGCAATGCTGATATGGGCATTTATTAGCTCATCATCCTGCGTCAGTGCTTGGTTCACTACGGACTTGAGTTCATCCAGACTCAGCTTTTTCAGGGTGTAAACTCGAGCTCGAGACAGTACCGCGTTATTCAGGGCAAAAGACGGGTTTTCCGTAGTCGCACCGATAAAGATAAAGGTGCCGTTTTCCACATAAGGTAACAGCGCATCTTGCTGCGACTTATTAAATCTATGAACTTCATCGACAAATAACAGGCTGCGACGCCCTTGCTGCAGGCTCAGTTGCGCCTGCTCGACGGCGTCGCGTATATCTTTCACTCCGGCGGTAACCGCAGAAAGCGTGATAAATTCAGCATCGCAGTGATGGGCAATAATATGCGCCAAAGTCGTTTTGCCCACGCCCGGCGGACCCCATAAAATCAGGCTGTGGCATTGGCCCGAGGTAATGGCACGGTAAAGGGGTTGATCTGGGCCAAGAATATGGCTTTGGCCTATGTATTGCTGTAATGACGTAGGACGCATGCGCGCCGCAAGTGGGCGCACATCGGGGGCAAAGTCGAGAGAAAAACTATTAGCCACTTATCTGGCTTCCTCGCTGCTCCCTTTGGTCATCAATAAAGACCTGCTCAGGAATGGTAAATTCAAAGCGACCATCGTCAATATCACTATTTATTTGCGCATCCTTGAATTCAAATTTAGAGCGCTGCCCGGATTGATCGATAACCTCAAGAGCGGAGATCTGCTCTTGCTCGTTAAAGTACAGGCTAAGCTGCTCTACCTGGCCTTGCTCCTTGCTAATGGGTTTTACCGCAAAGCCATGTCCAGTGGCGGTAATGGTAAATTTTTGCCACAGCTGCTCATCGTCCGTGGTTAATAAAATAAACGGCGTATTGTCGATAAGTTTGGCGGTATCAAGCAAGGTTACCTGCTCAGCAAAAGGGTCGAAATAATAGCTGTCGACACCGTTAGAGACGAATAAGGTTTCATCAGGGGTTTGCTGTTGCCAGCGAATTTTACGAGGTTGCTCCAACTGCAACTGACCATTGCTTTCGCTTACCAGCTCGCCTTCTGGGTCAAAAACCTGCTGAGAAAATTCGCTGCTGAGCGAGTTTAAACCCGCTAACTTTTCCTTTAGCGCCTTGGCATCATCGGCCAAGGCATGAGTCGCTGTGAGAGAAAAAAGCACAGCAGACATAAAAATACGTTTCATAATACCTCCAATACAGGCAATTAATTGGCGTTGTTTTTCACCAATACTTCCCGGGAGCCATTGTGCCCCGGCGGGCTAACCAGCCCGGAAATTTCCATTTGTTCGACCAGGCGAGCGGCACGGTTATAGCCAACGCGCAGTTTGCGCTGTACGCTGGAAACCGATACACGACCACTTTCAATCACAAAAGCCACGGCTTCATCATAAAGCGGGTCGGCTTCGCCATCTTCATCTTCTGGTGTTTCACCTGGCAGTAAGACGTCTTCCACCGCATCGCCATTGAGGATTTCATCCACATAATTTGGCTTGCCGCGGGCCTTCCAATCATTGACCACCGCATGTACCTCGTGATCATCCACAAATGCGCCATGCACACGTACCGGCACGCTGGTACCCGGTGGCAAATACAACATATCACCCATACCCAACAGCTGCTCGGCGCCCTGCTGATCTAAGATGGTGCGCGAGTCGATTTTCGATGACACCTGGAATGCCATACGAGTCGGGATATTGGCCTTAATCAGACCTGTGATCACATCCACAGACGGTCGCTGCGTGGCCAAAACCAAGTGAATACCAGCGGCACGGGCCTTTTGCGCGATACGGGCAATCAGCTCTTCAACCTTTTTACCCACTATCATCATCATGTCGGCAAATTCGTCGATCACCACCACTATGTTTGGCAACTTATCCAACTCTTGTGGGCCATCGGCCATACCATCGGTATCTTTAAACAGCGGGTCTAAAATGGGTTGTCCCGCCGCTTTTGCATCCAATACCTTCTGGTTATAACCTTTAAGGTTACGCACACCAAGCGCCGACATTAGTTTATAGCGGCGCTCCATCTCACCTACACACCAACGCAGGGCGTTGGCCGCTTCCTTCATATCTGTGACTACTTCACATAAAAGATGCGGGATCCCTTCGTACACCGAAAGCTCAAGCATTTTCGGGTCAATCATGATCAAACGCACATCTTCCGGCGGCGACTTGTACAGCAAGCTTAAGATCATCACATTAACGCCCACTGACTTACCAGAGCCCGTAGTACCAGCAACAAGCAAGTGTGGCATTTTTGCCAGGTCAGCCACCACAGGCTGACCGGCGATGTCTTTACCCAGCACCATGGTCAATGGCGATTTATTCTGTTCAAATTTAGGCGCGTTAATCACTTCCGACAGGCGCACCACTTCACGGTGCTTATTTGGTAGCTCCAGGCCAACATAGGTTTTACCCGGAATAACCTCAACCACACGCACGCTGACGGCAGACAGCGAGCGCGCCAAGTCTTTAGCAAGGCCGGAAATTTTCGCTACTTTTACGCCCGGTGCTAAGTCCAGCTCAAAACGGGTTACCACAGGACCCGGGTACACGCCTACAACCGCGGCTTGAACGCCAAAGTCCTGTAATTTGGCCTCAACTAAGCGCGATACGGCTTCGAGTTCTTCTTCGGAGATGGGATTCTTTTGTTTGTCTGGGCGATCTAGCAGGTCTAACGAAGGTAAAGGTGCCATGGGCGGCTGCTCGGCCATAAGCTGGTCAAACTTTTCTTTTGCCGATAGTGGCTGGTTATTTAAGGGCGTGTGCGCCGCTTGGCCATTAACCGCAGGCTTCGGCATTGTCTTAGGCTCAGATTTAGCTAATGGCTGTTCACGGTCTAATTCGTTTAGCGCGTCAACGGTATCAAAGCCTTCATCATCGGTGGCACTAAAGGCCATTTCATCGGCGAAGATATCATCAAGCTGATCCAATGCCGCATGCTGTTGTTTAACTGGAGCTGCAGTGTTTGGAGCTAGAGAGTCCGGTTCGATTTTAAACTCACCATCAAAAGCCGGTTCTTCTTTTGCTTTTGATTTAGGCTCAGAAGCAAATATGGCCGCGGCTTTGTCCATTAAAGACGGCGCTTTTTGTTTAGCCTCGGCTTTATCTTGTGTCTGCTTGCTTATTTCCTTGTCATCAGGCGTATCATGAAGCATTTTAACCTCGGCAGCATTGCCTTCAAGGGCTGGTTGCAGCTCGGCCTGCTCATATTCATCACGCCACTGACCGCGTTTACGCTGTAACCAGTTCCACAGCCATAGCCCGGCTTTCATAACATAGGCGCCCAAGGTATCGACAAACTGCACCCAGGAAATACCGGTTAACAGGGTTAAGCCGGCAAAAAAGAAACACAACAAAAGAATTGAAGTGCCGGTAAAGCTAAAGGCGGGCATCATGGCGCCGGCTATTACATCCCCTACTACCCCACCGGAAGAAAAGTAAAAAATATCGTCGAAATTAACCGAGCTAATGGCACAAGAACTCAATACAAACAGCACCAAACCGATAAGGCGCAAGGCCAAGGTGATATAGTCAAGGCTCAGTACCTGGTGAGGGCGCTTAAAGGCAAAATAGCCAAATAACTGGATGCCGGCGGGCACTAAAAACGCCAACCAGCCAAAGCTAAAGAGCAGAATATCGGCTAACCAGGCCCCTGCAGTACCTGTGATATTTTTAACATCGATAAATTCGCCGGTTTGCGACCAGGATGGGTCGGCAGGATCGAAACTGATAAGTGCGCATAATATGAAAATGGCAAAGGCGGTGCTTATAATTAAGCCCGTCTCAAGTAGTCTTTGTACACCATTTAGGCGCATATTCCTTTATCCTTATTATTTATCTAGATATTTCGGCGCAATACGCCTACCTTACCAATTCTAATCTCAAGATGCACTGGGTTTATAATCAGTAATTGTAATTGCAACCTAGGCTTTACGCCCTTATTGGGGCACCTGGGGACGAATGATCAAGGCCTCTTCCCCTTTGACTTCTTCCATTACTACATAGGTGCGGCTTTCACTGATGTTTGGCAGCTTTAATAAGATGTCACCAAGTACCTGACGGTATTCCGACATATCCGTTACCCGAGTCTTTAACAGAAAATCAAAATTACCGGACACCAGATGACACTCAACAATTTCATCGTGCTTTTTCACCGCCTGATTAAACTCGTCAAATACATCCGGTGAAGTCTTGGTAATAGTAACCTCAACATACACCAAAAGGCCCTGCCCTAATTTGGCAGGATCAACAACGGCTTTATAGCCACGAATATAGCCCTCACGTTCGAGTTTTTTAACCCGCTCCAAACAAGGGGTGGCGCTCAGGCCAATACGCTTAGCTAGTTCAACGTTAGAAATACGCCCATCACGCTGTAATTCGACTAAAATTTTACGGTCGATTCTATCAAGTTGTTGATGCATGGCTGATAATAGTTAATTGCACTGAATTTAGAATTAATAAAGTTTAATACACTAGCTATGAATTGCAAAATAGTGAGACACACTAATTATCCATATGTACAATAGTGAAAAATTTTTTCCGTTCAAAAAGGTATAGTTATTTATGATTATCGGTGTACCAAAAGAGATTAAAAACCACGAATACCGTGTGGGCATGATCCCAGCAAGCGCACGCGAGCTGATCGCTCACGGTCACGAAGTGATCGTTGAAACCAACGCGGGCTTAGGTATTGGCTTTACCGACGAAGACTATATTGAAGTTGGCGCTAAAATCTTGCCAACTGCAGCTGAGGTTTTTGCTCAAGCTGAAATGATCATCAAAGTAAAAGAGCCGCTTGCCGTTGAGCGTGCGATGCTACGTGAAGATCAAATTCTATTCACTTACCTGCACCTAGCCCCAGATCTTCCACAAACTGAAGACCTAGTGAAAAGTGGCGCTATCTGTATCGCTTACGAAACAGTAACCGATGCTAAAGGCGGTCTACCTCTTCTTGCTCCTATGTCAGAAGTTGCTGGTCGTATGTCAATCCAAGCCGGTGCTCAGGCGCTAGAAAAGTCTAAGCAAGGTCTTGGTATGCTACTAGGTGGCGTTCCTGGTGTTGAGCCAGCGAAGGTTGTTGTTATCGGTGGTGGTATGGTTGGTCGTAACGCGGCGCAAATGGCTGTAGGCCTAGGTGCTGATGTAACCATTCTTGATCGTAACATTGACGTACTACGTAGCCTTAACGCTCAGTTTGGCTCACTGGCTAAAGTTGTTTACTCAACTGCTGATGCCCTTGAGAAGCACGTTGTTGATGCTGACCTTGTTATCGGTGGCGTACTTATCCCAGGTGCTGCTGCGCCTAAACTAGTTACTGCCGAGCACATCAAAGCGATGAAGCCAGGTGCTGCTATCGTTGACGTAGCAATCGACCAAGGTGGTTGTATCGCGACTTCTAAGGCAACTACGCACGATGAGCCTACTTTCATCGTTGATGACGTTGTGCACTACTGTGTTGCTAACATGCCAGGCGCGGTACCACGTACTTCTACGTTCGCGCTTAACAATGCAACCCTGCCTTACATCATCAAGCTAGCGAACAAGGGCTACAAGCAAGCGCTACTTGAAGACGAGCACTTCCTAAAAGGCCTTAACGTGATCAAGGGTAAGGTAACTTACAAAGAAGTAGCAGAAGCGTTCAACATGGAATATGTTGACCCACGCACTGCTGTTGAAACACTATAATTTCTAATTAGTGTTCACAAAAAACCCGCTAGTTAGCGGGTTTTTTATTTTCTGCTGGTTTGAAACCAAGCTAGATAAAGCGCTTGATAATAAAGTCGACCTTTACGCGCTTGGCCTGCCCTAATATTTTTTGTACCGGCTCAGGATAATCGTTCAACTGTTCAAGTTCGGTGTAACTTTGCAGCCTGGTACAATGAGCCATAATAGCCGCTTTTTCCTGCGCCACCGCATCCACAAGCTGCCCTTTTTTGTCATCGATAAAAATACCATTTTCCACATCCAAACCCCAGGCTCTGGGATTGAGGTTATGGCCGCTTAACAGATGGTAGCGGTTATCCGAGCAAATGCCCTTAAGATGAAACGAGTTCATCTCGTGCTGCCATAAATACACATTGAGGTTACCGGCATCCACATAACGCTGCTGAGCTTTCAAAAACTTGGCTAGGATGGTTTCGTACAAATACGGTAATGCCCCCACCTTGGAAAACTTTTCCTCTGGCGGAATATAAAAATCATTGGCGGTTTTATCCCCTACCACTATGGTGACTTGCTTACCCTGGCGCAATAATCGACGCAAGGCGCGTAGCAAGGGCGTGGGGAAATTAAAATAAGGGGTGTAAAGCACCAATTCCTTTTCGGTAATATCAAACAATTGCTTAATCAAACGATTGAGCTTGTTATTTCTGCGCCCAAGGCCAATAAAGGGGCGTATCGTTAAATCGCTCTCGTCGTTATTTTTGGCCAAGGTATAACTGGCTTTTTTTAGTGCTTTAACCAACTTGCGGTGTTCACCCTTAATATCGATAAATTTAGGGATGGGTCTGGTGTCGAGACGTGGCACCGCATCACTTGCTAATAATACCTTATCGCTAAATTCCACAAAGGCGTCGCATAGCTGCGCTTGGCGTATCAAAAAATAACGGTCGAGACGGTATTTATCAAAATACTGCAGGTACACATTATTAAGACTGGCGCCGCTATAGAGTAAGGTGTCGTCGATAACAAAGCCTTTTAGGTGCAACACGCCAAAAAGCTCTTTGGCCTTCACGGGCACACCATAGACCTGCACATTGGATTGATGTTGCTCAAGGGCGCTCAGATACAAGGCCGCATTGCCTTCACTGGCCTTAGCGCCAATCAAACCGCGTTGGGCACGATGGTAATCGACAAATACCTTTACATCTAATTCTGGGTTGTTTTGCGAGGCTTTGTGAAGAGCTTCGAGAATTTCCCGCCCCGCTTCATCGTCCTGTAAATACAAGGCGGTGATATAGATGCGCTGTTTCGCACCGGCGATCAACTCAAGTAGCTTGCTTCGATAGCTTTTTGCATCAAGTAGTATGTCTATATCTTGTTGTTCGAGGCCATAGCCTGCTTGATGTTGCCAAAAATACATAAGGCCCTTATTTTTCTGCTTCGTCATCAGCTTGGCGCTGTCTGCGAGTTTTTATTTGCCTAGAACATAGCAAAAAAAATATCTAAGGTCATGAAATAACGCTTAGGCTGTCGCTATTTGCTGTTTAATCACACAGTACAGTTATTTTGACACCCTAGGTATTTATGCAAATGGAAAATTCGTAATTTTGTTTACATATGGATTGTTTTTCTTAGAATCACCCGCATAACCTAATTCTATAAATTCATTTGAGACGTATTATGAGCGCTAAACACTGCAAACTACTTATCCTTGGCTCTGGCCCTGCTGGTTACACAGCCGCCGTTTATGCTGCCCGTGCTAACTTAAACCCGGTATTGGTTACCGGTATTCAACAAGGCGGTCAGTTGACCACCACTACCGAAGTTGAAAACTGGCCTGGCGACGCCCACGGTTTGACAGGCCCGGCATTGATGGAGCGTATGAAAGAGCACGCCGAGCGCTTTGAAACTGAAATCGTCTTTGACCATATCAACGAAGTAAACCTCAATGTGCGCCCGTTTGAGCTAAAAGGCGACAGCGGCACTTATACCGCCGATGCTTTGATCATCGCCACTGGTGCATCAGCTAAGTACCTGGGTCTTGAGTCAGAAACTGCATTCCAGGGCCGTGGTGTATCTGCCTGTGCAACCTGTGATGGTTTCTTCTATAAGAATCAAAAAGTGGCCGTTGTTGGTGGTGGTAATACCGCCGTTGAAGAAGCCCTTTATCTTTCTAATATCGCTTCTGAAGTCCATGTTATCCACCGTCGTGACAGCTTCCGCAGTGAGAAAATCCTTGCTGACCGTCTGTTAGAAAAAGCAGAAAACGGCAACGTAACCATTCACTGGAACCGCACCCTAGACGAAGTGCTGGGTGACGACATGGGTGTAACTGGTCTGCGCATGAAAGACAGCCAGTCTGACGCTACCGAAGAACTTGATTTAGCTGGTGTATTTATTGCTATCGGCCACAAGCCAAATACCGATATGTTCCAAGGCCAACTGGAAATGAAAGACGGCTACCTGGTTGTTGAGTCTGGTCTTAACGGTAATGCTACACAAACCAGCATCGAAGGCGTATTCGCCGCTGGCGATGTGTCTGATCATATCTACCGTCAGGCCATTACCTCGGCCGGTACAGGTTGTATGGCAGCGCTGGATGCCGAGCGTTACTTAGATAACCTTAAGTAATATAAATGGGGCTTAGGCATTTCTAAGCCCCGCTTTTTTATGACTCAATATTTACATTACCTTGGCAGCCTTGATGAAGGTTTCCCCGACCCCAACACAGCGCTAACCCAACCCGATGGCCTACTTGCCATAGGTGGATGTTTATCCCTGCTGCGCCTGCAGCAAGCCTATCAGCATGGCATTTTTCCCTGGTATAGCGAAGGCGAACCATTAATGTGGTGGTCTCCAAGTGAGCGCGCCATAATCGAGCTCGATGAGTTTCATATCAGCCGCAGCCTGAAAAAGGCAGCACGCCGTCTTAATACCCGCGTCACCATCAATACGTGTTTTGCCGATGTGATACATGCCTGCAAGATGCAGCGTCAGGACGTTGAAGGCACCTGGATCACAGATGCCATGGAACAAGCCTATATCCATGCCCATGCAAACGGCTTAGCGCACAGTGTGGAAGTATGGCAAGACGACACTCTTGTCGGCGGCTTGTACGGCATTATGCAATCTCGGGTGTTCTGTGGTGAGTCGATGTTTTTTCATGTGTCAGAGTGCTCGAAGCTCGCCATGTGGGCGTTGGTTGAATTACTCAAAGCCAATAATGGTGCCTTTATTGACTGTCAGTTGATGAATCCCTACCTAGAGCAACTGGGGGCAAAGGCCCTGTCACGCCAGCAATTTTTGACTAAACTAAAGGAAAGTAACCATCAGTCGGTAGACTTGTCATTTTGGCAAGCTCGGCAGTTAGAGACTCCCTATGACGCAACACCTTCCGATTAAAATCGGCCTTAGTCAGCGTTTCCCCTGCAGTTACTTGGCCGCTCAGGAAGAGCAATTACTGGTTATTCTAGACCCGGTTTGTTACAGTCCAAATGGATTCGAAGCCTTGTTAAAACAAGGATTTAGACGCAGTGGTGAGCAGATTTACCGGCCCCATTGTCCAAGCTGCAATGCCTGTCAGGCAGTGCGGGTATTAGCGCCCCATTATACTCCCAGCCGCTCGCAAAAACGCTTAATAGCCAAGGCCAAAGAGTTTCAGGTACGTATCAGTAAGCGCGAACAAGCCGAATATTATCCCTTGTACGAACGTTATATTAATGTTCGCCATAGCGATGGCACCATGTTTCCGCCGCAGCGCTCACAATTTGACAGTTTTTTATTTTGTCACTGGATGGATATCAACTTTATCGAGCTGTGGGACAGAGACAAGCTGATAGCCGTGGCCGTCACCGATGTGATGGCCAACTCCCTATCCGCCATTTATACCTTTTTCGACCCGGATTATGAACATTTGAGTCTGGGCAGTTTAATGATCATCAAGCAGATCCAATTGGCAGCTCACTGGGGGAAAGCTTACCTGTATCTTGGCTATCAAATAGACGAATGTCGTAAGATGCGATACAAGCTGCAGTACTTGCCCGCACAACAACTGCGCAATAATCTTTGGGAAGACGTAATTTGCCTGTAAAATCGACAAATTCAGTGCCTTGGCTTTACTTATTCGTTGCTTTTCGGCACAATCCCATGCGTTTAACTATCACAGAGGTGTTACGCTAGATATGGCGAAAGAAGACGTAATTGAAATGCAAGGTACGGTACTAGAAACCTTGCCTAATACAATGTTCCGTGTAGAGCTTGAGAATGGTCACGTGGTTGTGGCTCACATTTCCGGTAAAATGCGTAAAAACTACATTCGTATTTTAACTGGCGACAAAGTAACAGTGGAACTTACGCCTTACGATCTATCAAAAGGCCGTATCGTTTTCCGTGCTCGTTAATACGCCTGCACGCTAAGCCGATTTAGCAAAAAGCCCAGCAAGAGCTGGGCTTTTTGTTATCTGCCATTTGCCTAACATGTCATTAGGCTGGGCTTAATTGCGACGCATAGCTAAATGACAAGCAGTCGTTATCTGTATCCACATCAACTTGAACGTCGCCTCCGTCGGTAAGGCTGCCGAACAGGATTTCATTGGCCAATGGCTTTTTCAATTGCTCCTGTATTACCCGAGCCATAGGACGTGCGCCCATTGCCTTGTCATAGCCCTTCTGAGCCAGCCAACGACGAGCAGCATCGCTAAGCTCCAGATTAACGGATTTCTTATCAAGCTGGGCTTGCAGCTCCACCAGGAACTTATCCACCACAAGCAGGATGATCTCGCTATCGAGGTGATTAAACCAGATGATGTTTTCGAGACGGTTTCTAAACTCAGGTGAAAACACCTTGTTTATCTCGCTCATGGCATCAAAAGAGCTGTCCTGATCGGCAAAACCTATGCTGTTTTTCACCGTCTCCTGCACCCCGGCATTGGTGGTCAATACCAAAACCACGTTACGGAAGTCGGCCTTACGACCATTATTATCCGTCAATGTGCCATGATCCATTACCTGCAACAGTATGTTATAGATGTCGCTGTGAGCCTTTTCGATTTCATCGAGTAGCACCACGGCGTGAGGGTGTTTTATTACCGCATCGGTCAGCAAACCGCCCTGCTCGTAACCCACATAACCAGGAGGCGCACCAATCAAACGGCTGATCGCATGGCGCTCCATGTATTCGGACATATCGAAGCGTAAAAACTCAATGCCCATACATTTGGCCAGCTGCTTGGTAACTTCGGTTTTACCCACACCGGTCGGACCGGCAAATAGGAAAGAACCCACCGGCTTATCTTCATTGGCCAACCCTGAGCGAGATAAGCGGATGGCCGAGGATAAGGCGTCAATGGATTGATCCTGACCAAACACCAGCATCTTGAGATTGCGGTCCAGGTTTTTCAATACTTCCTTATCGGACGAAGACACGCTTTGCTGTGGAATACGGGCAATCTTGGCAATGATCTGCTCAATATCCGCCACATTAATGGTTTTCTTGCGCTTAGACACGGGCTGCAAACGCTGATTGGCACCAGCTTCATCGATAACGTCTATGGCCTTATCCGGCAAATGACGTTCATTGATGTATTTGGCGCTCAGTTCGGCCGCCGCACGCAGTGCTTTTTGCGTATAACGAATACCATGGTGCTCTTCGTAACGCTCTTTTAAGCCATTAAGAATTTTCGTGGTGTCATCGATACTTGGTTCATTGATGTCGATTTTTTGAAAGCGACGAACCAAGGCACGGTCTTTTTCGAAAATATTCTTAAATTCGTTATAGGTGGTCGAACCCATGCAGCGTATCTGGCCGCTCGATAACAGGGGTTTGATCAGGTTCGATGCATCCATAACCCCGCCGGATGCCGCTCCGGCACCGATAATGGTATGAATTTCATCAATAAAGAGAATGGCTCCGGGTTGTTGCTGCAACTGTTTAAGCAGGCTTTTTAAGCGCTTTTCAAAGTCGCCGCGGTATTTAGTACCGGCAAGCAAGGCACCCATATCCAGCGAGTAGACCACGCCATCGGCGATCACTTCTGGTACTTCATTATTGACGATACGATAGGCCAGGCCCTCGGCAATAGCGGTTTTACCCACCCCGGCTTCCCCCACCAGTAAGGGGTTATTCTTTTTACGGCGACACAATACCTGCACCGTGCGCTCCACTTCCTGATCACGACCAATCAGCGGGTCGACCGAGCCTTTTTGTGCTTCCACATTAAGGTTAGTGGTGTATTTATCGAGAATATTTTGCTCTTCGCTGGCCTCACCCACCAATTCTTCGGAAATTTCCTCGTGATCGTCAATATGTTCGCTTTCATCATCGGCACGAGAAATACCATGAGAGATGAAGTTGACAATATCAAGACGATTAACATCATGTTTTTTGAGCAAATAAACGGCCTGGCTTTCTTGCTCTGAGAAAATAGCGACAAGCACGTTAACGCCGGTGACTTCATTTTTACCGGACGACTGCACATGAAATACGGCGCGCTGCAGTACACGTTGAAAACCTAAGGTAGGCTGTGTTTCACGCTCTTGTTCAAGATCTGAGATAACAGGAGTGGTTTCATCAATAAACTCAGATAATTCACTGCGTAACAGGGCCAAATCCAAACCACAGGCAATTAAAGCCTCGTTGGCCGATGGGTTATCCAATAGCGCCAGCAATAAATGCTCGACCGTCATAAATTCATGACGACGAGTGCGGGCTTCTTTAAACGCATCATTTAAAGTAATTTCTAGATCTTTATTTAGCATTGGCAACCCCCAAAACTGAAAAACTCGTTATTCCTGCTCACAACTACAAAGCAGTGGATGCTCATGCTCTCTGGCATAGCGATTAACCTGCTCGGTTTTGGTGTAGGCAATATCTGCAGGATAGATACCGCATACCGCTTTACCCTCATGGTGAACTTTGAGCATAACGTCTGTTGCTCTTTCGCTATCCATATTAAAAAAAGTCATTAAAACTTCGATAACAAAATCCATTGGTGTGTAGTCATCGTTATTAAGTATCACCTTGTATTTACGTGGCGGCTGCAACTTTTGCTTCTGCTCGTCACGACTACGTTCTACAACACCAGAATCTTTCATTCCACTCATAAATAAATATAGTCTTCTCTGTAGATCTCAAGCAAACACGAAATCAAAAATAAATAAACTGTTAAAAAAATGCACAAAATACTTGACTGAATGGACAAATAAACTACAGTCAAATTTGGGCTGTCTATCTATTAGCCAGTCTATCAAACTATCAGGTTTAGATTAACTAAATTAGTCAACTTATAGAAGGATGTAGAAGTATGGCTTGTGGAAAAGTCAAGTGGTTCAACAATGCCAAAGGGTTCGGTTTTATCCAAGAAGTAGGCAGTGAGGAAGACATCTTTGCGCACTACTCAACCATTAATATGGATGGATACAAAACACTAAAAGCTGGCCAAGACGTTACCTTCGAACTGCAACAAGGCCCCAAGGGTCTACACGCCACAAACATTCTACCTACTGATGGCTCCGAGGTCATTTAATCGGTAAATGCTAAGCGTTTTGCACTAACAGCCATGCTGTTCGGTCACGTCTAAGAGCGAGCTTATGCAGTAATTAGCTCGCTTTGATCTTCCCTATACCCACCGATTTTACTCGTCGCAACGTAAAGTTTTCCTTTATTCTGTAAACAATACTTGAATTTTTAACATACGCCCTAACCTAAAGGTGAATGGAGCTTTTCTCTTTTGCTTGTTAAACTGCACCGCAGTGACAGCAGATGTCGGTCTTTTTAGGTGGATTTTTTTGCCTAGGCCGATAATACACAACGATAAATTAGGACACAAAATGACCTCGAAAATCATTTACACCAAGACTGATGAGGCGCCAGCTCTGGCTACCTATTCTTTGCTTCCTGTAATCGAAGCAGTTTCAAAAGTTGCTGGTATCGATGTAGAAACTCGCGATATCTCACTTGCAGGCCGTATCATTGCCGTATTCCCTGAGTTCTTAAATGAAGACCAGCGTATCGGTGATGCCCTTGCCGAGCTAGGTGAATTGGCTAAAACACCAGAAGCAAACATCATCAAGCTGCCTAATATCAGTGCATCAGTACCTCAGCTTAAAGCGGCGATTAAAGAATTGCAGGCCCAGGGTTATGCCCTTCCTAACTACCCAGATGAGCCTAAAAACGAGCAAGAAGAAGATATCAAAGCCCGTTACGACAAGGTTAAAGGCAGCGCCGTAAACCCGGTACTACGTGAAGGTAACTCAGACCGTCGCGCCCCAGCGTCGGTAAAAGCCTATGCCCGTAAAAACCCTCATTCAATGGGTGAGTGGAGCAAGGACTCGCAATCTAGCGTTGTATCAATGACAGACGGCGACTTCTTCGGCTCAGAAAAGTCTGTAACCGTAGAAAAAGCGACCAGCGTACGCATCGAGCATGTAGCTGAGAACGGTGATATCACGGTATTGAAGCCGGAAGTAAAACTATTAGACGGCGAGATCATCGACGGCTCTTGCATGAGCGTATCTAAGCTACAGGCCTTTATCGCCGAGCAAATCGATGCAGCTAAAGCACAAGGCGTGTTGTTCTCATTGCATATGAAAGCAACCATGATGAAGGTGTCAGACCCAATCATCTTCGGTCACGCGGTAAAAGTATTCTACAAAGACGTATTCGCTAAGCACGGCGCCCTTTTCGAAGAGCTAGGTGTAGACGTAAATAACGGTATCGGCGATGTATACGCTCGTATTGAAGGTCTGGACGAAGCCAAGCGCAAAGAAATCGAAACCGACATCATGGCGGTATACGAGCAGCGCCCAGCCGTTGCTATGGTTGACTCAGACCGCGGCATCACTAACTTGCACGTACCAAGCGATGTGATCATCGATGCGTCAATGCCAGCGGCGATTCGTTCTTCTGGTCAAATGTGGAACGCTGACGGTCAGCTACAAGACACTGCTTTCGTTATTCCAGACCGTAGCTACTCTGGCGTATACGCTGCGACTGTTGACTTCTGTAAAGAGCACGGCGCATTCAACCCAAGCACCATGGGCAGCGTACCAAACGTTGGTCTTATGGCACAAAAAGCCGAAGAGTACGGTTCACACGATAAGACGTTTGAAATCAAGAGCGCGGGTAAAGTACGCGTTGTTGATGTAAATGACACTGTGCTTATCGAGCATGATGTTGAAGCCGGTGATATCTGGCGTATGTGTCAGGTGAAAGATGCACCTATCCAAGACTGGGTTAAACTGGCCGTTAACCGTGCCCGCGCGACGAATACTCCAGCGGTATTTTGGTTGAACGAAGAGCGTGCACACGATGCCGAGCTTATCAAAAAGGTTAACGCCTACTTGCCACAGCACGATACCAGTGGCTTGGAAATCCTTATCCTAGACCCAATTGCGGCAACCAAGTTCTCACTTGAGCGCATCAAAGAAGGTAAAGACACTATTTCAGTAACAGGTAACGTACTACGTGACTACCTAACTGACTTGTTCCCAATTCTTGAGCTGGGCACCAGTGCGAAAATGCTGTCAATCGTTCCTCTTATGAACGGTGGTGGCCTATTCGAAACTGGCGCTGGCGGAAGTGCACCTAAGCACGTACAGCAGTTCCAAAAAGAAAACCACTTACGTTGGGATTCTCTAGGTGAATTCCTTGCCCTTGCCGCATCTTACGAGCACCTAAGTGCCCGAACTAACAACGCCAAAGCGCAGGTACTAGCTGATACTTTGGATCAAGCAACGGCTAAGTTCCTTGACGAGAACAAGTCACCGTCACGTAAAGTGGGTGAAATTGATAACCGTGGCAGCCACTTCTACCTGACTCTGTTCTGGGCTGAAGCACTTGCTGCACAAGACGCTGATGCGGATCTAAAAGCACGTTTCACTGAGGTAGCAGCGCTACTTCGCGAAAATGAGCAAACAATCATCAAGGAACTAAACGACGCACAAGGTTCAAGCATGGATATCGGCGGTTACTACCAGCCAAATGAAGAGCTTGCGTTCAAAGCTATGCGTCCAAGCAATACTTTCAATACGATTCTTGCTAAACTAGCTTAATCGTATCGAATGCAATATCAAGGCATCCAATCGGGTGCCTTTTTTATTTTTACTCCATGACAAAAAAGCCCAATAACAAGCGCCCACGCCCCTTTTCAGGTAAACCCGCGGATAAAACCCGATTTAAGCGCAAACCCGCTAAGCCCAGCCTGCCGCCAGAGCAAGTTAAAGTGGTGTTATTCAATAAACCCTATGATGTGCTGTGCCAGTTTACCGATGATGCCAACCGTCGTACCTTGGCCGATTACATTGACATCAAGCAGGTTTATGCCGCAGGTCGGCTTGACCGCGACTCCGAGGGTCTGTTGCTTTTGACCAATTGCGGCAAGTTGCAGCACCAGCTCGCCAACCCCAAAAAAAACACATATAAAACCTACTGGGTTCAGGTAGAAGGCGCTGTCACCGATGCCGCCTTGCATGCTTTACAACTAGGTGTCGAGCTCAATGACGGCATGACCCTGCCCGCCAAGGTCAAGGTCATCGACGAGCCACAAGGACTTTGGCCGCGTACGCCGCCAATACGCGAGCGTAAAAATATCCCCACAACCTGGCTTGAAATACAAATTCGCGAAGGCCGTAATCGCCAGGTGCGACGCATGACCGCCCATGTCGGCTATCCGACCCTGCGTCTCATTCGTGCCGCCATAGGTAGCTATCGCTTGGGCGATTTACAAAGCGGCCAGTACCGCTTGGAGAAAAAGCATGTATAGACCTAATGTTACCGTCGCCATGGTGTTAAAAAGTGGCGATCGTTATTTGATGGTGCAAGAACGGGACAAACTAAGCGGCGAAGTGGTGTTTAATCAACCGGCCGGGCATTTGGAAGAAAATGAATCTCTCCTTCAAGCCTGTACCCGCGAGCTTTATGAGGAAACCGGGATCACCGCTGCGCCCTTAGGTCTGGTGGGTATTTACAGTTTGCAGGCAAAAAATGGTGTTCATTATCTGCGCTTTTGCTTTTATGGTGAGCTGGAGCAGTGTCTTGAACCCAAGCCGCAAGACGCGGATATCATGACTTGTCACTGGTTAACACATGAAGAAATCCAATCTCTGGCGCTTCGCTCCGAGCTGGTCCGCCAATGCATTGATGATTCCCAGTCACGGCCCTTGATCCCCCTGAGCCATTTAAGCTATCAAGTGGGTTAACAAGCCCACCTTGCCACTTCAAGCCCTTGGGTAAGCGTGATATAATTCGCGCCTTTAAAGCCAAGTGATGTGAAAATTCAGTTCCTATGAGCGATAACAGCCAAATTAAAGTAATCATCGGCATGTCCGGTGGTGTTGACTCATCCGTATCCGCTTACCTGTTAAAAGAGCAAGGCTATCAAGTCGAAGGCCTGTTTATGAAAAACTGGGAAGAAGATGACAACGACGAATATTGTGCCGCTGCAGAAGATCTGAAAGACGCACAAATGGTCTGTGAAAAGTTAGGAATCGAATTACACACGGTCAACTTTGCCGCCGAATACTGGGATAACGTGTTTGAATACTTCCTTGCCGAATACAAGGCGGGACGTACCCCCAACCCAGATATTATGTGTAACAAGGAAATCAAATTTAAAGCCTTTTTAGAGTTTGCCGCCGAAGCCTTAGGCGCCGACTATATCGCCACCGGCCACTATGTACGCCGAGAAGAGCGCGATGGTAAGTTCGCCATGCTGCGCGGTGAGGACGACAACAAGGATCAAAGTTACTTCCTGTACACCCTAAGTCATGAGCATATTGCCCAAACCCTGTTCCCCGTTGGCGATATACCTAAACCGCAAGTGCGTGAAATCGCCGAGCAACAAGGTTTAGTGACCCACGATAAAAAAGACAGCACTGGCATCTGTTTTATCGGCGAGCGTAAGTTTAAAGACTTTTTACAACGTTACCTGCCAGCCCAACCCGGTGTAATCGAAGATACAGACGGCAACGAAGTGGGTGAGCACGAAGGTTTGATGTATCACACCCTGGGTCAGCGTAAGGGCCTGCATATCGGCGGTCTAAAAGAAGGCTCAGGTGAGCCTTGGTATGTGGTCGACAAAGACATAGAGCGCAATGTGCTGGTTGTCGGTCAGGGTAAAGACCACCCTCGCCTGTACAGCAATGGCCTTAATGCCGACCAGCTGCATTGGGTTGACCGCGTGGGGCCTCAAGGCACGGCGCGTGTGACAGTGAAAACCCGTTATCGTCAACACGATATCCCTTGTACCTTATTAGTTGGCCAAGACGGCGTTGCCCGCGTGCTCTTTGATGAACCGCAAAAGGCGGTAACTCCGGGTCAATCTGCGGTATTTTACGACGGCGATGTCTGCCTTGGTGGCGGTATTATCGACTCGGTGATCCGCTAATATGAACGCCAATCAAGTGATGGCCCTGGCGGCCATGTGCCAAGTAGCCCTGCAGGTGCAAAAGCTGGCCAAATATGGTCAGTCACAACAGAATGAAATTGAGCCGCTGCTCAATTCACTGCTGGCCACAGATGCGGATAATGCCGAGCAAATTTACGGCGGCAGTCGCAATCTCCATTCGGGCTACCGTGCCCTGGTATCTCAGTTAAGCCCGGGCAGTGATAAAAACGTCGAGCTGGTCAAATACGTCGGCGGTCTAATTCAGCTTGAGCGCATCCTTAGCGGCAAGCCGCAAGCCCTGAGTGAGCTTGGCCGCGATATAGACCTGGTAAAAAATAAATTAAACCACTTAGACCTGCTTGATGAGTCTATTATTGCCGCCTTTGCCGATACCTATGCCCGCGTGATCAGCCCACTTGGGCAGCGCATTCAGGTATTCGGTCAACCAGCGCTATTAAAACAAAGCAGCATTCAAAACCGTATTCGCGCCCTGCTCTTAGCGGGCATTCGCGCCGCGGTGCTATGGCGTCAGGTCGGTGGTAAACGCCGCCACTTTATATTTGCCAAACGCAAAATATTGGCCTTAGCTAAAGAACACATTTAAACCCCGGCTTGTGGGCTAATGGCTTGCAAGCAAATAAAAGATAATCGTTCAACGTAACTTAGGAGTTAATATGGAGCTTTCAGCGTTAACCGCGATCTCTCCGGTAGATGGGCGCTACGGTAGCAAGACAACCGAACTACGTAGCATTTTTAGTGAATTTGGTCTGATCAAATACCGCGTACAGGTAGAAGTACGTTGGTTACAAGCCCTCGCCGAGGCCAAGGAAATTGCAGAAGTTCCAGAACTAAGCGCACAGGCCAATGCCCTGCTTGATAGCATAGTTGCAAACTTTAGCGAAGCCGATGCGGCCCGTGTTAAAGAAATTGAACGCACCACCAACCACGACGTAAAAGCGGTTGAGTACCTTCTAAAAGAAAAAGTGGCCGATAACGCCGAGCTTAATGCCGTTAACGAGTTTATCCACTTCGCCTGTACTTCTGAAGATATCAATAACCTGTCACACGGCCTAATGTTAAGCGAAGCGCGCGATACCGTATTGCTTCCTTACATGGATCAGCTACTTAACGCTATTAAAGAAAAAGCTGTTGAATACAAGTCAATCGCCATGATGACACGTACTCACGGTCAACCTGCTTCACCTTCAACCATGGGTAAAGAGTTTGCCAACGTGCACATGCGCCTTAAGCGCCAGCGCGATCAGGTTGCTCAAGTAAGCATGCTAGGTAAAATCAACGGTGCCGTTGGTAACTATAATGCTCACCTAAGTGCCTACCCTGATTACGACTGGCACACACATGCTGAAAAGTTTGTAACCAGCCTTGGCCTTACTTTTAACCCCTTCACCACGCAAATCGAACCACACGACTACATCGCCGAGTTGTTCGATGCGGTAGCGCGTTTCAACACCATTCTTATCGACTTTGATCGTGACGTTTGGGGTTACATCGCCCTTAACCACTTTAAGCAAAAAACCATTGCCGGCGAAATCGGTTCATCAACCATGCCACACAAGGTTAACCCGATCGATTTTGAAAACTCAGAAGGTAACCTGGGTCTGGCCAATGCGATTTTCGCTCACCTAGCGCAAAAGCTACCAATTTCACGCTGGCAGCGCGACCTGACTGACTCTACGGTTCTACGTAACCTGGGTGTTGGCATGGGTTATACCCTGATTGCTTATCAAGCGACCCTAAAAGGGATCAGCAAGCTAGAAGTCAATGCCGACCGTTTGCTTGCCGAACTTGATCAGAACTGGGAGCTACTTGCAGAGCCAATTCAAACGGTAATGCGTAAGTACGGTATCGAAAAGCCGTACGAGAAACTAAAAGAGCTTACTCGCGGTAAGCGTGTTGATCAGCTGGCCATGGCCGAGTTTATCGACACACTTGAACTACCTGCAGAAGTTAAAGCGCAATTAAAAGAGCTAAGCCCAGCCAACTACATTGGCCGCGCCGTTGAGTTCATTGATAACCTTTAATTTTCAGCACTAGAATATGCTATAAAGCGAAAGATGCGGCCAAAAGCGCAGCTCTTTCGCTTTTTTATTGGAGTAACCATGTACAGCCTAACAATAAACGAGCTCAGCAAGGCGCAATTTTTAGCGCAATACTGGCAGAAACAACCCCTGCTCATTAAGGGCGGCTTTAAAAATTTTGTTGACCCAATTGATGCAGAAGAACTCGCCGGTCTGGCAATGGAAGAAGGGATAGAGTCGCGTATTGTCACCAATAGCGACGGTTGGCAATGTACCAATGGCCCATTCGAAGATTTCAGCACCCTGGGCGAAGAGCACTCTACCCTGTTGGTACAGGCGGTCGACCATTGGCACCCTGATGCTGCCGAGCTGGTTGAGCCATTTCGTTTTATTCCCAATTGGCGCATTGATGACTTGATGGTGAGCTATTCCACCCCAGGCGGCGGCGTGGGCCCTCACGTTGACCAGTATGATGTGTTCATTATACAAGGGTCTGGCAAACGCCATTGGCGAGTTGGTCAGGTTGATAAAAGCGTACAACAATTCAGCGCCAATAAAGGCCTGCTCCAGGTTGGCCCTTTTACTGCGGTTATCGATGTCGAACTAGAGCCCGGCGATATTCTCTATATTCCGCCTAATGCGCCGCACGAAGGTTATGCCGTTGAGCCATCGCTAAACTATTCAATTGGTTTTAGAGCGCCGAATCAAACCGACCTGCTTTCTGCATTCGCCGACCATCTGATTGACCATGACCTAGGGCAAGCGCGTTATAGCGATGAAGAACTAACGGAGCGCCCCAGCCGCGGTGAACTAACTGCTGATGAAATCGCCCGCTTGCGTAAATTAATGATTGCCGCCATTGAGGACGACAGTATCTTCTTACGTTTTATCAGCGAAAGTCTCAGTGAGCCTAAGCATGATAAGGACTTATTACCCTTAGATGACCCGCTAGAAGAAAATCAGTTAATGGATTTCCTTAGTGATTATCCTCTTTTACACAAGGCCGGAGGTCTGAGATCTCTGTACGTAGAGCAGGATGACGCCGTTATACTTGCCGTTGAAGGCCATAGCTTTTGTCTGCCAATCAATCACTTGGAAACTGTAAAACTATTATGTGATGAGCAAAGCATAGCTACTCATGTGCTGGCCATGAATACAGACTGTTTACTTTTCAGGCAAACATTAGCTACACTGATCAAAGAAGGTTATTGGTTTGCAGATTAGGAGGGGTTATGCCCTATCGGATCCACCAAGTCGACTGGGGTTCTCAAGATAGCCCGATACGCCAAATACGTGAACGAGTCTTTGTTTTCGAATTAAATATTCCCAAAAGCGTGGAATTCGACGAGCGCGACAACAATGCCCTGCATTTTGTCGCCTATGATGAAAACGGGACTCCGGTTGCTACTGCACGCCTATGTCAAGACGGCCTTTTAGGCCGTATTGCCGTCCTCCCCGACCATCGCAATCCCAGCATCTACACAGAAATACTCAAATACGTACTAATCAACGCCAGCAATTGCGGCTTTAAATCCATATGTATTAATTGTGTGCTTGATGAGGTAGAACGCTTTAAGCAGAAAGGCTTTTCGCCTTGTGGCTGTGTGTTTATGGAGGCTGGCATTCCAAGACAGCGCCTGGAATGCCCGGTGTCACGCTGTGACAGTAGTCCTTTTACTATGGTTCATTAGCCCATAGGTCTTGTTTTTCGTAAAGCTCATAAAGGCCATGTGCACGGTTTATTAGCAGTTGAGCAAAGTCGTGCTGGGTTTTATCTAAACGTTGGCTGCTAAGCAGCTGATCCGCTTTAAGCTGCCATTGCAGTGAAAAATGACGAATTGCCTCGCGAGCCGAGCCAGCAGCTGACACTTCAATATGATCCGCAGGTAATTGACCTGTGATCACCCAATAGGTTTTGCCATCTTGCGCCTTAAATTTCCACACCGCACAAATTGGTGCTAGGAAACGGCTGTCTTTTTCTACCAAGGTTTTTGGCATGATGCCTTTTTCAGCTAAATGCTTTTGTGCAGTCTCAAAGCAATGACGTTGGAAAGCGCGAATTTGTTGTTCTTCTTGTGCTAATTGTTCTTGTTGTTGCGACATAATACTACTTCTATTGTTGTTGCTAGGGCCACTTTACGAAGAAGCGCCCTGCCTTGCAAGCCCTAAAAGATACAAAGCAGGAGTTTAGTTTTTTAGTGTTAATTCCCCAATACCTTAGCTGGGTCTATCTTAGCGGCCTGCCACGCCGGGTAAATAGAGGCTAACACTGTGATCACTAAGGTAATAGCCGCCACCAGAGCTATATCCTGCCAATGAATTTGCGCCGGCAAAAAGTCGATAAAATAGACGCCAGCCAGCTTATTTTCACCGATAAAATCGCTCCACAGCACAAAAATATCCGTGATATTGAGAGCCAACAACACACCAACCAAGGCGCCAATCAAGGTTGCTATTACGGCAGAAACTACCCCCTGAAGCATAAAGGCGAGCATAATGATCACATCACTGGCGCCCATGGTACGTAAAATGGCAATGGCACTTTGCTTCTCTTTTACTTCCATAAAGAGCGAAGAAATAATATTAAAGCTGGCCACGGCTATGATCAAAAAGACGCTTAAATACACTATGGTGCGCACCATTTGAATATCCTGATACAGGCCCCCCTGAGTGCGAACCCAGCTGTTCACATACACATAGTCATCGAGGGAGCGACCAATACGCATGGCCTCGCTCTGGGCACTAAATACATCATCCAGGGTAATGCGCAATCCGGTAACCTGATCCTCTGTAAAAGCAAACGCCTGCTGCAAAGCGACCAAAGGTAAATAGACTTGTAGTTTATCCAGCGGCCCATGGCTTTGAATTAACCCCGCCACCTGCACATTTAAGCGTATTGGCGCGCTTAGGCCATCGCTGGGGTTATTAATATCCGTCATCAAGAGTGTCAGGCTATCGCCGCGCTCAAGCCCCAGCGCCTTGGCCAGTTCGGCGCCGATAATCACCTCATTGGCACCTAACTCTGTCAGTTTTTTACCACTTATAAAGTCATCGACTATGGATACCCTGGTTTCAAGTTCGGGCACTATTCCCCTAACCTGAGCGGCTTCGAGCTTACCGCGATATTGCGCCATGGCATTGACAGCAATAAAAGGCGCCGCGGCAACTACATTCTCTTGTCGCTCCAGGCGTTGCTGCTTTTGCGGCCACTGCTCTATGGGTCTGTCCGCGGCCACATACTCTACATGAGGCACCAGGGCTAACAAGCGCTCGACCAATTGCTGCTGAAAGCCGTTGACCACGGAGAGCGCCAAAATCAGTACGGCGACACCAAGAATAATACCCAGGCTTGAGCTGCGGGCCATAAAGCCCATAAAACCGCTATTACGCTGAGATTTACGAAAACGCTGCGCCAGTAACAAACTTAAGGACATGGCCTTCATAGAGTATGAGCCTCAGCGCTTGGCGGACTCAATACGCCCTCATCCAAGACCACGGTACGGGTAAGGCGACTGGCCAAATCAAGATCATGGGTCACCACCACAAAGCTGGTGCCCAAATCCTGCTGCAACTCCATCAACAAGGCGAAGATTCGCTGGGCATTGTGTTTATCCAAGTTACCCGTTGGCTCATCGGCCAGCACCAGATCCGGTCCACTCACCACAGCACGGGCAATGGCCACACGCTGGCGCTCACCACCGGACAATTTTGCCGGTTTATGCTGGGCGCGATGAGTCAGCCCCACCTTATCCAGCATGACTTTCGCTTTTTGTTCGGCCTCTTTGGCATCCATTCCCGCTATCAGCAAGGGCATGGCCACGTTCTCAAGGGCCGTAAACTCCATCAACAGATGGTGAAACTGATAGATAAAGCCCAAATGTTTATTGCGAAACTGTGCCTGTTGCTTACGGGTCAGCTTGGCCACCTGGGTATGGCAAATTTCCAAGCTACCCTGGGTGGGTTTATCCAAGGTGCCAAGAATATGCAATAAGGTACTTTTACCCGAGCCGGAAGAACCAACTATGGCAACGCTTTCGCCGCGCTCAACGGTTAAATCTATGCCCTTAAGCACCTCAATTTGCTCTGCCGCATCGCTGTAAAACTTGGTCAATCCCTGACAACTAATTACCTTACTACTCATACCTTAACACCTCTGCTGGACGCACCTCGGCGGCCTTTTTCGCTGGATACAAGGTGGCAACAAAACTCATCACCACGGCCCCAAGAACAATGAGCATTAGATTGCTATAGGACACCACCACAGGCAGCTCTTGCTGACCAAATAAATGCAAACCGACCGCCGCCAAAATGGCATTGAGGTTAAAAACCACCAGCACGGCTAAAACCGCGCCTATCAGGCTGCCGACCACACCGTTATATAAACCCTGTATCATAAAAATTCGGGCAATCTGGCTGTGATCTAACCCTAGGGTCTGCAAAATTGCCACCTCGCCTTGTTTCTCCCTCACCATCATGGTTAAAGAGGATAAAATGTTGAACACAGCGACCATAAATATCAGCCCCAAAAGCAGGCTCATGATGCGTTTTTCCATCGCCACCGCAGCAAATAAACTGCCCTGACTCTGGCGCCAATCTGTGACGCCCTGACGCTGTTGCTCATTTAAGCGTGACAGCACCAATTCACTGTTAAAAGCATCGCTCAGACTTACTTCAATAGGGGCATCATCGGCATTTTTTATACGCAATAAGCGCTGCAGTGACTCGCCTGAGGTAAACAAGGTATGCATATCCAACTCTGAGCCGGTGCGGTAGATCACAGCTACGGTAAATAATCGCTGCGCCGGAATACGCCCCATAGGAGTATAGGTAGAGACACTGGGAATGGTCACGCGTAACGTATCGCCAACCCCCACATCCAAAGTACGTGCCAAATAGCGACTGATGGCAATCTGATAACGCTCGTTATAGAGGCTTGCCAAGCTACCCACTTCGATATTCTCAACCACATTATCCGGTAAGCTTTGATAAGGCGCTTGCAAAAGTACGCCCTGAATATCGGCGGCGCTTTGCACTATGGCCTGAGCCTGATGATAACGCTTGATTGAGCTGACCTGGGGCTGCGCTTTTAAATCAACAATCAACTGCTGCTGCGCTTCGGGCTCGCGCTCGGCCATAGTAAATTGCAAATGCGGGATCATCGACAGCATGGTGCGTTTTAGGTTGTTTTCAAAGCCATCCATTACCGACATCACGGTAAACAAGGCGGTGATCCCCAAAGCAATACCGGCAATGGAAAAAAACGAGACAAAGGAGACAAACGCACTGCCTTTAGATAAGCGCGAGTAGCGTAGACCAATAAATAAACTGACAGGCTTATACATCAACAGCTTAACAATAAAACGAAATTGTCACGATGCTAACACAGGGACGCGGTCATGGGTATGCTCAGCACTTCCGCTAGGCGAATTTATCGCCCGAGCCCAAGGTCGTAACTGGCCCCTAGCCTATCGCTCAGATGCTCGGCGAGATAATCCATCAGCGCCTTGGTGGCATTGGCCTGGTATAAATTTGCCGGGGTAATGGCTGAGATGGGCTCTTTACGAATTGCAAAACTGTGCAGCACCTCTTTAAGCTGGCCCTGTTGCAGCGCCGGTTGCACATAATAGTCCGGCAGCTGTACCAAACCCAGGCCACGCATGGCCGCATCCGCCAAGGCCCAACCGCTGTTACAACGTAATTTGGTCTTGGCTATTTTGATATGCCTAAAGCGCTCACCTTCTTGAAATCGCCAGGTATCGGCATGGCCGAGCAAGCATTGATGATGGGCAAGCTCACTCAATACATAAGGCTGGCCGTATTCATTTAAATACTCAGGTGACGCACAGACTATTACCGCCCTTGATGCCAGTCGCCGTGCTTTAAGATTCGAGTCTGCAAGCTCGCCGATACGTATGGCAAGGTCTATATGCTCGCCAATTAAGTCCATGGTTTGGTTGCTCAAGATCATGGTGACGCTGACCTTAGGGTAAAGGGCCATATATTCATGCACCAGGGGCATAATAAATTGCTCGCCAAACATCACAGGTGCGGTGATCTTTAATTGCCCACTGGGCTGGGCCTGTTGTTTTTGCAGCGCCCACTCTCCTTGCTCCAGTACGCTCTGCGCCTTTTTGGCATGGTGCAACAGTAACTCACCTTGTTGCGTCAACACCACCTTTCGGGTGCTGCGAATAAAGAGCTGAGTATTGTAATAGTCCTCCAAGGCACTGATTGAACGACTGATATGGGCCACCGAGGTGCCTATTTGTTTTGCCGCAGCAGTAAAGGACTGGGCCTGGGCCGCGGCAATAAATTCCGGCATACCTTGCCAACGCATTATTACACCTGTGTAAAAGTATCTTAATTATGGTTCAAACTTAACATACTGTGTAATAATTTCACCTCATTTCATAAGAAGAGATCCATGATTATGGCTGAATTTATTAAATCAAAAGCCGCCGTTGCTTGGGGCCCTAAGCAACCACTTACAATTGAAGAAGTCGATGTGATGATGCCCAAAGCCGGCGAAGTGCTGGTAAAAATCCATGCCACAGGCGTATGTCATACCGATGCTTTTACCCTCTCTGGTGAAGACCCGGAAGGTGTCTTCCCTGCCATCCTAGGCCATGAAGGCGGTGGTGTAGTTGAAGCCGTAGGCGAAGGCGTAACCAGTGTAGCCGTGGGTGACCATGTTATTCCACTTTACACCCCGGAATGTGGTGAGTGTAAGTTCTGTACCTCGGGTAAAACCAACCTGTGTCAGAAAATTCGTGAAACCCAGGGTAAAGGCCTGATGCCAGACGGCACCACACGTTTTTATAAAGACGGTGAGCCAATTTATCACTACATGGGCTGTTCAACCTTCTCCGAGTACACGGTTCTTCCTGAAATTTCCCTTGCCAAGGTGAATAAAGAAGCGCCTTTGGAAGAAGTCTGTCTATTAGGTTGTGGCGTTACTACCGGTATGGGCGCTGTGCTTAATACCGCCAAGGTACAGCCTGGTGACACAGTTGCTATCTTTGGTTTGGGCGGCATTGGTCTGTCGGCCATTATCGGCGCTAAAATGGCCGGTGCCGGTCGCATTATCTGTATCGACATCAACGAAAGTAAGTTTGAGCTGGCGAAGAAACTTGGCGCTACCGACCTTATCAACTCCAATGATTACGATAAACCAATCCAGGAAGTGATCGTTGAGATGACAGATGGTGGTGTTGACTATTCATTCGAGTGTATAGGTAATGTCAATGTGATGCGCAGCGCCTTGGAATGTTGTCATAAGGGCTGGGGTGAGTCGGTGATCATAGGTGTTGCCGGTGCCGGTCAGGAAATCTCAACCCGTCCATTCCAACTGGTAACAGGCCGAGTATGGCGCGGTTCTGCCTTTGGTGGCGTAAAAGGTCGCTCTGAACTGCCAGAAATCGTTGAGCGTTACCTAAATAATGAGTTCGCGCTTAATGACTTTATTACTCATACCATGCCTCTTGAAGACATCAACGAGGCGTTCGAGCTGATGCACAAGGGTAAGAGTATTCGCAGCGTGATCCATTACGATAAGTAAGGGGGGCGATATGAGCCTGGAGTTAATCGCTAATAACAAGGTACACGGTGGCTGGCATAAGCGTTACAGCCACAAATCCACAGTGAATAACTGCACCATGACCTTTGCCATCTTTTTGCCCCCGGGCGTGGATGAAACCGCAAAGGCACCAGTGCTGTATTGGCTATCGGGTTTAACCTGCACCGATGAAAACTTTATGCAAAAAGCGGCGGCCTTTAAAACCGCTGCCGAGCTTGGCATTATTCTTGTGGCACCAGACACCAGCCCACGTGGCGAGGGTGTAGCCGATGATCCCGAGGGCAGTTACGACTTCGGTTTAGGCGCCGGTTTTTACGTAAACGCCACCGAAGAGCCTTATAAGCAGCACTACCAAATGTATGACTACATTTGCACTGAGCTGCCGGCATTAATCGACGAGCACTTCCCCAGTAATGGTAAAAAGGCCATTAGCGGCCACTCCATGGGGGGTCATGGTGCCCTAGTGATAGGTTTGCGTAATCTTGGTCAATACACTAGTGTCAGCGCCTTTGCTCCTATAACCAATCCGCTTAATTGTCCTTGGGGTGAAAAAGCCTTTAGTGGTTATCTGGGTAAAGACAGGGAGAGCTGGAAGGCTTATGACAGCTGTGAGCTACTTAGCCATACTCCGGCAGATAAATGCCCGCCGTTGCTGGTTAGCCAGGGTATGAGTGATAACTTTTTGGAAAGCCAGCTGCGTCCAGAGCGTTTAGTCGCTGCCGCTGAGCAGGCCGATGTCTCACTCTGCCTGGAGCAGCACCCGGGTTACGATCATAGCTACTTCTTTATCAGTAGCTTTATCGACCAGCACTTGCGCTTCCATGCGCAATACTTGAGCTAATAAACAGCGCCTGCACAAAGTAAAAAGCCCCGCTCAAAATGGCGGGGCTTTTTTTATTCTTTCACGACCTTCTTATTTGGTCATGTCGCTGTACGGATTGGCAATATCCAGACGTACCGGCTTATCAAAGCCCGGGATCTGCATCTGCTCAGTATCAAAGCTGATAGCATTTTCGTCGATAAGACCTTCACCAAAGCGATAAATAAGTGAAAACTCACCGCGTTGCGCCTGTTCAAAATACACCTGTTGCTGCGCTTGCGTGTTTTCAAAAGCCACTTCGTGGGCCGCAATTGCAGCATCGCCATGGCGCGCCGCCAACATGCGCTTAGTCACACTTGGGCTTAGCACAGGCGCGGTGGCATTGTTACCACCAAAGCCTTTGGAGTTAATAAAGGCCACATCCTGAGGGGCACATTGATAATGCTCCAGGCTGATATTTAGACGAGCGTTAAATACATCATCCGCCACCTTATCTATGGTGGTTACACCCGGCATGATGTTGTCGCTAAACACACCCAGGGCAAAGGCAAGCTGATCGCCACTGGCTGGTGCTATGGTGTGGCCAACAAAAGCTTTTGGCGCCACAACCGGCCAATTGTTAATGTCATAGGCAGTAGCGATACGGTCGTAAATCGCCGACTCGGTCACACGGTTTTGTGGTGTGCTCGAACCATGAGCCAGAATAAAGCTACGCTCACTGATGGCTTCGTCGCCCACAATGGCTTGTGCCAATGCCACGGCTTTAGCCATAGTGATATAGTTACCCGGACCCGGTGCGGTAATAGACTTCTTAAAACCATCGGCATTAACAAACACATCCGGCACACTGCCAAGAATTTCAGCGCCTAATTCCAACGCTAAAGCATCGTCCATTAATATGGTCACCTGAGCGCCCTCACCTATGGTGAAACCACAGTTTTCGCCAAATGGACGCGAGGTGCGGCGGTAATCCACTTCATCGCTGCCATCAAGTTTTTTCAGGTTATCCTCGTTGGCCAAGGCGCCCATATTACCGAAGCCTTCAATGATCTCTGGCTCGATGGCACACTCGCTTGACGCCACGATAGCAACACGGGTACGACCGGCCTTGATGTCGTGTACCGCGGCACGCAGGTTATACAAGAAGGTGGCACAGGCACCCGAGGTGGTAAAGGTGGTACCCACGTTACCGGTAACATAGGCATTAATAAAGTCGGTAGACATGGTATTAAGACCCAGTGCCAGCTGCTTGGTGCTCACTCGGTCACCTTGCAGACGTGCCTTAAACAGACCGCCAAGACCTTCGCTGTTAACCTGACCGGCCACAGACGCACTGTAGGTACCGATTTGATCCGGCTCCACCGAGTTCATCACCTTTTGCCAATCCAAGCCGCTGGCATGAATCGCATCACTGGCAGCAAAAATGGTGGCTTGCAGGCCACGCGGCTGATAACGGCTGTTATACATTTTTGATGGGTCAAAACCGGTAGGCAATTGACCAGCAGCCTTGATGGGGTTGTCACGGTAACTGTCGAGCTTAACCTCAAAATCACCACAAATGGTTACTTCAACCTGGCCTTTTTCCAGCTCGGTGACTTGCCAATTACTTGGGATAGGATCAGGTAGCTGACGCTTACGGGTGGTGAAGCTGATAGGCGCACTGGTCTGGGCTACCAATTTTTGGTGCGAATGAGTGGCATCAACATCGAAGAAACGCTCTTCGATACGACGAATTAGGGTACCAGCTAGGATCTGCTCACCCAATTGCGCTTCAACATTGTCGGCTGTGATGGCAACGCCATCCTTGCTCAGCAATTGTCCCTGCTCGTCACTTACCAGATTCATTAAACTGGCCAGGCCTAATAGGGTTTCTTGACGCTGTGCTAATGGCAAGGCGTCGAGTACCACACGGCGGAAACCCTGGTTAAATGACGTGCGCCCAGCGGCATTAATACCACCCATGGCAACAATTACAGGTAATGCACTCATAACAACTCATTCTTTTACTTTGGAAATTGTCCCTAGTGTAAGTGGAACACAGCGGTTGATATGTGCTTTAATGGCCATATATTTATCAAATACGGCCAATTTTAAATGGTCGGATCTTTTATGAAGCCATTTAACGTCTTAATAGCCCTGTATCCACAAATGCTGGCCACCAGCCTGACCCTGCCTTTTGAGATGCTCCACGCCGGTTATGCCTTTGCACGGCGCCATAGCAAGGAAGCACCGAAACTCTGCCTGCAGTTGATGGCACAAACCACTGAGCCGGTTCTCGCCCACAGTGGCCTGCCCTTCACCGCCAAAGTCGGATTAGATGCACTAGATGATTGTGACTTACTTATTTTACCCAGCCTGTGGCGCAACCCGCGCCCGGTACTTAGAAAACAAGAGGGTATGATTCGGGCGCTGGCCAAGCTCGACCTAAAACGCTGCGCCATGATAGGCGTTGGCACCGGCAACTGCTTTCTCGCCGAGGCCAAATTGCTCGACGGCCACCCGGCCACCACCCATTGGCATTATGCCGAACAGTTTAAACGGGATTACCCCAAAGTTGAGCTAAAGCCCGAGTACTTTATTACCCAGGCCGAGGGGCTTTACTGTGTCGCCAGCCTCAATGCCTTGGCGGACGTGATAGTACATATCCTTGAGAACCTCTATGGCCGCGAATGTGCTCTGCATGTGCAGCGCAACTTCTCCCATGAGGTACGCAAACCCTATGAGCAACAGCGCTACCTAGAAGGTATGAATGAACGTCACCCCGATGAGCTTATCGCCCAGGTTCAGTTTTGGCTGAAGAATAACCTGAGCGCAGAACTGAGTATTGCCGACATAGCCAGTCAATTTGCCATCTCACAGCGCACCCTGACGCGGCGCTTTAAGCAGGCCACCGGCTTAAGTCCGAATCAATATTGGCGTAAACTCAAGGTACAGGCTGGACAAGAATTGCTAGCCAACTCCAACCTCAGCATTAACGATATCGCTTTAGAGCTGGGCTTTAACCATCAGGCACTGCTCAATAAGCTCTTTGCCCAGGAGTTAGGGCAAAGCCCGAGTGAGTACCGCACCCTGGTGCGGAAAAAACTCTTTAGCAGCGACAGTGACTAGTGCGCTTCGGTACGCTCAAGATATTGGGCCCGGGGTACAAATTCCAGCACTGTGGCATTAATGCAATAGCGCGGTTTGCCTCCCGGTCCTTCGTTGGCAAAGACATGCCCCAAGTGAATACCTGAGGATTTGGAGCGTATTTCCACGCGGCGCATGCCGAAACTCTTGTCTTGATGCTGGGTTACCTGCCCCGCCACGGGTTTAGTAAAAGACAACCAGCCAGTGCCGGAGTTAAAACGGTCTTTGGTATCGAATAAGGGCGCACCTGAGAGCTTGTCTATAAACACACCGTCCGGCGTATTTTTAAAGATTTCATATTCCTTACAAAAGCGATTATCCGTGCCCTTGTTAAAGGCGACCCTGTAAGCCTCTGTGTCTCCTAGTTTGAACGCGCCTAGCGCCTT
Source organism: Pseudoalteromonas qingdaonensis (assembly GCF_038739665.1). Classification (NCBI taxonomy): domain Bacteria; kingdom Pseudomonadati; phylum Pseudomonadota; class Gammaproteobacteria; order Alteromonadales; family Pseudoalteromonadaceae; genus Pseudoalteromonas; species Pseudoalteromonas qingdaonensis. The sequence goes on along the minus strand of NZ_JBCGCU010000002.1, from coordinate 306,919 downwards.
ATAAAACAGACCTGGTTTCATGTACCCTTGATAACCGGCCACTTCCTTGGCGTTTTCAAAAAATAAGATGGTCGGCGTCGCATAGGTAGGAGTAGTTACCACTAGACCATCAAGCCCAGAGGCATAACGCTTATGTACTGGGATAGAGCCTTGATAGTCATTCAGTACATCCGCCTTAAACTTTTCACAGTAAGGGCAATAGGCACGGGCATCGAGCATAACAATATGCTTACCCGTTAATAAGGCCGTGTTATCCACTGGCACTTCCTCTTGCTTTGCAAAACGAACGCCGGTGGAATGATCCGGGCAATAGCCATTGGGGTTTTTGCGAAGATAGTCCTGATGGTAATTTTCGGCAGGATGGAATTTATCCAGCGCTTTGATAACCGTCGCTATCTGACCATAACCGGCCTGGGTTAATAATTGTTGATACTGATTTTTTATTGTATCGGCAATGCTCTGCTGCGTTTTATCGTAGGTCAAAATGGTAGAGCGATACTGGGCGCCCCTATCATTGCCCTGACGATTAACCTGGGTAGGGTCATGTTGTTCAAAATAAAACTGCAATATTTGCTCTAAACTGACAACATTGGCATTAAAGGTCACGCGCACCACTTCGGCATAGTTATTTTCATCAAAACGACGTTTTCTGGCGATGATGTCCTTATAAGTGGGTTTAAATCCTCGTCCATCGGCATAGCCCGACTCGGCGTTGAGCACCCCGGGTAGGGCTTCAAAACGTTTTTCAACACCCCAAAAACACCCAGCCCCAAGCACAATTTGCCTGGTCGCGTTGGTCATTTGCGCCTTATCGGCGCCAAGCAAGCCGCTTGAGCTTAGCCCAAGAAACAGTGAAATCGCGCACAAAAACAACTTGTTAAACATAATAACCCCGATAGACTGTAGAGATAAGAAGATGTTCGGCGGTATCAATGCAGGTCTTATATTTCCCCTGCACCTGTTTATAAGACCGTACCCAGGCTTATAATTATTCACCACAGCCCAGAGCTAAGCCGTAACACCAGAATTAAGGATCAGCTTGCTATGACTTCAGCCTTGCCGGCGCCGCATTTTTATCAAATCGATAACGCCACTCTGGTATTGGACGCCAGTGCTATTAGCGCGCTCGATAAGGCGCAAAAACAGCGTATGATAAATGCCTTGGCCCGCCAGTTGCTGCTACAGCCTGATTATGTGGATGTAGTCAGTGCCGATCAAACCTTGACCCTGTATGGCCGCAGTCATCTCGAATTAGAGAGGGTGCAACACCACTTGCTGCTGATGTGGCAGCAATTTGATGAAGATAGCAGTCAAAGCCAGTTTCATGAGATCAAGGTGCAATACGGTGGCAAGTACGGCTTGGATCTCGCCTCGGTAGCTAAGAGTTGTGGCCTTAGCGAGCGCGAGGTCATAAATATTCACACCAGTGGGCTTTATACCGTGGACTTTATCGGCTTTCAGCCCGGCTTTGCCTATATCAGCGGCCTGGACTCGCGCCTGCAGCTGCCACGTTTGGCTACCCCCCGCACCCTGGTGCCCAAAGGCAGCGTTGCCATCGCCGCAGATAAAACCGCCGTCTATCCTGCTAACTCTCCCGGTGGCTGGCATATTATCGGCCACACAGAGCAGACGCTGTTTGACCCAAGTAAACAGCCACCGGCATTATTCGCCCCTGGCGATACCCTGCGCTTTGTGGAGGCTTAGACCATGTTGACCATCATTAAGCCCGGACCCCAGCTCACTATTCAAGACCTTGGCCGCTTTGGTCAGCGTCACTTAGGCGTATCCCAGTGCGGCGCCCTTGATAGCGATGCCCTGCGGGTTGCCAATCTATTGGTAGGCAATAACCAAGATGCTGCCGCGTTAGAGATCACCCTGGGCATGGCCAAGCTGCGTTTTGAACGACCTTGCTGCTTTGCTCTAAGCGGCGCCGATATGAGCGCCAATTTAGACGGGAAGCGCATAGATATCGGCTGGTGTTATCAGGCTGAAGCGGGACAAACCCTAACCTTTGCTTCTTCATCCCTCAACCTGCGCTGCTATTTAGCCATAAGCGGTGGTTTTGCTTTAGAGCCGGTCTTGGGAAGTTGTAGCACGGATTGCATGGCCGGATTCGGCGGCCTGGATGGACAAGCCCTGCAAGCGGGACAACAACTTGCTTTGGCCACCAGCGACTTTGAGTGGCTTAATTGGGGGGCTAAGTTACCTAAGCGCCAAGGGCCCGTACATTATATTGCCGAGCCTCGAGAATTTGGCTTAGCAGCAAAACTTAAACTCGCGTTTAGCGAGGCTACTTGGCAGGTCTCGGCGCAAAGCAACCGCATGGGCTTGCGCCTGCAGGCAGAGCCAAGCAGCGCGGACCTCGACGAGTCCATTAGCCATAATCTAAGTCATAGTTTAAGCATTGAAAGCACAGCGGTGGCACCGGGTAGTATACAACTGCCGCCAAGTGGCGAACCCATTGTCCTGTTAAATGACTGCCAAACCACAGGCGGCTATCCGCTGTTGGGGCAAGTGATCGCCGCAGATCTGCCGCGCTTAGGGCAACTCAAGGGCGGACAAAGTATTGCCTTTACAGCGGTAACCCTGACTCAGGCGCGACAATTAAATCAGCAACACCAAAGCGAGCTAAACCGATTGCGCCTGGCCATGCGCTATCGCCGCGAGTCTAGTTAAAACACTCAAAAGCTGATTTGCGTTATTCATTCTATTTTTGTGATTATATTAATCATATAAATCCATTTTATCTATCAATACGCCTGGCTAATAATAAACGCACTGGAACTGGAAATTTGGACAATTAATCATGAAAAAGACAGCCACCTTTGCGATCATGCACTTCGCCATTGCCTTTGGCGTTACTTACTTATTGACCGGTAGCCTGGTGCTTGGCGGCCTGGTCGCCATAGTAGAACCCGCGGTGAATACCGTGGCATTTTACTTCCACGAAAAAGCCTGGGGACTGGTTGAGCGTAAAAACGCGATTAATGCACAAGACCCAAGTGTGCTGCTTGCTTAAAGCGGCGTCTCTTGTCTAAGACACTCAATCCTCATGATTTGAAACGCAGGAAGCGTAGGTTGTAAAGCTCGGGAACAAATTAGGGTTGTCGCTCGTGCTGTTCGGTTCACTGGTGCTCACATAGCCATAACCGAGATCCACATCGTAATAGTAAGCACCATCAGCTGTCACCGACCAGTAAGTGCCATCGGTTGGCCAACCGCGTGCACTAAACATATTACCGAAACTTTCGTATAAACCCATTAACTCTTCTCGCCTTGGTAAACGCCAGTTGGTTCGCCCCCCGAGACTTTGGGAATTATAGGTATTACATAGTGCCTTTGCATTGCTCCAGTTGAACAGGTAGAAAGTACCGGATGGTCCCCGCGTGCCATCCACAGTCCAAGTTGGGTGTGTTGGATGTGTTGGACTTCCTCCAATACCGTCTAGATAAGCCACTGATGGTGAGCTAGTAAACAATTTTCCACTGCCCGTATCGAAAACATCAATACAGCTAGTTGCAAGAGAAGCGCACTTGTTAGAGCCACTGGCTGTAGAACTCAATGCAAGTGCTATTACTGCGATTAATTTAAGTTTCATGTGTCTGTGCATTTAGTTAGTCCAGCACAAGGCTCTTTATTCTCTATTTAATTAAACATTGCCGCAGCCAATTTCGGGCTTAACGCCGTGGTAAGCAGCACGAGCTTACAAGCGTACGGCGACCGATGGGAGTGGGTTTGATGGCCTTTTATGCGTTGACAACATCTGTTCTGACCTTGGTTTGGGTATAGTTTATTGGTGGATACTCACCGTGATTTTGAAAGTACCACCACAAGAATTGCCCTTCAGCACCAAGTAGGGTATCGCCAAATTTTCGATAATCACAAAAAGCGATTTCAATCGGTCCATAATTCTTTATTATCATGTCAAATTTAAGCTTATTCGCTTTCGACGTAGCATGCAGGTTTGCATGGCGAAAGTATCTAGTTTTGAAGCTTGTTTTTGTTTGGCCGATATAAAGAATCCTGCTCTGTCCATTGAGACGAGGCACTGGTTTTGAAGACAAGAAAAAGTAGATTATGTTTTTTTCTTGTGCAGCAGCTTGTGAGCCATAGACATTTTCAAAGGCCGACTTTGAAAGCTCGTTAATTTGACCCGGTAGACGATCAAATCCGAGTACCAGAGATGTCAACTCATGCTTTGTAATCATACTTACTACTTCGCACCAAGATGGGTTGAGCCGTCAGGCAACCATTCTATCTTTAAGCCACCATTACCAAAACGTACAACACCTTCTTTTTTCGGTAGTTCATTACACTGGGCTCGATACTCAATAAAATTATCAAGCAATTCGATCAGGTGCACTTTGAATCCTGACTCAGTTGCCTGTTCAAAAATATCGTCTTCAATCGTCCAACGAGTGCCGCTCAAGCGAGCTTCACTATCTTGTGCACAGAAAACCACTTCACCATATGCTTTCACAACCTCAGGATATTGCTTAGCAAGCATAACAAGGCGAGTAGATTCAAAGTCTTGAACAAAATTTGGCATATTTTTTCCTTTGGCTTGGTAGTCTTCCAGCTTGCCCCACCTGGGCTACAGGTTGGGCCGCAGAGCCGAATAACGCTTACCGTAAACGGCACAAAATAGCAGGCTAAAATTGGTGACGAAGAAGCACAAGCCTGCTGTTTTGTGTCCTTGGTTTAACGGCCTTGTTAGCTTTCATTTTTTGTAATGTCTATTAACTGCTTACGCCACTCTGATACTAAATTTGTGATTTTAGTATAACCATAGTCAGCCTCAATCAGTTGCTGCACATCATTAATTGGAAACTCTCCTGTTACAGAGAATGCCTCCAAAACTTTAGTTGTATAGTTATCAGGCCAATCATTACCCCACTCATCTCGGTGTTTGAAATAATTAGCGGCTGAATTAACTAAGTCTATCAAAGAGTAGTTTTGCGCGGTTATATTGTGAACTTTATATGCGGCCTGCTTAGTTATAGAGCCAAGTCCTAGGCTCTTTCTAATTTCATTAATATCTCTAAGGCTTCCGATCAAATAAGCTTGAGCTGCAACAAGTAAAGAACCATAAAGAACTTCTCCATACTCATTCATCCACAACCCATCAAAACCTGGCTCCTGCTGATTTCTTTCAAAGAGCTTTTCGATACCTTTATTGATTGTATCTTCTACATCCATCAAGGGGCCGATGCCGTAATCTGCTTCATAAATATTCACGGTGCCTCCTGAAAGCTAACATGTTTATAAAGAGCAAATTGCGCGTTTTTCTAGCACAGCTTTGCTCGTTTTTGTCCTTTCTCTATTGATAACAAATTCTTGCAGCCCTTACTAGGGTGGAACTCAAAGCTGGTAGCTTAAAATAGCAGTCCGACAAAAAGAAGCGATTGGGTCGTTATCTTGACTATACAGGCAACTCAACAACCACTCCTTCTGTAACTGTGTTTATATACAGCAACCTGTTAATCAAGATGAAAACACCTGCACCCTACTTAAATTACACCTTTGATTATCTGCTGACTCGGCGGTATTTATTGAGAACAATTATGCCGGAGTGTAATAAATTCCCCAGTTGTGAAGTGCGCCTTCTTATCCCGCCAAAAACTAGTTACATAAAACAATAATACTCTCGACTAGAGTTCGCACTTATTTAGTGCAAGCAAACGTCCACCAGCCTAATGAATATCAAGAGTACAGAGCCTAATAAGGCCGCTTTTGCCATATATTGACCAAGCGACACCCACCTTAGTGCATAAGGGTAAAACTTCGCCCTAATTTAGTGCATAAAAAATTCAAAAATAACCTTATCACGCACATGACTTGGTATATTTTTTCTGCTACAACAAAAGCTCGAGATAGGAATGAGGAAAGCCAATATGTGTTCAATTTTTGCGGTGCTCGATATCAAGTCCAGTATTGCGCAACTGCGCGAGCAGGCCATAGATATGTCGAAACTCTTGCGCCACCGCGGCCCGGACTGGTCCGGCGTTTATACCGGCGATAAGGCCATTTTAGTGCATGAGCGTTTGGCCATCGTTGGCGTACAAAGTGGTGCTCAGCCATTGTTTAATAAAGCAGGTAACCATGTGTTGGCGGTCAATGGCGAAATCTATAACCATCAGCAACTCGCCGATGCCCTGAGCATAGACTACGAATTTCAAACCCAGAGCGATTGTGAGGTGATCCTCGCCCTGTATGAAGAAAAAGGCAGTGCATTTCTCGATGAGCTCAACGGTATTTTTGCCTTTTGCCTGTACGATGAAGAAAAGGATAAATACCTGATTGGCCGAGACCACATTGGCATTATCCCCCTTTATACCGGCCGCGATGAATACGGCAATTTCTATGTGGCCAGTGAGCTCAAGGCGCTGACGCCAATATGTAACCACATTGAGGAATTCCCTCCCGGTCACTTCCTCGATAGCGAGGTGGGCGAATATCAGGGCTATTATCACAGAGACTGGCAAGAATTTTCCGCGGTTAAAGACAATGAGGCCGAGCCGGAAACCCTTAAACATGCACTGGAGGCTGCAGTAAAACGCCAGCTGATGTGCGATGTGCCTTATGGGGTTTTATTGTCGGGGGGCCTGGACTCTTCGCTTATCTCCGCCATTACCCAAAAATTTGCCGCCAAACGCATCGAGGATAACGATGCCAGCGATGCCTGGTGGCCAAAGTTGCACTCCTTTTCCATTGGCCTTGAAGGCTCACCGGATCTTATTGCCGCCGCCAAGGTCGCCGAGCACATAGGTACCATTCACCACCCTATTCACTTTACCGTGCAGCAAGGAATAGACGCCATTAAAGAGGTCATCTACCACCTGGAGACCTATGATGTCACCACGGTGCGCGCCTCTACCCCCATGTACCTGATGGCTCGTCATATTAAGGCTATGGGTATTAAAATGGTGCTCTCCGGCGAAGGCGCTGATGAACTCTTCGGCGGCTATTTGTATTTCCATAAGGCGCCCAATGCCAAGGAATTCCATGACGAATTAAACCGCAAGGTAGCCAAGCTGCATATGTTCGATTGCCTGCGCGCCAATAAATCCATGGCCGCCTGGGGCGTTGAGGCGCGAGTGCCGTTTCTAGACAAGGAATTTATCGACATCGCCATGCGCATTAACCCAGAGGCAAAAATGTGCAAGGACGGGCGCATCGAAAAGCACATTATACGTGAAGCCTTCGACGGCTATTTGCCGGACGAGGTACTGTGGCGACAAAAAGAGCAGTTCTCCGATGGCGTTGGCTATAACTGGATAGACTCACTTAAAGCCTATGTGGAGGAGCAGGTATCGGATCGGGATATGCAAAACGCCCACTTTAAATTCCCAATCAATACCCCGGATAGCAAAGAGGCGTATTTTTATCGCAATATCTTCGAGCAGCACTTCCCCGGCGGCGTTGCGACCTTGTGTGTGCCCCACGGTAAATCTGTGGCCTGCTCTACCCCACAAGCACTGGCCTGGGATGCGTCATTTCAAACCAATGCCGACCCATCCGGTCGCGCTGCCAGTATTCACCAATCTGCCTACTCGGCCCAGGGCTAAGCCTTACCTTGAGGGCGCGGCCAAGGCTGCCCCCACTTTCCTTTTTTGGGCTTAGATACTAAAGCGCCATCAGAAACATTTTGTAAACGCAAAAAGTTGCACCTAACCCTGTACTGCGCGACACTGCGTGGCGAAAATATAACAACTAGGATGGAACTATGCGTTTATCATTTATCGGCGCCGCGATTTTAGCGACGACCATCAACTCAGCTCTTGCCGACGAAGGCATGTGGCAACCGCATCAATTACCTCAGCTTGAGTCGGTATTAAAGGAAAAAGGCCTGGAAATCGACCCTAAAAACATTTCTAAGCTGACCGAATTCCCAATGAACGCTGTAATTAGCCTAGGTGGCTGTACGGCCTCTTTTGTCTCTCCTAAGGGCCTGGTTGTTACTAACCACCACTGTGCCTACGGCTCGATTCAATATAATTCGACGCCGGAGAATAATATTCTCCAAAATGGCTTCTTGGCGAAAACCTATGGCGAAGAGCTGCCAGCCTCTCCGGGCTCACGCGTGTATGTGACCGAAGAAGTAACCAATGTCACCGATAAGGTTAACGCCCATCTCAACGACTCTATGGATGGCAACGCGCGTTACAAGGCCATTGAGCAAGCACAAAAATCTCTAGTTGCTGAGTGTGAGCAAGGCGGTGGCTACCGCTGTAATGTGTATAGCTTCCACGGCGGTCTAGAGTATTACCTGATCAAGTCTTTGGAAATCCAGGACGTGCGTTTGGTTTACAACCCGGCACAGGGCATAGGTAAATACGGCGGCGATATTGATAACTGGATGTGGCCGCGTCATACCGGCGACTACTCTTTCTACCGTGCCTATGTGGGTAAAGACGGCAAGCCAGCGCCTTTTAGTGAAGACAATGTGCCCTTTAGCTCGGATTCATTCCTAAAGGTTAGCGCCAAAGGTGTTAAAGAAGGTGACTTCGTTATGGTTACCGGCTACCCGGGTCGCACCAACCGCTATCGCACCAATGCCGAGGTAGAGCATCAATTTACCGAGGTGTACCCTAAAGCCAAGGCGTACCGCGAACAGTCCATGGACATCATCAAGGCCACCGCCGAAGAAGGCTCAAAAGCCCGTATCGCCTATGAAAGCACGCTGGCGAGCCTTGCCAATTATGCAAAAAACTACGGCGGCATGGTTAACTCGTATCAAAAAACCGATATGCAAGAGCGCAAGGATAAGCTGGCGAGCGAGTTGGCAAGCTGGATCAATGCCGATAAAGCACGTAAAAAGCAATACGCTCACGTGCTTAAAGAGCTTGATAGCTTGATTGCCAAATCACAGGCCAGCAGCGAGCTGGATTTAATCCTGGGTTATTTAAACCGCAGCGCCATGATATCAACGGCAAGTCGCTTGTATCGTCTTGCTAATGAGCAACAGCTGCCGGATGCCGAGCGTGAACCTGGCTATCAAGAGCGTGATATGACCCGCTTCAAAGCCGGCATGACCAGCCTCTCGCGTCGCTATGACGATGCCGTAGATATGGCGCTAATGGCCCACTTTGTTGATCTTTATGCCCAGCTTGAGCCGCAACAACGTGTTGCTTCTCTGGATAAAGCGCTTGGCTTAGATAAGGGCTACAGCAAGGAAAAAATGGCTAAGACCTTAGCCGCCATGTATAAAAACACCGAGCTTAACGATGAGCAAGTACGTTTAGCCTGGATGGATAAGTCGGTTGCCGAGTTTAAACAAAGCGATGATGCCTTTATTAAACTGGCGGTTGCCACTTATGAGCAAATGCGTGAGCGTGAGCTAGAAGACAAGGCATTAAGCGGTGAGCTTAATAAAATTCGCCCACAATATATGGCCGCAATTATTGCTTACAACCAGGAGCAAGGCCTGCCTGTGTATGCCGATGCCAACAGCACATTACGTGTAACCTACGGCTCGGTAAAAGGCTACAGCCCAAGAGATGCCTTGACCTATACGCCGTTTACTAGCCTTGAAGGGATCACCGAGAAATTCACCGGTGTGGCACCTTTTGATGCGCCAGCAGCACAAATGGAGCAAATTACCGCCAAAAACTATGGCAGCTATGAAATGGCCAGCCTGGGCTCGGTTCCAGTTAACTTCCTAAGTACAGTAGATACCACAGGTGGCAACTCGGGCTCGCCAACGCTTAACGGTAATGCCGAGCTGGTGGGTTTATTGTTCGATGGTGTGAGTGAGAGCATTATTGGCGATTGGGACTATGATGCTAACCTAAACCGCTCTATTCATGTCGACAGCCGCTACATGCTGTGGGTTATGCGCCATGTTGATAAGGCCGACAACCTGCTCAAAGAAATGGTGATAGTGAAGTAAAACTAATTTCACTGCAAATTATTCTTTGTGAACAAAAGCGCCTTCTGGCGCTTTTTTATGCTTATTTTAAACAAAAAACACTTGATTTATGGCATTTATCGCGCTGGCAATTTACATTTATATTTTAATCCCTAAACTATTGTACATATGAAGGGGCCTAATTTAGTTAGTCTACAAATCATTGATTTGCGTGGACTCATTCAACTAGGCCTTAGCTCTAATGGTTTTAACAACTAGAGGTAGGCATGAGTGAACATCATGACAAATATAGTATAGAAAATACCGATTACACCGTAGGCCAGGATAACGTGCAAAAATGGGGGTTTGATGTTCATAACCCCGTTTTTGGTATTAGCGCGGGCCTTATCGCCATCTTTTTAGTGGCTATTCTGGTTACCGATCCTGCCACCGCCAAAAAGGCATTGGACGGCATTAAATGGGACATCATAGGTAATTTTGATGTGTTATTTATGTGGGCTGCCAACCTCTTTGTATTATTTTGTTTGGCGTTAATCGTCTCCCCTTACGGTAAAATTAAACTCGGTGGTGAGTCGGCAACCCCATCACACTCACGTATCTCCTGGCTGGCCATGCTCTTTGCTGCTGGCATGGGGATAGGCTTAATGTTCTGGGGTGTGGCCGAGCCTGTGGCTTATTTTACCGGCTGGTATGAGACGCCCTTAGGCGTTGAAGCCAACACCCCTGAGGCGGCTAAAACCGCCATGGGCGCTACCATGTTCCACTGGGGCCTGCACCCTTGGGCTATCTATGCAGTTGTCGCACTATCGTTGGCCTTTTTCTCCTATAACAAAGGCTTGCCGCTGTCGATACGCTCTATTTTCTACCCCATATTAGGCGACCGCGCCTGGGGTTGGCCCGGCCACATCATAGACATTCTTGCGGTACTGGCGACCCTGTTCGGCCTAGCAACCTCTTTAGGCTTAGGTGCGCAACAGGCTTCTGCCGGCTTTAACCATGTATTTGGTACCGATGGTGGTGTTGGTTTGCAAATTGGCGTAATTATTGGTGTTACTCTGCTGGCCATTATCTCGGTAGTACGCGGCATCGATGGCGGGGTTAAGGTATTAAGTAACGTTAATATGATAATTGCCTTTGCGCTCTTGTTATTTGTTGCTCTAGTTGGTTTTGCCGCCGCCATGGGCAATTTACCAAACACCCTGCTTGGCTATATTGAAAATATCATCCCGCTGAGCAACCCTCATGGCCGTGAGGATGAAACCTGGATGCATGGTTGGACCGTGTTCTATTGGGCCTGGTGGATTTCATGGTCGCCTTTTGTGGGTATGTTTATCGCTCGGGTTTCTAAGGGCCGCACGATTCGCGAATTCCTTATTGCCGTACTGCTTATCCCAACCCTAGTGACCGCGCTTTGGATGTCCATTTATGGCGGTATCGCCATAGATCAAGTAGCTTCGGGTGTGGGTTCGCTTGGTGAAAAAGGCCTCACCGAAGTGCCGCTGGCCATGTTCCAGATGTTTGAGCAGCTGCCTATGACTCAAGTACTCTCCTTTATCGCCATAGTCTTGGTTTTGGTGTTCTTTATCACCTCATCGGATTCGGGTTCCTTGGTTATTGACTCGATCACCGCCGGCGGCAAGGTCGATGCACCGGTACCGCAGCGTGTATTTTGGGCCACCATAGAAGGCGCGATTGCCGCAGCCCTGCTTTGGATTGGCGGTAAGGAAGCGATGGAAGCGCTGCAAGCTGGCGCAGTTTCCACAGGCCTGCCCTTCACCATAGTGCTGTTGCTTATGTGTGTGAGCTTGATTTTAGGCCTGCGCACCGAGCCCAGAAGCTCCTAGCACAGGCTCCACTCAAAGATAACGCCGCAATTGCGGCGTTTTTTACATCCACAGCTGATTTAGCTGGGTGTCACTGCGATAATGATAGCGCAACTGGGCTTGCAATAATTCGGCGGTGGCCAAAGCGTCTGTCATGGCATTATGCACCCCATAGGCTGGAAGGTTATAGCGAGCACGACAATCCGATAAGCGCAATGAGCCTATTTTCTCACCCAGCAAGCGGCCGATAAAGCCGCGTCTGGCTTGTAGGGCTCTGCGTTCAATTTCCATGGTATCGATAATCGCAAATTCAATGCTTTCATTGATACGTCTGAGCAGGCTGTTAGCCAAAAATGGCCGCTCTATGGCATGGTAATGCACCACCACTACCTTAGCTGCTATAGCCGCTAACAAGGGTTCAAGTACCTTGCTTAAATCCGGTGCATCTTCGACTTCCGAATGAGTAATGCCATGAATAACAATGGATTGCTCCGCCAAATTGCGTTTGGGTTGCACCAACCAGTGACGAGCCTGCCGGCAATAAATGCGATGCCAAGTAAAGGGCACCAAACCAATGCTGACAATTTCATCGCCGGCGCTGTCGAGCCCGGTGGTTTCAAAGTCCAGAGCCACAAACTGCGTCTCGCCCAGGGGTTGCTCACCGCTCGCTATGCCGGCTCGATAAAATTGCTGCAACTGGGGATGTTGAGCTGTATTGGCCAGCTGCTGGTAGCGTGCTGGCCAGTCGATAAGGTGATCTGACAACACTAGCTCAACCCATTACCAGTTTGATAACGGAACTTCAAAAAGCTTTGTGCCTTTTCTAAGATGGCAAAGGCTTCTTTTAAATTACGCTGCTCAAATGGCGACAACAAATTAGGATCCAAACTGTTATCCGGGCTTTCACCGTGCTCGATTTGCCAGGCCTGGTGGCGAATGCGGGTCATGGCAATGTACTCAAGGGCATCACGAAGATCCTGGGCTTTACCCGGTGGCAATAGCTTGGCATCGATAATGTCTTCCAGTCGTTCAAACGAGTTTTGCTTACGAGAGCCTACCGCCAGCGCATGCACGCGAATAACATCCGATAATGGCGCCGTACCGCGACGTTTTAGGTTCATGGAATGCTTGTGCTCGCCGTCGTGCTCCAATACAAAGCCCTTAAAAAAGCCCAGCGGCGGCGTACGGTTACGGGCATTGGCCGCCAGGTTTGCCAAGAATTTACGATTGGCCCGTCCTTCCTTGGCAATATAAGATTTAAGCTCTTCCGCCCACTTAGTTTTACCCCACACGCCATCCAAATCGAAAAAGATTGAACTGTGCAACAGGGCTTGCGGTTTGGGCTCGGCAATCCAGGATGCAAATTGCTCACGCCACTGACTGCGGGTAAGACGCCATTTTTTAAAGGACGCCATGATCTCGCCATCGCAATAGGTATAGCCACAAGCGGCCAAACCATCACAGACAAAATCTGACAGCGCCTGAAAATACGCGTCATGCTCCTGCTCGTTAAAGCTATCGTCAAGAATAATGGCGTTATCCTGATCCGTGACTATAAGTTGCTCGTCTCGGGCCATAGAGCCCAGGGCGATAAAACAGTAAGGCACCGGCGGCGGCCCCAGCTTTTCCTCTGCCAAGGCCAGCAGTCGCTGTTTAAAGGTGCGACCGATCACCGCCATCGCAGTGCCTATCATATGAGAATTAGCATCTTCATTGACCATGCGCACAAAGACATTGGGCAGTTGCTTGGCAAAATGAGTGAGATCGTCCACCGTTTGCTGGGCAAGAATCCCACGCACCAACAGCAGGCTGCTTTGCGACTCGTAACGCAAAATATCCGATAAGGAGATCACCCCTATGGGCTTGCGCTTATGCAATATAGGCAAGTGATGAACATTGTCCCTGAGCATGGCCAGCACCGCCTCAAACACATAATCATTGGCATCGAGTAAGGTAAGATTAGTGGACATCACCTCATGGGCAGGCGTAGCCAGACTTTTCCCCAGCGCCACCACCTGAGAGCGAATATCCCTGTCTGTGATAATCCCCACCACCTGACCGTCGTCTTCTTCCGGGTCATCGCTGATCGGCTTGTTGGGATCGGTAACCAAGACGCTGGAGATATGCTCATCGCTCATGAGCAGAGCCACCTCCTGAATGCTGCTGTCTACCGCCACGGTCACAACATCCCGGTGTAACAAGGCCTTAACCTTAGCGGTGGTTAAATCATTGCTGTCGGCTTGTTCGACTATGGCCTGGTGCAAACGTACATTGCCATCGGCCTCAAAGTAGTCGGCAAACACCTCGAATTTATCGCAGTATTCGGTAAATAGTTCCACATCAATGCAATAAACCAGGGTGTCTTCTATGGCGGTCACAGGAAAACGCACCTTGCGATTCATCAGCAGTCCCATCTGCCCAAAAATACCGCCACTGTCCATACGGTTGTAAAGCTCACCACTGCGCCGGTAGGATTCCACCGCGCCGGAGCGAATAACATAGAGGTCGGCAATATCGTCGCCATAGTGAAGAATATCCGTACCGGCACGGAAATAAGCGACTTCGACTTGTTGCGCAAGATGGGCTAAGGCATCTTCGGGGAGCTCGTCAAAGGGTGAATGACTAGTGAGAAATTGCGCTATCTCAAGCTGCTCTGCCTGCATAATGCATCCTTTAATCTGCGGCTAATAGGCTGAAGCTTAATATAAATCGCGCTAAAAAAAAATGTCCGCGATATTCGCGGACATTCTCATTAGGTGGCTTGTTCAAGCTCGGCGGCGAGTTGTTTACTCTCATCCGCCCTTGGCTTGGTAAAGCGTGCAAGGCCTAAATACACCACAGGGGTGAGGAACAAGGTAAAGAGTACCGCTAAGGCCAAGCCACCGAAAACAACCCAACCGATGGCGCTACGGGCTTCTGCGCCAGCACCGGTAGAGAGAATTAATGGCAAGGCTCCGAGCAAGGTCGAAACCAAGGTCATGGTTATTGGGCGCAGGCGCACAAGAGCTGCATGCTCTACCGCTTCACGCACTTGATAGCCTTTATCTCTAAGCTGATCGGCAAATTCCACCAACAAGATGGCATTTTTGGCGATAAGGCCAATCAACATTACCAGACCGATTTGCGAGAAAATATTAAGAGAGGTGCCGGTAAGATACAGGGCCAAAATAGCCGAGCTAATACCAAAGGGCACTGTGATCATCACCACCACGGCGCTATTGACGCTCTCAAACTGAGCCGCCAACACCAAAAGCACTATTACAAAAGCCAACACATAGGTCAGCACCACCTCATTGGCGGTTTCCTCAAAGGTAAGCGCTTCACCTTTAAAGGCCAGAGTTACGCTGCTAGGCAAGGTGTTTTCACCAAGATCACGGAGTTGCTCGACCAAGTCACTCATGGCCATATCCGCTGGCAATTGCATATCCACTTCGATGGCGCGGCGCTGGGCATGGCGGCCTAACTCCGCTGCCACACCTTCTTCACTTATGGTGGCCACTGAACTCAGCGGCACCAGTTGACCATTGCCACTGCCTACATAGAGGTTGGCCAGATCGCTTGGTGAATTTATGGTGCGGTTTTGTGCCTGCAACATAATAGGAATAGATTGGTCGCCAACGTTTAAGTCCGCCACATCGTCGCCGTTAATGGCGGCACGCAGGGTTACGGCGATATCGCTTAGCTCCACACCTAACTCCTGAGCGCGGCGGCGGTCGATATTCACTCTAAGCTGCGGCTGCGATGGCTGATAAGAAATACGTACCGGCGCAACCTCAGGAATGGCCTGCTCTACTGCCTTGACATAATCCTGGGCTGCAGCATAGATAAGCTCGTAGTCTTGACCTAACAAGGCTAACTCAACGCCACCACCTTGGCCACGTAAGTTCAAGCTGTTTGAGCCAAATGCCCGCGCCGGAGCGCCAGGGATATCGCCCAAGGGAGCGCGCAACTTGTTGATAATTTCCTGCTGGCTCAAATGGCGCTCATCCCAATGCTTTAGCGGCACGGTAATAAAGGCAATATTCGGATCCCATTGCCCCACTACGGTATAGATGGACTCGATTTCACCACTTTGTACATAAGGCAGCAGCACGTCTTCCATCTGCTTGGCTTGACGGTCCATAAAGTTCAGGCCAACGCCATCCGGGCCTCGGGCAAAGATACGTATTTTCCCCCTGTCCTCAGACGGTAGCAGTTCATTATCAAGCTGCAGATATAAGGCACCTGAACCGGCGGCGATAAGTAAGGAAACAGCAAAGGTCGCCCAGGCATGATCTAATACCTTACGAATGCACCACTGATAAGCCCCCGCCAGTCGGTTACCCAATTTAGCAAAAGGATGACGACCACCGGATTTTGGCTTTAATTTTGAGGTTAAGGCTGGAACCAAAGACAAGGCAACAAAGCTGGAGATGATCACCGCCCCGGCCAGCACACCACCGAATTCACGGAATAAGCGCCCGGCGGTAGAAGGTAAAAAGGCGATAGGCACAAACACGGCGGCCAAAACAGCCGTAGTGGCGACTACGGCAAAGAACACTTCCCGCGTACCTATTACTGCCGCAGCGCGGCGGCCAAGGCCCATGCTGCGCTGACGCTGGATGTTTTCACTTACAACTATGGCATCATCAACAATCAAGCCTGTGGCCAGTACCAGCGCCAGCAGGGTAAGAATATTGATGGAAAAGCCCAGCGCCCAAATAAGCGCAAGTGAGCCGATAAGCGCCACCGGAATGGCAAAAGCCGGTACCAGGGTCGCACGCCATGAGCCGATAAAGACCCATAGTGTGATCACCACCAGCACTATCGTCAGCACCAGGGAGTTAAGCACCTCATCCACCGAGCTGCGAATAAACTGGGCATCGTCCGAAGTCAGGGTAAATTCCATTTGCGGGAAACGCTCACGCATGCGCTCAAGTAATAGGAGAACTTCATCGGAAATTTCTATGGTATTGGACTGAGCCTGGCGAATAACTTCCATGCCGATCACCGGCTTGCCGTCTAAACGCACCATGGAGCGCGGATCAGCAGGGCCAAAATAAACGGCGGCAATATCGGCAATACGGGTATCGCCACGAACGATAATATCCCCTACCTGCTCGGCACTGACTGAGGTGGCATCGGCACGTACGATAAGCTGTTGGTCATCAGATTTTAAGCTGCCCGCGGGCACATCAAAAGGTGCCTGGCGCAGCGCAGCGGCTACATCCGGGATAGTAAGGTTAAAGCTGCTTAGTTTTAAGGGGTCAATGCGCACCCGCATCACCCGTTCACGGTCGCCGTTAAGGCGCACGTCGGCAACGCCGGGTATGGTTAAAAACTGCGGTGCTAAGTCGGTTTCCACTCGTTCGGTCAGCGCTTCTAAAGGTAGGGTTTCGCTGCTTACCGTCAGTGATACCACAGCTTCGGCATCATTATCGGCCTTGATAATGGACACCCGCTCTACCTCTTCTGGTAGCTCCCTTTGCACTCGCGATACTGACTCTCGGGTTTCATTAGCGGCATCGTCAAGATTGATACCGGGGCGAAACTCAACACTGATACGGGCACTGCCCTCTTCACTTTGGGCGCGAATGGACTTAACCCCACTGACGCGGGCCACGGCGCCCTCAAGTTTACTGGTCACTTCTGTGTCTACGGTTTCCGGCGAGCCACCTGGGAATGAGGCAGATACGGTAATGCGTGGACGGTCAACATCCGGCAATTCCCGCACCTCAACACCGGCAATAGCAGCGATACCGGCAATGATGATCAGCAGGTTTAACACCACTATCAGCACAGGGCGGCGTATCGCCATTGAAGGCAAGTCTTGAATTTGCGTATTAATTTGCTCGCTCATGGCTTAATTCCTATCCGCCAGCTGGGTCTGCTCAAACTTGACGCTTTGATTGGCGCGTAAACGCTGCACACCTTCAACTATCAGTAGCTCACCTTCATCCAAAGCGCCGCTGACTAAAAGACGGCCAGAAAGACGCTGGGCAATTTTCACATCCACTCGAGTGGCGACATTATCCACGCTTTTCCATACATAAGGACCGGTTGCGCCCCAAAGTAGCGCCGCTTCAGGCACCACGGCATAGGATTCACCCTGCATACTTAAACGCACACGAAAGCTCATACCGGGAATATAAAGCGCGTCGGAATTAGTTATCTGAGCTTTAACCCTAAGGGTGCGCGAGTCAGCATCGATACGTGAGTCGAGCTGGGCGATTTTCGCGGTAATAGCCTCTTGTTGCTGCCAAGGCTGTACGCTCACTTCAGCGCCGGCTCTGAGCATGGTCAGGGCCGCCTCTGGAGCATTAAAATTGATATACAAGGAAGTGATGTCATCTATACTGGCAATGGCAGTTTGCGCGCTGATGCGATCCCCCACCTCTACATCGGTTAGCCCCATCACGCCGGCAAAAGGTGCCCGTACTTGACGGTCTTCAAGCTCGGCTTGGGCCTTAGTCAGCTCGACTTTGGCAAGATCCCGTGCCGTTAACGCATTATCTCTGTCACTTTTAGGAATAGCGCCCTTGGCAAAGCTGTTTTGCAAGCGCTCCAAAGTGCGCTCAGCATCGGCCAAACGAATTTTGGCCTCTTCCAATGCCGCGCGCTGCAAGCGTGAGTCCAGCTCAAGTAAAAGCGCTCCAGACTCAACTTCTTGTCCCGGCGTAAAATGAACCGCCGTGACCCTGTCGCCCACGGCCGGATACAAGACTACTGAATGTATGGCCTCGGCACTACCAACCGCCTGAACCTCTTGCTGTGAACGCTCTAAGCTCACGTTTTCCACCACTACCTTGGTGGCATTAGCATGCGCCGTCGTAGTGATTATTAAACTACAAATAATTGCACTAAAAAGCTGTCGCAAACTGCACCTTCCTTTTTGTTATATACCGACTTATGTCGGCTATTAGGGTAATTATCCTGTGACACCAGTGTAACAGCCGTTCAGCCCAAAGCTTGCTCTTGCAAGCCCAATGCCCCATCCGATGCGACTAATTACGTTAATGCGTTACAAAATGTCCTGTTAACATAAATTAAATCACAACTCTTCGGCCTTGAAAGCCGCCTTTGCATATCTTTACTTTCGCTGAACAGCGCTATTGCAATTGGGAGGGAAAGCGTATTTTCACGCGCGATGGGGAAAAGAGTATTAAAAAAGGGGTCACAGACCCCCTGTTAGCTAACAGTTACATTCTTTTAATAAGCAACACCCCATCGACGACCATCTGATATTGGCCATCTATCTCTTGCGGGGCTTGAGTCACCGCGAAGCGGGTATTGAAAAATCCAAAGCCAACGATAAAGTCATCACCTTCAAACTCTTGAATTGAGGCATTGATGGACTTAGAAGTGTTGCCATCTTGCCTTACATAGGAAACCGCACCATCCGGGTGTATATAGAGTTCCATGTTCACACCTTGCCAATAACCTATATAGTCTACCCGCTCTCTTGGGATGGGTTTTGAGCAGCCGCACAAGGTCAATACCAAGCACATAATTAACAGCGATTTTTTCATAACGTTAGTCCCTTATTGAGAATTCCATTAAAGCGGTGTTTTGCCGCTCCTATTATTTCGCATCTGCGCTTAAGACACAAAAAAAGGAAGCCATAATGACTTCCTTTTTAAAGAGTTACGAACAACAACTACTTATTCGCGGCACGTTGTTGATCTTTAAACTGCTGCTTTAGCTCTTTGCGCTTATGCAGCATTTCTTGCGCTTCATGACCAATGTGGCCTTCGCCGCGGTCTTTGGCCAGCTCGATTTGCTTTTGACGCTCGGCAAAACGGGCGCGCTGCTCATCGCTAACATTTTCATGGCAGTGGTGGCAAGAAACGCCCTGCATATATTCCGGCTTTTGCTTATCATCTTCGGTGATAGGCATGCGACAGGCATGACATTGGTCATACTGGCCTTTTTTCAGGTCGTGATCCACGGCAACGCGGTTATCAAATACAAAACACTCACCCTGCCACATGGTTTCTTCTTTTGGCACTTCTTCTAGGTACTTTAGGATACCGCCTTCAAGGTGATACACCTCTTCAAAACCCTGCTCTTTCATATAGGCAGTGGACTTTTCACAACGGATACCACCGGTACAGAACATGGCTACTTTTTTATGCTTTTTCGGGTCAAGGTTTTGCTCGGCCCAGGCCGGGAACTCACGGAAAGTCTTGGTCTTAGGGTCAACCGCGTTTTCAAAGGTGCCGATTTCGATTTCATAATCGTTACGGGTATCAACCAAGACCACATCAGGGTCGCTGATTAATGCGTTCCAGTCTTTCGGCTTCACATAAGTACCCACCACTTCACGGGGGTCAATGCCTTCAACGCCCATGGTCACGATTTCTTTTTTCAGCTTAACCTTGGTGCGGTAGAAAGGACATTCATCATCAAAAGATTCTTTAGAAACGATATTGTCCAGGTTCGGTTGCTTATCCAGCCAGGCCAGTAAGGCATCGATACCCTCGCGTTTACCCGCGACCGTGCCGTTAATACCTTCATTAGCAAGCAATAATGTACCGCGTACATCATTGGCCAGCATCACATCAAGAAGAGGTTGACGAATTTGTTCAAAATTAGGAAGCGCTACAAACTTATAAAGCGCACACACGACGTATGGTTGTGACATTAATATACCTATTTATTTGCTTTTAATTCTACCGAATCGTAAATCCGGCGCATTAGGGAGGCGTATTTTACCCATAATGGCCGAAAACGCAAAATTAGCTGCCAGAGGGCCGTTGCAATACGTTATAATAGCGCTGTATTAACTGTATTTTTTGTTGGAGAGTGAATTTGCAATTCAGTGATTTGGGTATCGATACGCGCCTGTGTGCACAAATAACGCACCAGGGCATTACCACACCTACCGATATTCAAGCCCAAGCTATTCCCTTGGCGTTGGCCGGGTACGACTTATTTGCGCAATCAAAAACCGGCTCGGGCAAGACCCTGGCGTTTTTGTTGCCTGCGGTACAAAGGGTGATGAAGCAAAAGGCCTTATCGAAGCGCGACCCACGGGTGTTGATCGTGACACCAACCCGTGAACTTGCGACCCAAGTCTATACCCAACTGCGTTTGCTGATTGCCGGCACCGCGCTGAGCGCCTTAAAAGTGCTTGGCGGTGAGAACTATAACGATCAGGTTAAAGCCCTGCGCAAAGACCCGCATTTTGTCGTTGGTACTCCGGGGCGTATTGCCGATCACCTCGAAGACTGTTCTTTACACTTGGCCGGTCTGGAAATGCTGATTTTCGATGAAGCGGATCGAATTCTTGATTTAGGCTTTAGCGAGCAGGTCGAACTCATCAATAAAAGCGCCGACCACAGATTGCGCCAAAGCCTGCTGTTTTCAGCCACTTTGGAACACGCCCAAGTAGGCGCCCTATCACGTAACTTATTGAAAAATCCCAAGGGTGTAAGCATCAGCGCCGCCACCGATGAGCATGGTGATATCTCTCAGCGTCTGTATTTAGCGGATCATCTCGACCATAAAGAAGCCTTACTTGACCATCTGCTTGCCAATGAAGAAGGCTTAGGTCAGTGCATTATCTTTACCGCCACCCGCGAAGATACTCAGCGCCTGTGTAGCAAAATCGGCGAGCAAGGCCTAAAGGCCGTTGCCCTTGAAGGCACCATGGCGCAAAACAAGCGTCTGGATATTATGGATAGTTTCAGCCGCGGCCTTTACCAGGTGCTTATTACCACAGATGTGGCCTCGCGCGGTCTGGATCTTTTAAATGTGACTCAT
Organism: Pseudoalteromonas qingdaonensis; assembly: GCF_038739665.1. Lineage (NCBI taxonomy): Bacteria > Pseudomonadati > Pseudomonadota > Gammaproteobacteria > Alteromonadales > Pseudoalteromonadaceae > Pseudoalteromonas > Pseudoalteromonas qingdaonensis. The sequence goes on along the minus strand of NZ_JBCGCU010000002.1, from coordinate 285,481 downwards.
GTTATTAATTTCGATTTACCGAAAAACGCCGAAGAATACATCCACCGCATAGGTCGTACCGGTCGTGCCGGGTTTAAAGGCTCTGCCATTTCCCTGGTCGGCCCAAAAGACTGGCAAAGCTATTTGGCCATTAACCAGTTTATGCGCCGCCCGCTGCCTTTTAGTGAAATCCAAGGTCTGGTAGGTAAATTTAAAGGCTTTACCCAGCCTAAGCCTAAGACCGACAAGCCTAAAAAAGCAGATAAAACGGCAGCACAAGTTAGTAAATCAGCAAAAGCTAAATCACGTAAGGGCCCTGCAGCTAAGGTAAGAAAACCCATTGCCGCGCCATTTGACCCTAATGCCATGGGCTCAATAAAGCGCAAGCCAAAACCGATAGCGGATGAGGAAGAATAAGAATGAGCAGTTTAGGTCAATGGCAAACCCTGTTTGTTGATGAAGTAGCCGGCGAAGGCCTGTATTTACATAGCCCTGAGTTGGGTGAAGTGTTTTTACCTGCAGAGCAGGCCCCGGATGAGATTGAGCGCGGCGATAGCTTAAGCGTATTTGTTTACCTAGATAGCATGGGTCACCCAACGGCGACCCGCACTAAACCAAGAGCCCAGGTGGGTGATTTTGCCCTGCTCCAGGTAAAACAGGTGAATAATATTGGCGCCTTTTTGGATTGGGGTCTGGAAAAAGATCTCCTAGTGCCCTTTAACGAGCAAAAGCCACGTATGCAACCGGAGCGCAGCTACCTGGTAAAACTTTACCTGGATAACGCCTCAAAGCGAATTTGCGCATCGAGCAATCTTAACAAGTTTGTTGGTCGGGCCAAGCCGGATTATAAAAGCGGTGATCAAGTTGAGATCATAGTGGCGGCGAAAACCGACCTTGGTTTTAAGGTGATAGTCGATGAGCTGCACTGGGGTCTTATTTTCCACAACCGTGTGCACCGTAACCTGTTTGTAGGCCAGCGCATGAATGCCTATGTGCAGCAGTGCCGTGAAGATGGCAAAGTTGATATCCTGCTCGAAGCACCCGGGATGGCTAAAATCGATCCTATAAAGCAGCAGATCCTTGATGCATTAAATACTAAAGGCGGTATCTTACCTCTGGGCGATAAGTCCACGCCCGAGGCAATTAAACGTCAGTTTGGCACCTCAAAAGCCAACTTTAAAAAGGCCATAGGTGGCTTGTTTAAAGACGGGCTGATTGATATCGAAGCCACGCAGATTAAACTAAAAACGCGACCTTAAAGTCGCGTTTTCTTATTTAATAGGCTGATAGCGTAAATCTTCATAAGGCAAGGCACAGCGTACATAACGCTTAGCATAATCAAGCACTTCATCTCTCTCCGCTATGCTTAGAGGTGCCAGGCGAAAAACCTGTTCGTTACACTCGGCTTGCTTTATATCATGAAGCTGCTCACAATCACTCACCGAGCGCTCGCTTTCAAGCAACATGGTGGAGTTGCTATCGCAAATAGCATACACATGTTTTTTCAATGCGTCTTTCAAGGCAAAAAGGTCAACCTCACCCTGCCTCGCCTCAGAGAGAACTTTATTCAGCGCTGAGGCATTCGTTTGCGACCTTGTGTGCTCTAAGTAATAATATCCAGCCGCCACCAGGGCTGCGATAAACACTATATATTTCACCTTAGTCTCCTAGACTCTCATTGATGGCTTTCAATACGGCAACCGGATCTTCTGCCTGGGTAATTGGACGCCCTATTACTAGGTAATCACTGCCGCTATCAATCGCCTGTTTTGGCGTCATAATACGTTTTTGGTCGCCCGCATCACTGCCTGCCGGTCGAATGCCCGGCGTTACCAGTTTAAAGTCGGCGCCCAGGTGTTGCTTAAGTACCTGTGCTTCTTGTGCCGAGCACACCACACCATCAAGGCCGGCCTGCTTGGTTAGCTCTGCTAAATACAATACTTGCTCTTGCGGTTTTTTTTCAATACCTAATTGTTTTAATTGCATTTCATCCATACTGGTAAGCACGGTAACGGCAATTAACAAAGGTGCTTTATCACCATAAGGGGCGAGGATCTCCTTGGCCTTTTGCATCATTTCCACACCACCGCTGGCATGCACGTTAACCATCCATACACCCAGATCGGCAGCCGCTTTTACTGCTTTAGCAACTGTATTAGGAATATCGTGAAATTTTAAATCCAGGAATACATCGAAGCCCAACTCTACCAATTGCTTTACAAATTCCGGACCGAAATGAGTGAACATTTCCTTGCCAACTTTAAGGCGGCAGCTATCCGGAGATAGTTGTTGTACAAATGCCAATGCCTTGGCTTTATTATCGTAATCTAAAGCGATAAGAACTTTTTTAGAGTCAACAGCGTTCATGTTTTTCCTGTTTAAAAACCATCAAGCCCACGGCTTGGTTGCATAGACTCCCAGTGACGACAAGACGGACACAACCAATAATGACTGTGACTTTGAAAGCCGCAATGCTGACACTGAAAATCTGCTTTGGTATCTATATATGATTGAATAAGTTTATCTATGGGGTTTAGCGCTTCGTCTAGCTGCGCGTTTTGCCCTGCAAGTAATTGTAGCAAAAAACGAAAGCCGCGAATATTAGGTTGTTTCTTTAAACTCTTGGTGATGAACTCAACCGCTTCTTTACGCTGCCCGGCTGCAAGCAAATGCTGACAGTAATGAATTTTAAGACCAATGCCGCCTTTGTCTACCAGCTCAGCCAACAAGTGTTCAAACTGATGCTCTAGTTGCAGGTGGTGGTAGCTCTTGTTTAAGCGCTCAAGCACTAAGGGAGAGCTAAAGGTAAACTGGCAAATTAAGTCGCGCCAATAATGAATGGCCCGCACATAATCTTCGCGCTGATAAGCCAATTGCCCTAGTTCATACAAAGGACGCACACTCGGCTCACCTACACCCAAGGCCTGGGACATGAGTTCCGGGGCATTATCCGCCGCGCCCGCTTCACAGTAAAAATTAGCTATGGCAATTTTTTGCTGGCGCTGGGTAAATAAATGCGCATAACGCTGATGCAAAGCTATGCCCTTGTGCCATTCGCGGGTTTGCGAATACAAGGAAATAAGCGGCTCAAGTGCTTGGGGACGCTTTTGTTTAATAAGAATAAGCAGATGCTCTTCGGCACTGTCCAATAATCCGGCGAGAATATAGTCCTGCGCCAACTCCAGGCGACAGGTTGTTAGTTGATCTTCATTAAGGTTTGGATGATCGAGCAACAATTCATGGATTTTAATGGCACGGTCAAGCTCGCCACGACGACGAAACAAGGTCGCCAAGGTCAAATAATGCTCCACCGAGTCAGCGGATACTTCAAGAAGTTGAATTAGGTGCTCAAGGCCCTGATCGTCTTCCCTATCGAGTAGAAACTTCAAGCCTTTGCTGTATTCTGCGGTAATTTTACGACTGTGCTGATGAGCATGATTTTTAGCACTGTTTTTACCCATGATCCAGCCGTAACCGGCGGCAACGGGCAAGAGTAAAAACAACAGCTCCAGCATTACTAGCTATCTTTTACAGATGCCAGAGCGGTACTTTGACTTTGCTCTTGGGCAGTACGGGAAAGTTGCTCGTTGCGTTTTTGCAAGCGATAGTTTTGCCACTTTAACTTTGAAAATAAGCGAAAGCTAACAAAGCAGCCGAATACTAATCCGACAATAAAACAGAAGCTCATTAGCGCTGCTAATGGCATAGTGGTGCTGGCAATAAGGTAATTAACTTGGACTAGCTGTGGATTTTGCGAACCTAGTACAAAGGCAATAAAAATACACAGTACAAATAGAATGAACTTTACAACCTTCACTCAGCGGTTACTCCATCCGTGATGATTAAATACTGGCGTTAACGCGGTCGCGTAATTCCTTGCCCGGTTTAAAGTGCGGCACGTACTTACCGTCTAGTTCAACGGTTTCCCCAGTTTTAGGGTTACGACCTGTGCGCGGTGCGCGGAAGTGTAGGGAAAAACTACCAAAGCCACGGATTTCGATACGCTCGGCTTCAGACAATGAACCGGCCATCTGTTCTAGAATTTCTTTAACGGCATTCTCAACATCGCGGGCTTGGATATGAGCGTGACTTTGTGCAAGCTGTTCTATTAGTTCTGACTTGGTCATAATGTTTCCTTAGGGACTTACAAAGGAAGGGCTTGCGCCCTTCCTAAGACAAGACTAAATCTTAGTCTTTCTGTGCATTTTTGAATGCAGCAGCCATAGCATTTTCGAACTGAGGCTCGTCTGCCTTCAACTTCTCTAATACTTCTTTTTCTTCAGCTTCGTAAATCGCTTTAACTGAAAGGCTGATAGCGCGGTTCTTACGATCTACGCCAACAAACTTAGCTTCGATTTCGTCGCCTTCAGAAACAACGGCAGTTGCATCTTCAACACGCTCTTGTGCAATGTCAGCTACACGGATGTAACCTTCAACGCCTTCGATAAGCTCTACAGTTGCACCTTTAGCGTCAACAGCAGTTACTTTACCTTTAACAATAGCACCTTTTTTGTTTGCGTCCAGGTAGTTATTGAAAGGATCAGCTTCGATTTGCTTAACGCCTAGAGAGATACGCTCACGCTCTGGGTCAACCTGAAGTACGATAGCAGTGATTTCGTCGCCTTTCTTGTACTCACGTACAGCTTCTTCGCCTGGAGTGTTCCAAGAGATGTCTGAAAGGTGTACAAGACCGTCGATGCCACCGTCAAGGCCGATGAAGATACCGAAGTCAGTGATTGACTTGATCTTACCAGTAACTTGGTCGCCTTTGTTTTGTAGACGAGCAAATTCTTGCCAAGGGTTAGCTTTACATTGCTTAAGACCTAGAGAAATACGACGACGCTCTTCGTCGATTTCTAGAACCATTACGTCTACGTTGTCACCTAGTGAAACAACTTTAGATGGGTGGATGTTTTTGTTAGTCCAATCCATCTCAGATACGTGTACTAGACCTTCTACGCCTTCTTCGATTTCAACGAAACAACCGTAGTCAGTTAGGTTAGTTACACGACCAGATAGCTTAGCGCCTTCTGGGTAACGGTTAGCAATTTCTTGCCATGGATCTTCGCCAAGCTGCTTAAGGCCTAGAGAAACACGTGTCTTCTCTTTGTCAAACTTAAGAACTTTAACGTTGATTTCGTCGCCAACATTCACGATTTCTGAAGGGTGCTTAACACGCTTCCACGCCATGTCAGTGATGTGTAGTAGACCGTCAACACCACCTAGGTCAACGAACGCACCGTAGTCTGTAAGGTTCTTAACGATACCTTTAACTTCTTGACCTTCAACAAGGTTCTGAAGAAGTTCTTCACGCTCTTGTGAGTTTTCAGATTCGATAACTGCACGGCGAGAAACAACAACGTTGTTACGCTTCTGGTCAAGCTTGATTACTTTGAACTCAAGCTCTTTACCTTCAAGGTGAGTTGTGTCACGTACTGGACGAACGTCAACAAGTGAACCAGGTAAGAAGGCACGGATAGAATCAACTTCAACAGTGAAACCACCTTTAACCTTACCGTTGATAACACCAGTAACAGTTTCGTTTTCTTCACATGCTTTCTCAAGACGGATCCACGCTTCGTGGCGCTTCGCTTTTTCACGAGAAAGAATAGTTTCACCGAAACCGTCTTCAATTGCATCTAGAGCAACATCTACTTCGTCACCAACAGCAACTTCTAGTTCACCAGCAGCATTTTTGAACTGCTCTGCAGGGATAGCACTTTCTGACTTAAGGCCAGCGTCTACAAGAACGATGTTGTTCTCGATAGAGATTACGGTGCCTTTTACGATTGAGCCCTGTTGAGCTTCAAAACCCTGTAGGCTTTCTTCAAATAACTGCGCAAAATTTTCTGACATACTTAATACGTCTCTATAAGTTAAATTCTCCACGTCGCGTCACTGCTCAGCGGGGTTATTAATTAAGCACGTGCGTCCTGCTCATGCGTAGGTATATTTACTGCTTATTTACTTAGTTTTGCCAACTTGCCGTCAACAACGGCCTGGTCGATAATCGACATGACTTTGGCAAATACTTGCTCGGCATCGAGCTCAGTGGTATCTAAGCTTACCGCGTCTTCCGCGGGAATAAGCGGCGCCACGGCGCGATTCGTATCACGCTCGTCACGAGCTTTAATGTCGATAAGTAGACCACTTAGTGTAACATCCAGACCCTTAGCCTTCAACTCTTTAAAACGTCGCTCGGCGCGCTCTTCAGCGCTGGCGGTCAGGAATATTTTTACATTGGCCTCAGGGAACACCACAGTGCCCATATCGCGGCCATCGGCAATCAGCCCGGCATCGCCGCGGAAGGCACGTTGGCGACGCAATAGCGCTTCACGAACGCGAGGCAGAGCCGCCACCTTTGAAGCCGCCGCGCCCACTTCTTCATTACGAATACCATGGGTCACTTCCTCGCCTTCGAGGATGATTTTGCTGCTTTCGCTTTGGGTATCGAAGCTAAATTGCACATCTAAATTTGCTGCGAGCGGGACTAAGGCTTCTTCATTGTCGAGTGCTATCTGGTGGTGTAGCGCCGCAAGCGCCAAAACACGATAAATCGCGCCGCTGTCGAGCACGTCCCAGCCCAACTTTTGCGCGAGTAAACGACACACTGTACCTTTGCCCGAACCACTGGGCCCGTCAATGGTGATCACCGGCATAGATGCCTGCATTTAAACCTCCTGCATGCACAGCAAACATTTTAAAATCGCCGTATTATACGCGAACTATTTTGTAAATTCGCGCTAATACGCCAGATTTTTAAGATTGTTTTGTAACGGATCAACAAATGGTTAGATAAAGATGCCCGCTTGGCATAAGCCGTCAGCGGGCATGGGGATCAGCTGCAGCTGACACTCGCTAAGGTATCAAAATAGGTAGGAAAGGTCTTGGCGGTGCAACCTGGGTCGTTAATGGTCACCGGCCAACCACCGACGGCAACCATGGAGAAACACATGGCAATACGGTGGTCGTTATAAGTATCTATGGCGACATCCGCTAAGTGCAGTGGCGGCGTGATCTCGATATAATCATGCCCCTCCACCACCTCGGCGCCGAGCTTTTTCAGCTCAGTGGCCATGGCATACAAGCGGTCGGTTTCTTTCACCCGCCAATTGTAAATATTACGAATGGCGGTTTTGCCCTTGGCAAACAGCGCTACCGTGGCAAGTGTCATGGCTGCATCAGGAATGGCATTGGCATCAATATCAACGCCCATAAGCTGTCCTTTGCGTACCACCAGCTTATCATCATACCAATCAATATCGGCACCGACCTGCTCCATTACCTTGGCAAAGCCTATATCACCTTGGACCGAGGCCTTGCCCACACCGTGAATGGTGATCTCGCCACCATTAATCGCGGCCGCAGCAATAAAGTAGGACGCCGACGAGGCATCGCCCTCCACCATGATTTCACCGGGAGAAACATATTGCTGCCCCCCTTTCACATGAAAACTCTGGTAGTTATTGTTGCTTACCTCAACACCGAATTTACGCATCACCCCAAGGGTAATATCTATATAAGGTTTGGAGACCAGCTCCCCCTTGATGCTGATGTTCGTATCACCACTGAACAGCGGTGCCGCCATTAACAGCGCGGTTAAGAACTGACTGGAAATGCTGCCGTCTATGCTGACTTCGCCACCGGCCAGGGTTTTCCCCTTAATGGCCAAAGGCGGATAATCCTGCGTTTTCAGGTAGTCTATATCAGCCCCTAACGCACGCAGCGCATCAACCAGGTGGCCGATTGGGCGCTCTTCCATACGCGGCTCACCGCTTAATTCAAACTCGCCTTGTGTGGCTGCAAGTACCGCGGTAAGCGGCCTGTAAGCTGTGCCAGCATTACCTAAAAACAAAGACTCTGGTGGCGTAGTAAGTTTACCACCTTGGCCGTGAACCAAGGCTTGAGTCTTGTCCTCGTTGAGCTCGACCTCAACTCCCATTAGCGCAAGGGCCCCTAGCATATGACGAATATCGTCACTATCTAGCAGATTGGTCACCTTAGTTGTGCCTTGACACAAGGCCGCCAACAAAAGAATGCGATTAGATAAGCTTTTCGAGCCAGGTAACACCACTTCGCCTTGCACCTTTCTAATGGGCTCTAAGCGTAATGATTCCATCAACTGTGCTCCTGAGCGAACTGCTCCATAAAGGTTACCAGGGCCTCTATACCCGCCACCGGCATGGCATTGTAAATACTGGCGCGCATACCGCCGACAAAACGGTGCCCTTCCAATGCCAGTAAACCGGCCTGTTGTGACAAGGCCAGGAAGCGTTCGTTCAGGCTCTCATCGTTTAACCAAAATGGCACATTCATTAATGAACGACAGTCTTTATCAACCTTGTTGATGTAGAAATCTGAGGCATCAATGTAGTCGTATAAAATTGCTGCCTTGTTCTTGTTATGGCGCTGCATAGCTGGCACACCACCTTGCTCTTCAAGCCATTTAAAGACCACATCGGCCAGATACCAGGCAAAGGTAGGTGGCGTGTTGTACATGCTGCCCTGCTCGGCCTCGATGGCGTAATCAAGAATTCCCGGGCGCGGCACGCCTTCTCGCTCAAGCAAGGTCTTACGTACAATAACAATGGCCAGACCCGATGGGCCGATATTTTTCTGCGCACCGGCGTAAATCACATCAAACTGATTTACATCGATATCGCGCGATAAGATCATAGAGGACATATCGGCAACAATGGGCGCCGTTGGGTGAGTTGGCACATCGAATAACTCAACCCCGTCTATGGTTTCATTCGGGCAGTAATGGATATAACTGGCTTTTTCCGGCAGTGGCCACTGAGATACAGGAAGCACACCGAATTGCCCGTCTTTATCATCGCGAACATTGATTTCCACAACATCTGTGTACTTCTTCGCTTCCTTGGCAGCGCCATCAGACCAGATCCCCGTGTTGATATACACGGCGGGGGCATCATCAAGGTGCAGATTCATAGGCACAGCGGCAAACTGACCGCGACCACCACCGTGCATAAAGAGTACGGCAAATTCATCGCTGATATTCATCAAGCGACGCAGACGTGCCTCACACTCTTGAGCCATGGTCAAAAAGGGTTCGGCGCGGTGGCTTACTTCCATAACCGACACACCTAGTCCTTGCCAGTCTAAAAACTCTTGCTGTGCTTTTTCCATAACGGCTGGAGGTAACATGGCAGGGCCGGCACAAAAATTATAAACGCTCATTACTTCTTCCTCATTCCACTTCGCGTACCCACACAATACGCATTGTGCGGACGATGTAACTTGAAAATATTTTATACAGAGATAAAAAAAGCGGCCGAAGCCGCTTTTTAGTGATTACTCAGAATCTTGTTCGGGATTGTCAGCAGCGACATCTGGCGTTTGCTCGCCCTGTTCTTGCTCTTCACCCTGCTCCAGAATAACCAGTTCATCTTCATCGATTTCTTCGATACGTTGTAAACCAACCACCTGCTCGCCGTCAACTGTACGAATCAAAATAACACCTTGGGTATTACGACCCACGGTAGAAACTTCATTCACTCGAGTACGAACCAAGGTACCACGATTAGAAATAATCATGATCTCATCGTTGTCATCGACCTGAACGGCACCAACTACAGAGCCGTTACGCTCGCTCACCTTGATAGAGACCACACCCTGAGTCGCACGACTCTTAGATGGGTAGTCTTCAAGGGCGGTACGCTTACCATAACCGTTTTCGGTCACGGTTAAGATGGCACCATCTGACTTAGGTACGATGAGGGACACCACGCGCTGGTCATCGGCCATCTTAATGCCGCGTACACCTGTGGCGGTACGACCCATAGGACGCACACCCTTGAACTTGATTTCCGGGTTACCTTCTTCATCAAGTACCGGGTTACCGTTTTCGTCAACCACGGCCGACTCTTCCGCTTCTTTAAAGCGTACTACCTTACCTGCGTCGGTAAATAGCATGATCTCATTGCTGCCATCTGTGATGTCCACACCGATCAGGCTATCGCCTTCGTTGAGGTTCACGGCAATAATACCGCTGGCGCGCTGACGGCTATAAGCGGTTAATGGCGTTTTCTTCACGGTACCAAAAGCGGTCGCCATAAAGACATACTTATCTTCTTCGTACTCACGTACTGGCAAGATAGCGGTAATGCGCTCATCAGCTTCAAGCGGCAACAGGTTAATAATTGGCTTACCACGGGCAGCGCGGCTGGCCAATGGCAACTGATACACCTTCAACCAGTACAGACGACCGGCTGTCGAGAAGCACAAGATGGTGTCGTGGGTGTTGGCGACCAGCAGACGCTCGATAAAGTCTTCATCCTTCATCTTGGTTGCTGATTTACCCTTACCACCACGGCGCTGCGCCTCGTAGTCGCTCAGCGGCTGGTACTTCACATAGCCTTCATGTGACAGGGTGACGACCACGTTTTCTTCGGTGATCAGATCTTCCAGGCTGATATCGTGAGCAGCGGCACTGATTTCGGTGCGGCGCTCATCGCCATAGGTTTCCTTGATGGTCACCAATTCATCGCGGATCACTTCCATCAAGCGCTCCGGCGAACCTAGGATATGTAATAACTCAGCGATCAGCTCAAGTAGCTCTTGATATTCATCAAGGATCTTCTCGTGCTCAAGGCCGGTTAGCTTATGTAGACGTAGCTCAAGAATGGCCTGCGCCTGTGGCTCAGATAAATAGTACTGACCATCGCGAATACCTAAATCATCCGCCAGCCAGTCTGGGCGAGCGGCGTTATCACCGGCTTTTTCCAGCATGGCTTTAACATTACCCAGCTCCCACGGACGAGCAACAAGGGCTTGTTTCGCTTCTGCTGGTGTCGGTGACTTACGAATAAGTTCGATAATAGGGTCGATATTGGCAAGCGCAATCGCCAAACCTTCAAGGGTATGAGCGCGCTCACGAGCCTTACGTAAATCGAATACGGTACGACGGGTAACCACTTCACGACGGTGCAGAATAAATGCTTCAAGCATTTCCTTGATGTTAAAGCACTTCGGCTGGTTACCGTCCAGGGCAACCATGTTGATACCGAACACGGTTTGCATCTGGGTTTGGGCGTACAGATTATTCAGTACCACCTCGCCCACTTCGCCGCGTTTGATTTCAATAACGATACGCATACCGTCTTTATCAGACTCATCGCGCAGCGCACTAATGCCTTCGATCTTCTTGTCTTTTACAAGCTCAGCGATTTTTTCGATAAGGCGGGCTTTATTCACCTGATACGGAATTTCATGAACGATAATGGTCTCGCGACCTGTTTTTTCGTCCACTTCTACTTCCGCGCGAGCGCGAATATAAACCTTGCCACGACCTGTTTTATAGGCCTGCTCTATGCCTTTTTTACCATTGATAATGGCCGCTGTTGGGAAGTCCGGGCCTGGAATATATTCCATCAGCTCGTCAATGGTGGTTTGCGGCTCTTTGATAAGCGCTAAACAGCCGTTGATCACTTCGGTTAGGTTGTGCGGCGGGATATTGGTCGCCATACCTACGGCGATACCCGATGAACCATTGACCAGCAGGTTAGGCACCTTGGTCGGTAGTACATCTGGGATCATCTCGGTGCCATCATAGTTAGGCACGTAATCAACGGTTTCTTTTTCCAGGTCGGCTAACAACTCTTGGGAAAGTTTTGCCATGCGTACTTCGGTGTAACGCATCGCCGCCGCCGAGTCACCATCCACGGAACCAAAGTTACCTTGGCCATCAACCAGCATATAACGCAGAGAAAACGGCTGCGCCATACGTACTATGGTGTCGTATACGGCACTGTCGCCGTGCGGGTGGTATTTACCGATGACGTCGCCCACTACACGGGCAGACTTTTTATACGGTTTGTTCCAGTCATTGCGGAGTTCATTCATGGCGAACAAAACACGACGGTGTACCGGCTTTAGGCCGTCACGAACGTCGGGAAGCGCACGTCCTACGATTACACTCATGGCGTAATCCAGGTAGGAATTCTTTAACTCATCTTCAATATTAACCGGAAGGACTTCATTGGCGAGATCAGTCATTGATATCACTTTCCTTCTTATTTGCGACAGGCTGTAATCGGCACGAGTTATACTCGGCTTATCACCTGCCCCATTGTCGTTATTATCTCAGCCCATGCTATCACATAATTTTTATTTTTACAGGCGCTAAATCTTTGCGATTTCACAAAATCCCCCCGTATAATGGCCTCAGACGAACGAGGAAGTTTTATATGACCGAACATCAAAATGTAGATACGGATGAAATTGCAAAATTTGAAGCCATAGCACAGCGCTGGTGGGATCTCGATGGCGAATTTAAACCCTTACACGAAATCAATCCCCTGCGCCTGGACTTTATCGCCCAACATGCCAATGGCCTGGCCGACAAAGAAACTCTGGATATAGGCTGTGGCGGTGGCATACTCGCCGAGAGCATGGCCAAGCTCGGTGCCAAGGTCACCGGCATAGATATGGGTCGTGAACCACTGAATGTCGCCAAGCTCCATAGTTTAGAGTCTGGTGTTAAAGTCCAATACCAACAAATTACCGCGGAGCAATATGCGAGCGAGCACCCAGAGCGCTTCGATGTGGTGACCTGTATGGAAATGCTTGAGCATGTGCCGGACCCGCAATCCGTGATAGCCAGCGCTGCCGCCCTTGCCAAACCCGGCGCTCAGGTTTATTTCTCAACCTTAAATAAAACTGCCAAGGCCTATCTGTTTGCCATTGTTGGCGCCGAGAAATTACTTAAACTTGTGCCCGAAGGCACCCACGACCATAAAAAGTTTATCCGCCCATCGCAGCTTATCCAATGGGCTGAGCAAGCCGGGTTAAAGGTGCGCCACAGTGCCGGACTAAGCTACAACCCGTTAACTAAGCAATACACCTTGGGCCAGGACTTAGGCGTTAACTACATTTTGCACTTTGAAAAGCTGGCGTAACACAAGTGTAGCGAATCCGCCTGGTGTTTTTTAGAAGTGCGGACACACTATATCTGGTGGTATGTTATTTTTTAAACACCAGATATAGTGCACAAGTAAGAATTAGCGTGATGAAAAGATGCGCGACTTGATGATAAAAAACCCAGTCGGTTAGACTTGGAAAAAATCATTAAATTTGTGTTTTTTGACGTTGCTTTTCGCCGACCGACAGAGTTAAAAATGTTTGAAGGTTAACGGTCACTAACCGTGGCGACTTATCCACAGATTGTCACAGTTTGCACCTCTTGCAAATACACGCAGACCCCACTATCTTGTGAATCACAGTGATGAAAACACCATATCTAGTGTTTGAATCTTATACAGCTATAAATGCTTGGTGGCCGTGGGCGATGGCGCAAAGCGAAGGTATGCTAAAACGTAGTAAATACATCGCCTGCAATAGCTGAAAAACACCTTTAACAGCTGTGCGCTAATACAACTAATTATAATTACGGGTAATAACTATGACTCAACAGTTATCTGTTAGCAAACGCGATGGACGTAAGGAAGCGTTGGATTTAGATAAAATTCATCGTGTCATTACTTGGGCCGCCGAAGGGCTCAATAATGTATCTGTATCTCAGGTAGAACTTAAGTCTCATATTCAATTCTATGACGGTATTCGCACCGAAGATATTCACGAAACGATTATCAAATCGGCGGCGGACTTGATCTCGAAAGATACGCCTGACTACCAGTATTTGGCGGCGCGTCTGGCTATTTTCCACCTGCGCAAAAAAGCCTATGGTCGTTTTGAGCCACCTAAGCTGTATGATCATGTTGTTAAACTCGTTGAAGACAAGCGTTACGATCAGCATTTACTGTCCGACTACACTCAGTCGGAATTCGAGCAAATGGATCAGTTTATTGACCATAGCCGCGATTTAAACTTCAGCTATGCTGCCGTGAAGCAGCTAGAAGGTAAGTACCTGGTACAAAACCGCGTCACTGGCGATATTTATGAAAGCGCCCAGTTCCTGTATATCCTGGTTGCTGCCAGCCTGTTCTCGGATTACCCAAAAGAGACGCGCCTTGATTATGTGAAGCGTTTTTACGATGCGGTGTCTTTGTTTAAGATCTCATTGCCTACACCTATTATGTCGGGCGTGCGTACACCAACGCGTCAGTTTAGTTCATGCGTACTAATTGAATGTGCCGACAGCCTGGATTCAATTAACGCCACTTCATCGGCGATTGTAAAATACGTATCTCAGCGCGCTGGTATCGGTATCAACGCTGGTCGTATTCGCGCCCTAGGTAGCCCAATTCGCAACGGCGAAGCCTACCACACAGGTTGTGTTCCTTTTTATAAGCACTTCCAAACAGCGGTTAAAAGCTGTTCGCAAGGCGGCGTACGTGGCGGTGCCGCGACTTTGTTCTACCCGCTTTGGCACCTAGAGGTTGAAAACCTACTGGTACTTAAGAACAACCGTGGTGTTGATGATAACCGTGTACGTCACCTTGACTACGGTGTGCAGTTTAACAAACTGATGTATACCCGTTTAATTAAAGACGGCTTTATCACCCTGTTCAGCCCATCGGATGTACCGGGTCTTTACGATGCCTTCTTTGAAGATCAGCAGCTGTTTGAAGAGCTTTACGTAAAATACGAACAAGATGAGTCTATTCGTAAGAAGCGTATCAAGGCCATTGAACTCTTCTCTATGTTCTTGCAAGAGCGTGCCAGCACAGGCCGCATCTACCTGCAGAACGTTGACCACTGTAATACTCACAGCCCGTTTGATGCCAAGGTTGCACCGATACGCCAGTCTAACCTGTGTCTGGAAATCGCTTTACCAACCAAGCCGCTAAACGATGTGAACGACGAAACCGGTGAAATCGCTCTATGTACTCTGTCGGCCTTCAACCTGGGCGCCATTGAGTCTCTGGACGAGCTTGAAGAGCTAGCTGAGCTGGCTGTTCGTGCCCTTGATAACCTGCTGGATTATCAAGAATACCCAGTACCGGCTGCCTACAATGCCACCATGGGTCGTCGTACTTTAGGTGTGGGCGTGATTAACTTTGCCTATTACCTGGCTAAAAATGGTAAGCGTTATTCAGATGGCAGCGCTAACAGCCTGACGCATAAAACCTTTGAAGCGATTCAATACTATTTGATGAAAGCATCAAACGAGCTGGCCAAAGAAAAAGGCGCCTGTCCTAAGTTTAATGAAACCACTTATTCGCAAGGCATCATGCCTATCGATACCTATAAAAAGGATCTTGATAGCGTTTGTGATGAGCCACTGCACCTGGATTGGGACGCTCTGCGCGAGAGCATTAAAGCTCACGGCATGCGTAACTCAACACTGTCGGCCCTTATGCCATCAGAAACCTCGTCGCAAATCTCCAATGCCACTAACGGCATTGAGCCACCGCGCGGTCATATCAGCGTTAAGGCATCTAAAGACGGTATCCTTAAGCAGGTTGTGCCTGAGTATGAGCGTCTTAAAGATCAATATGAATTACTGTGGGATATTCCATCAAACGATGGCTACCTGCAGCTAGTGGGCATAATGCAAAAGTTCGTTGACCAGACTATTTCGGCCAACACCAACTATGATCCGAATAAGTTCGATGGCGGCAAGGTGCCGATGAAGCTCTTGCTTAAAGATCTGCTTACCGCCTATAAACTGGGTGTGAAGACCTTGTACTATCACAACACCCGTGATGGTGCCTCGGACGCCCAAGACGAGTTTAAGCCCCAGGCCGATGACGGCTGTGAAGGCGGCGCTTGTAAGATATAATAATAATTAAGCAAGCGGCCTCACAGCCGCTTTGCTTTGTTGTTCGACCCTGATTTTGAGATCCCACGACCATGTCATACTCCACTTTTAGCCGTAACCGTAACGACCAATTAAAAGAACCGATGTTTTTCGGACAAACGGTGAACGTATCGCGCTATGACCAGCAAAAGTACCCTATTTTTGAAAAGTTGATCGAAAAACAACTGTCTTTCTTCTGGCGCCCCGAAGAAGTAGACGTTAGTAAAGACCGCGTTGATTTTCAGTCTCTGCCTGAGCATGAGCGTCATATTTTCTTAAGCAACCTTAAGTACCAGACCCTGCTTGACAGCGTCCAAGGCCGCTCGCCAAACGTGGCTCTACTGCCTATCGTTTCCTTGCCTGAGCTGGAAACCTGGATTGAAACATGGGCCTTTAGTGAAACCATTCACAGCCGCTCGTACACCCATATTATTCGTAACGTGACTCAGTCGCCGGAAGTGATTTTCGATGACATAGTGACCAATGATAAAATCAATGAGCGCGCCGAAGAAGTTACCCGTTATTACGATGACCTTATTCACCTAACTTCACTTTATAATCTGTATGGCGAAGGCCATCACACGGTTAATGGTGAGGTCGTTGATGTGTCTTTGTACGAGCTTAAAAAGCGTTTGTACCTGGCCATTATGTCGGTGAATATCCTTGAAGCCATTCGTTTTTATGTGTCATTTGCTTGCTCTTTCGCCTTTGCCGAGCGCGAGCTGATGGAAGGTAATGCGAAAATCATCAAGTTGATCGCCCGTGACGAAGCCCTACACCTATCTGGTACTCAGCATATCTTGAATATTATGCAAGAAGGCAAAGACGACCCACAAATGGCGGAAATCGCTGCCGATTGTCGTGAGCAAGCCATACAAATGTTCGTCGATGCCGCCGAGCAGGAAAAAGAATGGGCAGAATACCTGTTTAAAGACGGCTCCATGATAGGTCTGAATAAAGACATTCTTTGCCAATATGTGGAATACATCACCAATGTGCGTATGAGCGCAGTAGGTCTACCGGCGCAGTTTGCCACTCAGAGCAACCCTATTCCATGGATCAACTCTTGGTTAGTATCGGATAACGTTCAAGTGGCACCACAAGAAGCAGAGATCAGCTCTTACCTGGTCGGTCAAATCGACTCGCAAGTTGATGCAAACGACTTTGGCGACTTCGACCTGTAATAAGAAGGGCTCCTTGTGAGCCCCTTTCCCCTCATACCAATACATAGTCCGTGTGCAAAGCAACTAAGACCAATATCACCTTCAACGGCAAAGCACTAACCCATGAATCGGATAGCCCCTCTATCCTGCATAGCTTAGAGCGCCAAGGAGAAACTCCCGCCTATCAATGTCGCGAGGGCTTTTGTGGTGCCTGTCGGGCCGTCTTGGTGCAAGGAAAGGTCAAGTATAGCCATGAGCCGCTGGCTTTTATCCGCGACGGTGAAGTTTTGCTGTGCTGCAGCACCCCGGACGGTGACGTGATTATTTCCAGCGATGATGAAGGCTAATTTCCACACTCAAGGCCAGCTAATCAAAACCTGCGAGCTTACATAGCATTCAGATGTGGTAATACTCAGCTGATCCCACTCCACACATACATCCCAATGCAAAGAGCGTGCTAGCACGGCTTCCAGTGCATTCACAAACCCCGATTCCAAGGCAATCAGCTCGGCGCGGTTATGGGCCAGCTGCCAGCTAGTAAGCTCATCATTAATGGGGATGGTGGTGATCACATACAAAGACTTGGCGCGATTATAAATCTTGGTTAATTCATCACAATTGTCATTAAAAACCTCAATAACCAGTTCATAATCATCATGGAGATCATAGACAACAATATCAATTTGTGGTTTTTGCTTGCTCTCACACAAGACCAGATCATGGCGATAAGCAAACAAGCAGAAGCCGATTAGACGTAGAATAAAATGATCTAGCAGCTCTTCGTTTCTACGTGAGGTAGTAAAGTGTTCGTTTAGCTGACAATGATGGACATTATCGACAATAGCAAAATGTGCTTTAAGGACCCGTCCTCTGTCGCTCATGGCAAAGATGCCTACGCTGGCTACTCGGTAGCATTAAGTATAGTTTACTCTCGCTAATGCAAATTTTATTTAAGTTATACTATAACATTATTGTGCTGCGTGATTTTATAATGTTATAGTATCACCATTGTTAGTTAACGGATTTTCTTTATGTTTAAACCAGCCGTAATTTCCTGTGCCGTCGCCGCCCTACTTGGCTCGGCAAATGCCTTAGCCGGCACAGTTACTGGTCGCATCGTCGATGAACAGCAACAACCCTTAAGTGACGTGGTGATCCACTACCATGGTAAGCAACATAGCGTGCGCAGCGATCTGCAAGGTCATTTCACCATTGAACTAGATAAGGCTGGCCAGCTGCATTTCAGCAAGGAAAACTATATAGATAAGCGCTTGGATGTCAGCGTTGATGCGCAGCAACTGGATATCATGCTCAGCGCTGCGGCGATTGAAACCGTGGTGATCTACGCATCAGGTTTAGATAAAAACAACCTCGACATGGTCTCGCCTGTTTCCGTACTCAGTGGCGATGAGCTGCGCGACAGAGCCCAGCCAACCTTGGGCGAAACTTTAAAAGGCCTGCCCGGCATTAATGCCAGTTATTTCGGTCCTGTTTCATCAAGCCCGGTGATCCGTGGCTTAGACGGCCCACGCGTTAAAATCACCCAAAACGGCCTGGACAGTGGCGATGCCTCACGGGTCGGCCCAGATCACGCCGTAGCCACCGAGTCCATCGTTGCCGAGCAAATTGAAGTATTACGTGGCCCTGCTACTTTGCTTTATGGCTCTGGCGCCATTGGCGGCGTGGTTAATGTGGTCGATAACCGCATTCCAACGGATCGCATCGATGGCTATCAAGGAGCTGCCGAATACAGCCATGATACGGTTTCTAACACCAATACCTATGCGGGTAAATTTACCTCAGGCCATGATGGCTTTAATGTCCATGTTGATGGCAGCGACCGCGTTGGCCATGACTATGAAACGCCTACTTTTACCCTTGAAGAAGACGGCGAGCTAGAGCGTCATAACAAAGTCACCAACACCTTTATCGACAGCGCCACGGTAAATATCGGTAGCAGCTATGTCAGCGAGCATTGGACCCTGGGCCTTTCCTTTGGCACCATAGAAAGTGACTATGGTATTCCTGCTCATTCCCACGATCACGAACATGACCACGAACATGAGCATGCCCATGAAGACGAGCATGACAGCCATGATGAGCATGAAGGTTCAGTATTTGCACGCATGCAGCAAGACCGCTGGCAGGCCTTGGCAAGCTATTCCTTCCATGACAGCTTTATCGAAACCCTAACGCTGCGCGCCGGATACAGTGACTATGAGCACGGTGAAATCGAGGGTGACACCCTGGGCACCCTGTTCAGTAATACCAGCCGTGAGGCTCGCTTAAACGCCAAACACCGTTTTGGTAACTGGCATGGCACCTTAGGTTATCATTACAGTGATTCCGACTATAGCGCAACCGGCGAAGAAGCCTTTACCCCTTCGACCAAAACCAAGATGCATGCCCTGTATTTATTGGAAGAGCGTGAATTTGAGCGTTGGACCCTGGAGCTAGGTGCCCGTGTTGAGGACTATCAACTCGACAGTGAAATTGCTCAAGATCACGGCCATGACCACGACCATGATCATGCTCATGAAGATGAAAGCACTCACAGCGACTACGAATACAATGACACTAACCTCAGTGTCTCTTTAGGCGGCATTTGGAATTACCAGGACGGTTATGCCCTGGCCTTAAGCCTGTCACGCTCAGAGCGAGCGCCGCTAACCGGTGAGTTGCTTGCCAACGGCACCCATATTGCTACCGGCACCTATGAGCTGGGTCTGGCCTATCATATTGAAGACGGTGAAGCGCACTTTGAGGGCGAAAACATAGCTCAGGAAACCGCGACTAATATAGATTTCAGCTGGCGTAAATATGTGGGCGACTTTGGTTTTAACTTCAGCGCCTTCTATAACGATGTCGAGAACTTCTACTATCAGGAAAATACCGGATTAGTATTTGACCATGACGCTGGCTTTATCGATGCAGCGTTTGCCGATGATGATGCCCTTGCTGTTTATCAGTACCGCAGTGGCGATGCCGAGCTCTACGGATTTGAGCTAGATGCACACTACGCCTTGTCATCAAGCTGGCAAATTAAAGGTTTTGCCGATTCTGTTACGGCAAAACTCAAAGATGGCGAGCATCTGCCACGCATCCCGGCGGTAAAAGTCGGCTCTCAGTTAAATTATCTCTATAAGGATTGGGATTTCGCTTTAGTCGCCACCCATTACCTTGATCAGGATGATTTCAGTGCGTTTGAAACCAAAACCGACTCCTACACCCTGGTAGATTTCAAGGTGAATTATCACTTTAGCCTGGGTCAATTCGATGGCGTTGCCTATCTGCAGGCGCAAAACCTAGGAGATGAACTTGGCTTTGTTCATACCTCCTTTATCAAGGAACAAGCCCCTTTACCTGGACGTAACTTGCGTTTAGGTGTCAGAGCCTATTTCTAAGCAGGTGGTTTAAAACATGCAACAAAAAGCCCGGTTTTACCGGGCTTTTTAATGTACTAAGACAATTACTTAAAACGACGTCTAAATGCCAATAAAGGTAAGGCCAAAAGTGCCAGCCAACCTAGTGAGCCACTTTGGCGCTCATAGCTGCCAGCCGCTTCCGGTGGACATTCTTCAATCTCGCCACCTGCTATACGGCTTAATTTAACCGGCATTGCCACGCTTTCAAAAAGAATTTTGCCGCTGTCATCCACTTCAACTTCACCACGGGCATTAAGCTTTTCTTTGCTCTTAGTAGCAACACCATAGATAACGCCATCATCATCAATGGCTGTTGCTTCGGCAAAGTTGTAAGGGTAATTACTTTCGCCATCGATATCATAACAAGGAAGCAAGTCATTAATATTATTAACCGCGTCATCGCCAATGTTGTAAATAAAGCCTTCGCGGCGACGGCTTGAAGAATTCACGACATCAACTTCACCCTCACCTATGATCATGCCATGGATGTTTACATCGCGGGCCACCGAGCTTGAACTGACAAAGTAATCGCTTGGGAACACGGTTTGACCTGTGTTGAGATCATGGTAGAAAAATTTAGTGGTATTTCGGTTGTCTATTTCCTTGGTGCCATATCCGGTAATAATGCCGGCTTCGCTAATGGCTACCGCTTTACCGCTAAACCAACCATCTTCCTGGTTTAGTAGCTCAATAACCTGACCGTTTTTAAAGACCACAGGCATAGTGCGTATACTGTTATCATTATCGTGCTTGCGTACATGAGAATAGCCTACTGCAATCCCCTGACCGTTTACGGCCAACGCCACTGAAGAAAACGCATGTCCTTCATCTTCATCAGGTACCAGGCCAAGACCAAGCTCCTTAGCTTCAAGGGTATTTAAATCTGCGTCCAGTGTCCAAAGCATGGCACGGCGATCATAAAAGGCACCTAGTGTATTACTTGATTCTATGTTCTCCATGCGCCAAATACATACAGCGATTGGTTCATCTTTATCGTCACAACGATCGTCATAATCTTCCTGGCGATCAACAGGGATGCCAATAGAAGCACTACCAACCACATAGTAGCCACCATCGGGGCGCTGCACTATATCAGAAGCCATGCTGGTGCCACCGTACTGAGCAGAAACAGGCTCAAGTGTACTTACCACGCCTGTAGGTGAAACCACTACGCCACGTGAGCGATAGTCACGGACAAAGTAGGTTTCTTCTTCATTTTCACCATCAGGAGTAAATTCGATTTTCTTATAAGGCGCCGAGCCACTGCCCACGCGCACACCATCTTCACTAATGGCGTTATATAAGTTGCTGACACTGCGAGTGTAGCCATCATAATCAGTCGATGTTTGATCCAGTAATATCTGCTCAACTGCCGGACTTGGGGTAAAGTTTACCGCAGTTACATCGGCAAGCTTTTGCCAGTTTTCATTACCATTGGTCGATGACAAGAAGCTCAACATAAAGGTTAAGGCATCAGCATTTAAATTGCCGCCGGCGATATCGTCCAGGGTAAAGGTAATTTCTTTATTGATTTGTTCAAAATGACGATATTCCCAGTCATCGTACGCACGCGTGATAATACTGTCGGTAAAATCAATATAGCTAACGTCGATGGGCAGGTTATAAATGCCACGAGCCTGGCCTATTACTTCACCGTTATTGTTGGCGTCGGTGATAAAATGATGCTTTGCAGTGTCTAAGGTACTGAGTTCTTCTAGTTGATATACCGCGGCTTGCGCGCTGGCGCTAAGGCCTGCAACTATGCTCAATGCAACCAAGGATTTTTTCATCTTCTTCCCTACTACTGATTTTGTAATTCTTCGAGTTCTTCCCAGCGGGTGAACGCAGCTTCAAGCTTCGACTCAAGCTCTGCCAATAGGTTCAACTTGGCATTGGTTATTTCATTGTCTTGCTTAAAAAAGTCACTACTATTGACCTCTTGCTGCAAGCTGTCAATAGCTTCTTCTAGTTCTTCTACCTGATTAGGTAATTGTTCTAACTCGCGTTTATGCTTATATGACAATTTATTCGCAGATTTTTGCTTCACTGCCTTGGGCGTATCAAGAACCGCTTTTTGTGCTTGTTTTTTAGCTGCTTCCTCGGCCGCTAGAATCTGCTGTCTATAGACTTCATAATCGCTGTAACCACCTACTACCTCGGTGATTTTACCTTCACCATCAAAACCCCAGACGCTCGAGCAGGTGTTATCGATAAATTCCCGGTCGTGGCTGACTATCAAGACTGTGCCCTGATACTGGTTGACGATTTCTTCAAGCAGCTCAAGGGTTTCAATATCCAGATCATTGGTCGGTTCGTCAAGCACCAGGACATTAGAAGGCCTTAAGAAGATCTTGGCTAATAACAAACGGTTTTTCTCACCGCCGGAGAGCGCCTTAACCGGGGTACGGGCACGTTTTGGCGGAAACAGGAAGTCTTGCAGGTAACCGAGGACATGGCGGCTGCGACCACCAATTTGCACTTCCTGCTTACCATCTGCGACATTATCCTGAACGCTGGCTTCTTCATCTAGCTTGGCACGATACTGATCGAAATAGGCGATTTCCAGATTCACCCCTTGCTTGAGCTTGCCGCTATTTGGCTGCAATTGACCAAACAACAACTTTAACAAGGTGGTTTTACCAACACCATTGGGGCCAACCAAGCCAACGCGGTCGCCGCGCATAAGCAAGGTCGAAAAGTCATCGACTATGACCTTATCACCAAAGGCATGGCTTAAATGCTGGGCCTCGGCCACCAGTTTGCCCGAGCGAGCGGCGGTTTCTATGTTTAAGTCCACCTTGCCTACTTGCTCGATACGCTGCTTACGCTCCTGACGCAAAGATTTCAGCGCCCGCACACGCCCTTCATTACGGGTACGACGGGCTTTAATACCTTGGCGGATCCAGGCTTCTTCTTCGGCAAGCTTTTTATCAAACTCGGCGTTTTGCTGCTCTTCTACTTTTAAATCATGCGCCTTACGCTCTAAGTAAGTGGCATAATCGCCGGGATAAGAGACAAGCAGACCACGGTCTAAGTCAAGAATGCGGGTCGCCAGGGCGCGGATAAAGGCACGGTCGTGGGAAATAAAGACGATGGCGCCTTTAAATTCTTTTAAGAATTGCTCTAACCATTGCACCGAGGCCACATCCAGGTGGTTGGTAGGCTCATCAAGCAGCAGTAAATCAGGCTCGCCGACCAGCGCCTTGGCCAGGGCCACCTTACGCAACCAGCCACCGGATAAGGTGGCCAACATGGCATCGGCATCCAGTTGTAGTTGCCCCAGTACCAGCTTGATTTTGGACTCAAAACGCCAGCCGTCTTTGGCTTCTATTTCCGCAGAAATGTTGGCTAAGCGCGCCAAGGCCTTATCATCATCGGCATTAACCGCCAAGGCGGCATTGAGGTTATGGAATTCTTTTAGCAGGCGCGCCAAGGCAGGTAAGCCATCGGCGACATAGTCAAATACTGTGCCGTCGCTGTCCCGTGGGGGGTCTTGCTCCAAGCGGGCAATTTTTAGTTCGCCAACCTGGTTAATATCACCATCATCGAGTAAAACATCGCCGCTTAGTACCTTTAAAAACGTCGACTTACCGGCGCCGTTGCGGCCCACCACACATACTCGCTCGCCTTGTTCGATAACGGCATTGGCGCCGTCAAGTAAGGGATGCGTACCATAGGCTAGTTGCCCGTTTGTTATTCTAATTAGGTCCATACTGCTTAATCAATTCGCTGATTGCCTGCTGGTCAAAAGGCCACCCCAGCTCGGCCTGTGGGTTATGTGCTAAAGCCAGCACCGGAATGCGTATCTGATACGCTTCGAGCCACTGAGGCTGGTCGATAATATCGCGCAGCTCAATGGCCTCGATATCCGGATGCTGTTGCAATAATGCCTGCGCCTGCTCACATAGATGACAGCCATCGGTATGATAGAGCACCACCTTAGCCATGGCGGATCAACCAGGCATTGTGAATATGCTTGTTGCGGGCGAAGTCTGGCGACTGCGTCTGCTCGGTAATGTTTTCACACTGCAAGCCTTGTAATGCCAAGGCATCCACATCCATCTTAAAGCCGCGCTTATTATTGGAAAATAACAAGGTGCCCTGCTTGGCCAGCAGCTTGGACGCATCCTTGATAAGGGTCACATGATCACGCTGCACATCAAAGCTCTCGCGCATGCGTTTCGAGTTAGAGAAGGTCGGCGGATCTAAGAAGATCAGATCATATTCACCGCGGGTACGTTTCAACCACTCAATGCAATCGCCCTGCTCAAAACGGTAACGCGGGCTTTTCAGGTTGTTAAGGGCAAAGTTGCGCTGCGCCCACTGCAAATAGGTTTTTGACATATCTACTGTGGTTACCGACTTGGCACCGCCAAGCGCCGCCTGCACCGATGCGGTGCCGGTATAGGCGAAAAGATTAAGTACGCGTTTACCCTGGCTCAGCTCACGCACTCGTTTACGAGCCAAACGGTGATCCAGGAAAATGCCGGTGTCGAGGTAATCAAACAGGTTCACTTCAAATTTAGCGCCGTACTCGGTAACCACCATGGTTTTACCCTGGGAGCCCTGAGTTTGATACTGGCTATCGCCCTTTTGCTTACGGCGCTCCTTCAGAGCGACCTGTCCTGGCGCAATCTGCAAGGTCTCACAGGTGAGCATAAGCACATCCTGCAGGCGTTTTTGCGCGACGTTGTGGTCGATATTCTTTGGCGCCGCGTATTCATAAATCACTGCGCTGTTTTGGTAAACATCAACGGCAACGTTGTATTCAGGGATATCCGCATCGTAAAGACGATAAGCACTGATCTCATCGCTTTTAAGCCATTTTTTCAAAGCCTGACGATTCTTCTTCAGGCGATTGGCGAAGGCCACCGACTCTTCAAAATGCAAGGGCGTTTTGCTTTCACTCTGCCCTTGTGTCTGCTGCTCGGTAATATCGTACAGGGCCAACAAGGTATCGAGGGGGCCATTTTTAAATTTGTATTGCTTGTGTTTTACCAGTTTAAACAGCTTGAGCATTTCCGGCTCGCTGATCAAAAGTGCTGCACGCCAGTGGCAAAAGTGCTGCTTCAACTGATGACCCATTTGACGATACAGGGCGACGATTTCCGCCATAGAGCCAAGACGCTCACCATAAGGCAAGTTCGCCAGCAGCACACCTGGGCGTTTCGCCGGCGCCTTCATATCTGCAAGGTCGCCAACGGCAAAGTCGATACATTCACTCACCCCGGCGTTGGTAGCATTCTCTTGCGCCTTTTTAATCACCTGAGGGTTGATATCGCGACCGATAAGCCAAGGTTTTACCTCATCATTTACCTGATCTTTAATGCTTTGCTTTAGCTCTTTAAATTTGGCAACACGGAAGCTAGGCAGGCCTTCAAAGGCAAAGCCTTCACGTGATAGGCCTGGTGCCTTGTTTTGAGCCATCAAGGCCGCTTCAATAAGCAAGGTGCCGGAACCACAGGTTGGGTCGAATAAAGGCTTGCTGGTGTCATCAAGCCAGCCGCTGCGCATCACCAGCGCCGCAGCTAGATGTTCTTTTAATGGTGCCTTACCCTGAGCGCTACGATAACCGCGTTGCGACAGGCGTGGGCCGGAATAGTCGATATACAGGGTCAGTTTATCGCGGTTAAGTTTGGCAACCATACGTACGTCCGGCGTTTCTTTGCTTACGCTGGGACGACGCTCATACAAATCATAGAAATAGTCACAAATGGCATCCTTAATCACCAAGGCGCCGAACTGGGTGTTTTTCAGCTGGCGGTTAGTACCGCTAAATTCCACCGCAAAGGATTGATCCGGGCCGAAAAACTCCTGCCATGGCTGAAAGCGGGCAAAATTATACAGGGAGGTTTTGTCTTCGATGTCGCTGCCTTGTTGCAACACCAACATGACGCGGGTGGCCAAGCGGGTGCACAAACACACCTTCTGCGCAGTTAAACTATCGGCGCTGAACTCAACGGCACCAACGCGCTGTTTGGTAACTTCAGCACCTAGTTCGGTGAGTTCTTGTTGTAGCAGTTGTTCTATGCCAATGGATGTAGAAGCGACAAATTGCAAGGTGACTTTCCTATCTCGTAAATTCCCCGAGATTGTATCACAACCCCTTTGTCTTAGGCGCTTTTTTGTTGTCCCTGGGCGGAGAAAATCGGTGTGATACGGTCGTTTAGCACCTTGATCACAGCAAACTGTTGCAGCTGTAAATTTTCATCAAGGGCGAAGCTGGGCTCAAGACATAGGCACACACTTGCTTGCTCGGCGCAGTCAACAATCAGGAATTGTCCGCTTTGCTGAGAAGAAGTGAGCTGTACCACGGCTTCGTGATTGGCTTGGCCGCCAGTATAGGGGGCAAAGAACCAGCTTTTTGCCAGCATGGGTTTAAGGTAGTGTTTAACCGCGGTGGCGTTAAGGGCAATTTGACAGATATGGGCATCATTCCACAGCGAAAAACCACTTAGGTACTGGCACACCTGCTGATAGAACTCGGCATCGCGCAAATTAAACTTAGGCTGGGTAAAGGCTTCATCAATCAACTGGCGGCTTTTATACGGCGTACAAAACTCCATGTCACCCATGTCGAGTAACAGTGCATTGCGCTCTTCGCATACTTGCCATTGCCAATCTTGTTGTGCCTGTAACATCCCTTCCTCGATTTAATCTAAATTAAAGCCAATAAAATCAATGCTTATAACTTTGGATTATAGCGCTTGGCGATCCCCTGTAAAATTAATTCTAATAATATTTTACGAGGGATCGTCCGTATTCATAGCGGATCCTTATAAGCTGCTTAAGATCCGTTTAACCAGCGCCGGTCCTTCGTAGATAAATCCGGTGTAAACCTGCACTAAGTCCGCGCCGCTATTGAGTTTCTCTTTGGCCGCTTCAGCGCTATCGATACCGCCAACACCGATAATAGGCAGATGACCATTGGAAATACGCTTGATCTCCTTGATCACCTCTAAAGATTTGGCACGCACAGGACGACCAGACAAGCCACCAGCTTCATCCGCATACTGCAGGCCCTGCACCGCGGTGCGATCTAAGGTGGTATTGGTGGCAATAACGCCATCTATCTTGTTGTTTAATAAAGAATGGGTCACCTGCTCTACCTGCACCTGATCAAGATCTGGGGCTACCTTCACCAGCATGGGCACCTGTTTATTGTGCTTGGCAATAAGATCTAGCTGTTCGTTTTTCAAACTTGAGAGTAGATCGTCCAGCGCCTCACCGTACTGCAGATCACGCAGACCCGGGGTGTTCGGTGAAGAAATATTCACCGTGATATATGAGGCGTGCTCGAACACCTTACCCATACAGTGGATGTAGTCATCCTTGCCCTGCTCGTTTGGCGTGTCCTTGTTCTTACCGATATTAATACCCAGGATGCCGCGATAGTTTGACGCCTTAACGTTGGCAACCAGGTTATCTACGCCCTTGTTGTTAAAGCCCATACGGTTGATCACCGCATGCTGCTCTGGCAGACGGAAAATACGCGGCTTATCGTTACCGGCTTGCGGTCGTGGCGTTACCGTGCCGACTTCAATAAAGCCAAAGCCCATTTGCGCAAAGGCATCGATACATTCGGCGTTTTTATCCAGACCGGCGGCCAAACCCACAGGGTTTTTAAATTCCAGGCCAAGAAATTCCGTTGGCTTATCGACCACGTTTTGCGACCAGGCCATAGACAATGGCGTGTTGGCAAAGCGACGTAAGTTGTTTAGCGCAAAATCATGCGCCCATTCCGCGTCCTTGGTGAACATAAAACGGCGTGCTAATTCGTAAAACATGGATCCCCCTAGAAAAAAATACCCCAGCCAAAGGCCGGGGTATTCTACAGAGTTTTACTGCTTATTAACAGAGAGCTTAGTTACGTTGATCACAGTTATGTGCAAGTAACATCAGCTCACGCAGGGCTACAGAGAACTTCGCAAAATCATGACTTTGTGAGGTCTTGAATTCGCTTAGCATCTGCTGCCAACGGTGCAATAAGGCATCGTTTGCGTCCATCCAGGCGTCGATTTGCGCATCAACATCCTGTTCCTTGTCATCGAAGCTGCGTAGTACAACATCGGTCAAGGTACGCTGCTGCCAATCCAGCTCTTCGCGGTACGAGGCACGAGCAAGGGCTTGCCAGTGGTTTTGTACCGGCTGATTGGTGATCTGCGTTAGGAACCAGTGTAGACCCATACGCGCACCCAGCTTGAAGTAAGTGCTTGAAACGATTGCAGTTGAACGCTTGCTTTGCGTTGCCACTTCCGCCAGGTCCATTGCTGAGAACAGGCTTGAAAGCGATACAATACGCATGGCCAGTTGCGCCGGAACGCCCTTGTCTGCCAACGCGGTTGCGTTTTTGCGGATCTGCTCGCTCTCTGCGCTCACCATGTAGCTGTGCAGGTTGTCGGTCAGATCTTTAAAGCAAGGTGCGAAGTGCTCGATGCTCTGCTCAATGGTCAAGGCCTTGTTGCGATGACGTAGGAACCAACGCGTGGCACGACGTACGGTACGACGAAGCTGATACAACATTTCTGTTTGCACCGCTGCATCAACCTGGTTGTCCAAGGCACTGATCTCGCTCCAGGTTGCTGGCAAGCCGAAGATTTCGCGGGCAATGCTGTAGCACAGGGCAATTTCAGCATCCGAGGCACCGGTTTCTTCGTGCATACGTACCATAAAGTTAAGACCCATGTCGTTAACTATGTTGTTAGCCAACTTGGTAGCGATGATTTCTCTGCGTAGCGGGTGGTTGTCCATGGCCGCATTGAAACGCTCGCGCAGTGGCACAGGGAAAGACTGCACCAACAACTGGCGGTAGTATGGGTTTTCCGATACTTCGTCTGTTACCAGAGTTTCTTTAAGTACCATTTTCGCGTACGACACCAATACAGATAGCTCAGGACGAGTCAGGTCTTTACCTGATGCCGCGCGCTCTGCCAGCTCTTCATCGCTTGGTAAGAATTCGATAACGCGATCCAGCTTGCCTTCTTTTTCAAGAGCGTGGATAAAGCGTACTTTTTCTTTAAGCGTTGACGCGCCTTTTAACTGAGTCACAGAAATGGTCTGCGTTTGACGATAACAGTCTTTCAGTACCAGTTGTGCTACTTCGTCTGTCATCGCATAAAGCAATTCGTCACGCTGTTTCTTAGTCAAGTCGCCTTCAACTACTAGAGAGTTAAGCAAGATCTTGATATTAACTTCGTTATCCGAACAGGCTACACCACCTACGTTATCGGTAAAGTCGGTGTTGATACGTCCGCCTTTAGCAGCGAACTCAATACGACCCAATTGCGTCGCACCCAGGTTACCACCTTCACCGAAGATCTTCGCACCCAGCTCGCCGCCGTTGATACGAAGCGCATCGTTAGCGCGATCACCTACGTCTGTGTCGGTTTCAGACTTAGACTTGATATAAGTACCGATACCACCGTTCCATAGCAGGTCTACAGGCATCATAAGAATGGCTTTGATAAGCTCATTTGGCGTCATCGCCGCCTTCTTGGTGCCGATCATCTTCTTGATCTCTGGGGTCAAAGTGATTGACTTGGCGCTACGGTTAAAGATACCACCGCCTTGAGAGATCAATTCGCTGTTGTAATCTTCCCAGCTTGAACGCGGCATCTCGAATAAGCGCTTGCGCTCTTCCCAAGACGTGGCTGCGTCCGGATTCGGGTCGATAAAGATGTGCATATGGTTAAATGCCGCTTGTAAGCGCGTGTGCTTAGATAGCAACATACCGTTACCGAATACGTCACCGGCCATATCACCGATAGCAATAGCGGTAAAGTCTGTGTTTTGACAATCAATACCGATTTCACGGAAGTGACGTTTCACCGACTCCCAAGCACCTCTTGCGGTAATACCCATCTTCTTGTGGTCATAACCCACAGAGCCACCCGAGGCAAAGGCATCGCCTAGCCAGAAATTGTACTCTTGTGCGATACCGTTAGCGATATCAGAGAAGGTCGCGGTGCCCTTATCGGCAGCAACAACCAAGTACGGGTCGTCTTCATCGTGACGAGTTACATCAACAGGGGCAACAATTTCGCCAAGAACTATGTTGTCTGTGATATCAAGTAGACCGCGGATAAAGATCTTGTAGCATTCTTGACCTTCTTTGAAGAAGGCTTCGCGCTCACTCGGTAGTTGCTTACAAACGAAGCCACCTTTAGAACCAACAGGTACGATAACCGTGTTCTTAACCTGCTGCGCCTTAACCAGACCCAATACTTCGGTACGGAAGTCTTCACGACGGTCTGACCAACGTAGACCACCACGAGCAACCTTACCACCACGTAGGTGAACACCTTCAACGCGCGGTGAATAAACAAAGATTTCAAACGCAGGAAGCGGCAGTGGTACATCCGGGATCAAGCTTGGCTTAACCTTGAATGAGATGTAAGACTTAAACAGACCATCTTCCGCTTTTTGGTAGTAGTTGGTACGCAAGGTTGCCTTGATCATATCAACGTACAAGCGAATGATACGGTCATCATCCAGGTTAGCTACGTTTTCAAGGGCTTCGTAAATTTGCGCAATCAGCTTCTCAAGGGCTTTATCTGTGCCAGGCGCCTTAACCGAGAACTTCTTAGCAAATAGTTTAACGATTTGCGTGGCGATGTCCGGGTAGTTGGCAAAGGTGCTTTCGATGTAGCTTTGCGAGAAAGTGACACCGATTTGACGCATATACTTGGCATAGGCGCGCAGGATTGATGCTTCACGACCTGCCAGGCCACCAACCAATACCAGGCGGTTAAAGCCGTCGTCTTCCAAACGGTTGTTCCAAACATCCGTTAGGGCTTTTTGGAAACGGGCAGAAACCTTGTCGAAGTCCGCTACTTCTTTGCTGCTTAGCAACATGGAGAAGTCCATGATCCAGTTTACCTGGCCATCAGATGTTTTCACCGCGTACGGCGTTTCACCGATAACGCGCAGACCAAAGTTTTCCAACATCGGCATAACATCAGACAGGTGAATAGGCTCATCTTTATGGAACAAAGACAGGCGAACTATGTTTGAATTTGCTTCTTCTTGTGGACGGTAGAACAGCATTTCCAGCTTGTTTTCGTCATCAAGCAACTCTAGCTTTTCGATATCAACCACGGCAGCGCTAGGCAGTACCTGGTCTTTGTAGGCGCTGGCAAACGCATTAGCGTATTTGCGGTTAAGTTCGTTACCACGGGCTTCGCCATTGCTACCAAGTAATGCCGATTGCAGTTTATCTTCCCAAGTGCGGGCAGCTTCTACTAAATTGTTTTCGATTTCTTTCACGTCGTAATCTACATTGTCGTCTTGCACGCGCACTGTGTAGTGAGTACGAGCAAGGTTTGATTCTGAGAAATAAGTGGTAAAGGCCACTTTGTCGTTCGAGCCAAAGGCTTCTGCAAGAATTTGCTGAGTTTCGCGGCGCAGCGCTGTGTTATAACGCTCACGCGGTACATACACCATGCACGAGAAGAAACGACCATAGGTATCTTTGCGCACGAACAGACGACACATATCACGTTCTTGAATTTGCAATACGCCCATGGCCACATCAAGCAGTTCGCTTTCGCGCGCTTGCACTAGTTCGTCACGAGGATAGGTTTCAAGAAAATTGAGTACCGCTTTATAGGCGTGTGTGCCCGCAGCGAAATCACTCATATCGAGTACCTGGCGGATCTTCGACTTCAACACCGGCACATCGGCGGCGCTGTTATTGTAGAAGCTCGATGAGAACAAACCAATAAAACGGTCTTCACCCACTACGTTGCCGTCTTTATCGAAACGCTTGATGCCGATATAGTCGGTGTGCGCCGGACGGTGTACTCGGGAAATTGAGTTTGTTTTAGTCAATACCAAAAGGTTGCTGCTGCGCGCTTCTTTGCGAGCGATTTCTGGCATGTCTGACAGTAAGCGAACATGGTTTTCATCTGAGTTCTTCATCAGACCCAGGCTTGAGCCTTCCACGCCCTTAAGCTGATGGTCACCCTTTACCGGCGTCAGCTGGTATTGACGGTAACCCATAAAGGTAAAGTTATCGCTGGCCAGCCACTCAAGAAACTCCATGGTTTCATTAAGCTCAATCGCATCCACATTGTGTGGACGCTTTGGCAAGTCTTTGATCACTTCAAGTAACTTGCTGCGAATTGGCTGCCAGTCTTCTACTGCCAGTGAGACATCGTTTAGCACCGACTCAAGCTCGGCTTTAAAGGCATTGATTTCGCCTTCATCGGTTTGACGGTCAATCTCAATAAAGAACACTGTTTTCGTCGAGTTCGACTCTTGCGAGGCTTTTAGGTTCGAAAGATTGATGATGGCGCCATCGTTATCGCGCTGAATTTTTAACGGCGTATGTAGCAAAAGGTGCGAAGCTATATTGGCACGATTCAGTGACATGCGCACTGAGTCCACCAAAAATGGCATGTCCTTAGCTATGATTTCAACGATGGTGTGAGAGGATTGCCAACCGTGTTTAGCTACTTCAGGGTTAATTACACGGATCACCGCTTCGTCGCCCTTGTTTCCCTCTAGGGAGTTCCAAAGACTAAGCGCTGCCCCGTAGAGGTCACTGTCATTTCTGTGTACTAGGTCCTCAGCCGACATGTTGCTGTATAAAGCATGAGCAAATTTGTCGACGAGTGACACCTTGTCTGGATTAACTTTGCTCTTAATAAGCTTGCTGACGTTATTCAGAATAACGCTAGCGTGACCGTCATTTTGTGTCATTGTGTGTTCCTTAATCTATACCGTCTTGTGAACGGGTGACTGAATAGCGTGGAGCCGGGGTGATTCTAACCCTTTTGCAGCTAATAAACAGCCTTTTCGATGAAATCAGACCAATGATTTCAGCGCTTTGACGCATTATTCACAAAATATAGATGGAAATGGCCGCGACCGGCCATTTCCGTTAACACACTTTAACATTATTTTTTCTGGTCAGACCACAAGAAAGCACTGATTGCTGGAATTATAAGCAAGGCACCTATCATGTTTACCAGGAACATAAAGGTCAATAAGATGCCCATATCGACCTGAAACTTCAGCGCCGAGAAAATCCAAGTACTTACACCCACCGCCAAAGTAATACCGGTAAATAGCACAGCACTGCCGCGCTCAACCAAGGCATTACGATAAGCCTGACTGACACTGAGGCCCTGCTTAAGCTGGATCATCTTGGAGGAGAGGATATAAATACCATAATCAACACCTATACCTACACCCAGGGCGATAACCGGCAAGGTCGACACAGTCAGGCCGATTTCCAATGCCACCATCAGCGCCTGCGCCAGGGTCGATACTATATACAGAGGCAGAACCACGGCTATGGTCGCGCGCACCGAGCGGAAGCTGACTAGGCACAGGGCTATCACAGCACCATAGACATACAGCATCATGGGCGTTTGCGCTTCGGATACGGACTCATTAGTGGCCGCCATTACACCGATAGGACCTGAGGCCAAACGGAATTGCAGCTTGTCGGTGCCAAACTCGGCGCCCACTTCCTTCACCCTTGCCACTACCTGATCTATGCTTTGCGCCTTATGGTCTTTCATAAAGATGATCACTGGCATCACAGAGCAATCGCCATTAAGCAGGCCTGAGCTTGTTTCCACCCGCGACGACGCCTGCACCAGGGATGCGGTATTGCGCGGCAGGGTTTGCCATTTTAGATTGCCTTCGTTGTAACCGGCGTTGACCGCCTGCGCCACACTGGCAAGAGACACACTGCTTTGCACCCCAGGGACGTTTTCAATGCGCCACTGGAATTGACGAATACGCTCCATCACATCGTGCTCGGTACAAGCCGCTGGATAAGCCTCCACTATCACCTTAAGGATATCCGAGGAGATCTCGTATCTATCGGAGATCAAGAAGGTATCCTGGTTATAGCGGGCATCTTCGTGCAGCGCCGGCGCGCCTGCATGTAAGTCGCCGATATGCATCTTTTGTGATTGCCAATAACCGAAGGCAAAAAGCAGCGCCGTACAAATAAGGATAATGGCGGCATTTTTTCTATCTGTGGCACAAACCAGTAACTCACGTACTTTAAACAGCGCACCTTTATTTCTATTATCCGCTGAAAGCACATGCAGGTTGCTCACATTCAAATAAGAAGCTACCACGGGTAGCAACACCAGGTTGGTGAAGATGATCACCGCCACCCCTAAACTTGCGGTAATGGCCAACTCACGAATAATGCCGATGTCGATGGCGAGCAGGGTTAAAAAGCCCACAGTATCTGATAGCAAGGCGATACCACCTGGGATCATCAAGGCCTTAAAGCTCGACTCCGCAGCATTTTTAGCGCTGCTGCCCAGTTGTACTTTTTTGGCAATATCATTGATCATTTGTACGCCGTGGCTCACGCCTATGGCAAAAACCAAAAACGGCACCAGAATCGACATGGGATCCAGACCAAAGCCCAGGGTTGAGAGCAAACCAAGCTGCCAGACCACGGCGATAAAGGAGCAGACAATTGGCAACAGGGTCAGCTTAAAGCTTTTACAGAACAGCCACACCATAATAAAGGTGATCACTATGGCAAGGGCAAAGAAGAGCAATACGCCCTTAGCACCATCGGCGATATCACCGGCCATTTTCGCAAAGCCGATAATATGGATGCTTACATTGTCCGTGCTTAGGTCGTCACGGATTTTGCTTTCAAGCTGCTCGGCTATGGCCAAGGTATCGAGCTTTTCACCGGTTTGTGGGTCAAACTCCATCAGCTGGGCACTGACCATGGCACAGGAATAATCAGACGCTATCATGCGCCCTACTACCTTGGCCTTTTCTATATTCTCTTTTACCCGCGCTAAGCCACGCTCATCGGGACGAAAGTTTGCGGGAATGATTGGGCCGCCGCTAAAGCCGTCTTCAACCACCTCAACAAAGCGCGCGCTTGGTGAGAAGATAGAGTTAACTAAAGGACGGTTCACGCCGGGAATAAAGTAAAGCTGATCGTGCACCGACTTTAACTGAGTAAAAAACTCTTCATTAAAGATGTCACCACCGGCATCACAAACGGAAATTAATATGCTGTTGGCGCCACCAAATTGCTTCTCATGCTTGGTGTACACCTTCATATATTCATGGTTAAGGGGGATGTTTTTATTAAATGAGGCGTCGAGTTTAAGCTGGGTAGCCTGAAAAGCCAGGGCTAGTGTGGCCAATACAAAGGCCATGATCACCCACATGCGATGGCGGAATAAACTACGCTCTAATGCTTCCACTATAATTTGCATGACTAGTTAAACTCCTTGCTTTGGATCCCAGCTTCGGTGGCCAGTATCAATTGCCCCTTGAACTGCACCCCGTTTAAAATGGCTTTACCATCACTAAGTTGCTCACTTTGCAATTGCATGCTGCTAGCATCATCCAGATGGTAGATCACCGCCGAGTTGCCGAAAATATACAGCTGCTTGTCGGCAGTCGTCATTATGCTGTTCATGGTCGCTTGCTCATTGGCCATCAGCTGTTGCCAACCCTCTTCTTCGCTATAACTAAAAGCATTACCACGTAAGCCAGCTACATAAAGCTTATCGGCCATTTCGGTAATATCAAAAAACGAACCGTGATAGATTTCGTCTTCACGCTGCCAGGTTTGACCACCATCACTGCTGTGCGCTATCAGGCCCATTTCACCCACTATGTATAAGCCCTTGCTGGTTGTGGCAATGCGGTTAAAGTGCGGCAAAATAGAGGCTGTTTCACTTTCATAGCCTTCTGGGTCTTCGGCTTTTAGCTCATTTAAATAGTCGCGATCTTCGGCAAACAACAAGCTATCGAGGAAGCGCTTTTGCCAACTTTGGCCACCGTCCTCGGTTACAAAATACATACCGTATGCACCCACGGCTATGCCCTGCTGCGCATCCATAAAGGTAATATCCAAGCAAGGCTTATCAAGCTCAGGTAAAAACTGCTGAACTTGCCAGCTTTGCCCACCGTCCTGGGTATTTAAGATGGTAGCGTCATGGCCACAGGCCCAACCTTGGTTGTTATCAATAAAGAACACCGAGGTCAGTAACACGTCTACGGGGGATTGTGCCTGTTGCCACTGCTGTGCATCTTCACTGATCACTATGGTGCCATGTTGGCCAACAGCAACCACGCGCTCGGCGGTGGCGGTAATGTCGGTGAAAAGTGTTTGTGTTGCCTGCTCGGCACGATAAGCGGGCTGAGGTGTTGTTTGAGCTACAACATGCAGCGACAAAAGCAAGGTTGCCCAACTAAGCAAGTACTTCATATAAATATGCGCCAAAAATAGGAAATTGAATCAAAGAGCCAAGCCCACTTGGTGAGCTCGGCTAAATGCGAGGATTAACGGCGACCTTCGCGGCGAAGAGCGTTAGATGTAAACTCATTGTCATTGAATGACTGTGAGAAGTCATACATGGCTTCTTGGTTATCCAGACCAATGGCCAGATAACGACGAGAGTTAAGGTCATGGTAAACCTCAAGCGTACTCCACTGCGTCGGTACTTCGTAGTAGTTCAAGCCATAGGCCATAGCTACACGATATAGTTGGTCGCGGTTGTCGTACAGGTCGGCCACAGAGATCTGCCAGCTGTCTTCGTCAATGTAGAAGGTACGCTTCTTATAGGTGTGACGCGTGCCCTCTTTTAAGGTTGCTTCAACTACCCATACACGGTGCTTCTCATAACGCAAATGCTCAGGGTTAACATGACCCGGTTTGATGATGTCGTCGTACTGCAGTGAATCACTGTGCAGCTTGTAGCTGTTATAAGGGATCAACAACTCTTGCTTACCCTTTAGCTCCCAGTTGTAACGGTTAGGTGAGCCGTTAAACATATCGAAGTCATCTGTGGTACGCAGATTGTCTGACGCTGTTCCCGGGGCATCATAAGCAACGTTTGGTGCACGACGCACGCGGCGCTGACCCGTGTTGTAGGTCCATGCCTGACGCGGAGTCAAAATTTGGTCCATGGTTTCATGTACCAATAAGGCAGTACCTGCAAGACGCGCCGGCTCGGTGACACTTTGCTTAAATTTGAAGAGGATATTTGACTCTTCCAGCTGCTCAGGGGTGGCATCGTCAGCGGCGTACTTGATCAATAACTGCTCATCAAAACCAATCAGGTTATAGGCACCGGAAGCCGTTGGCATTGCCTGACCACCAAAGCGCGAAATAGACTGACCACGGTAGCGCAGCAAGTGATTCCAAATGGCCTCAAGACCGTTGGCTGGAATTGGGAATGGAATACCAATGGCGGTGTTTTTAATACCGTTACCACCTTCAATTAGCTCGGCTTGAGTGGCGTACTTTTTCGTCGCATCGTAGAAGGCCTGAGGATACGAGGCACTACGGCGAGTTGGATACACAGGCATCTTAAAGGTGTCTGGGTAGGCTTCAAACAAGGCTATCTGGCCTGCACTAAGCAGGTGTTTGTACTGCTCCAGATTTGATTTGTCTATAGTGTACAACACCTGATCCGCAGCAAATGGATCCGGGTGGTGCATGCCCGGCTTATAGTTGGCCGGCACTTGGGTGATACCACCATCCCAAGCTGGTATAGAGCCATCTTGGTTAGCGGCCTTAACGGCGCCAATTGGCGTTAAGTCCGCGCCAAGGCGTTCCACTTGCTCCGGCGAAATTTTTGCTTGTACTGCAGTGGTAGCGAAAATGCTACAAAATGCTGCTGCAATGAGGGTAGGTTTAGTCAACATACGGATACCCTTTTAAATTGAATATTTGATATTAAAGGAAACAAAATCACGATCGGCAAAGGTATTGGTCGCGCCGCCGCCCCAGAATGAGTTATAACCAAGATCAAAAGACCAAGTATTTTGATAGTTAAAGTTCATATTAATGCCCAATGATTTTCTGTCTTCAATAAACAGGTACATGGGATCTGGAGTAATACCATTGACATCGTGTGAGAATACGAAGCGCGGCGAGAAGTTAACGCCCGAGAACAAATCATAATAATCGCCCTTGGCGATCAGACGGTAACCCCAGGCCGAAGCCGTTGGGAATGGGTTGGTTTCAGGACCATTTGATAAGGCCATATGCAAGGCTGAATAGTCATCCGTCAAAGGCCCCTGCATAACGCCGCTGCGGCCAGTACCAGAAACGTTTAAGCGCAATTCGTCATAGGCTGGCATATTGTTAATGCGCACACCGCCTACTTCACCCACTACTGCCCAGCTATCGGCACCGAGTGCCGGGCCAAACAGGTGCGTTGCGGTAAACTGCAACTGGGCAGTATTACGTAAAATATAACCCTTTGCTGTACCACCTGGGCCAACCACTGCGGTGGCATCGCCAGGGCTTAACTGTGAAATACCAGCGAATTCCGGACGAAGTCCTGCCAAGGCCAACTGCTCGGGCATACCTGCGTACAATAGCTCTACGTCATCAACCTGGAATGGCTCGTCTTCACGAAAAGCAAATTCACCGGCAAGCGCGGTTTCACCAATAGAGGTGTTAAAGCTTAAACCGTATAACTTGATATCTTCTGGGTAATCCAGCTTGGCCTTAGTAAAGGCTTTCAAGTCGTTAACATTGCTGCTGTTGATCTCTGTACTCATGATCATCGCCAGGTCTTCACCTATGGCGGTAAAGTCCGATACCTGACCCGAGATCACCGGACGGCGACTGTGGTAGTTGATGTAATACAGAGCCACTTCTGTGTCGTTCAGCTCAGGCATAAACATACCCAGGCGTAAACCATATTGACCGCCATCGCTTGGGTCAGATTTACCGCGACTGCCCTCACCCTTCAGGGCTACCTTGGTTGGGTAAGCAAGATACATGCTTGCGAGTAATTGCTGGCCTTCTGCGGAAGTCGGGTCAATGCCCTGAGCCGCTGCTGCCGCTTGCCAATCTGCGGCAAGGTTATTCAGACTGTCGGTCAAAAACGCCAAATCTATATCCGGGTTTGAGGTAAAGCCCAGCTGTACGTTTTGGGTAAAACCGTTTTCCGAAGCAAAATCATTGGTAGAGAAGTAGCTGCCGGTGGCAGGTAGGCGAGTTTCATGCCATTGGTATTGATAGAAACCTTCTAGGAAAAGGTTTTCGGTAATACCCAAAGAGGCCCATAACATGCCCACTGGAATAAAGGCTTCTTTTAACTCGGCGCCCGGCGCTTTTAAGCGGTCGATATCAACCGGGTTAACGTTAATGCCGTGGGAGATAAGCGTACTTTCACCCCAGTTCACAACCTGTTGGCCTAAACGCACAGAGAGCGGGTTTTGACCTTCATTAAAATCAAAGTCGGCCCACACAAAGGCATCAAGAAGACGGAAGTCAGCACAAACCTGCTCTTTGGTTTCGTCGTAATCACAAGGGTCTACGCTTTCGCCGGATACCGGATTGGTATAAGCGAAGTCACCATCCATCAGGGCAAAGTCGTAAAAATACATAAAGCGGGAGAACAAACCGTAAGATTCGCCATTGATAGCCAACTCATGGGTGCCTTTTAACAATTGCGAAAAGGTATCGCCCTTGTCGAAGTTCAGGTTACCTGCGTCGCCATTGTTTGAATAGGCGCCGGGTTGGCTCCACACATCACTGGAACTATAAACGGTATTAAGCGCGGCGTTGTAAGTGCTCCAGTCAAAACGTGGGTGATTACTCTTACCTACATACTGAAAATCACGATTTTCGGTACGAATGCTCTGGCCGTATGAGAAGGTCGAATCAAAATTAATATCGAAATCCCCAACCGTAAAGCTGGCACTGTGTGCGGCGCTGCTCATGCCCAACATCGCTGCACCGACGCTGAGCGCTAATCTATGCTTCGCAAATAGTGGCTGTCTTATCATTGTTGCTTCCCCCTTAGCGCGGGTAATTTTTAGATCAAGTTATTGTTTTTAATGTAGTCTTGTGCATTGAAAAGGATAGGCTACAGTTACCAACAGTCTACATGAATGCTTTGTAACTGGCGTTAAATTTCCTTTTTATATGCTAATGGTATGACATCCTACCACTATTTTTATACATGACAATAACGTTAACGACAAATGCAATTTACATTAATATCAAATAATCTAAGAATTAGTGTATTTAAATTCGCTCCAGCGCAACGAATTTATTTTCTGGGGTGAGGGTAAGGCGGAATCGGCCGCGTATGCCCAATTGCGACATGTGCGGTAATATTTTAGCAGCAGGAAAGCGTATGCGACGATTATTATCGTCACATACTTGAATGGCGGTGACTTGGCCCCGGTAATAGGCCAAGCACTGCTCATAGCTTAAGTTCAGACTAAAGAAATAGCTTTTATTGCTCATTCACTTAATGCTTTTTCTACCTTTTCAAAGAGATCTTTGCTCAGGTTAGGTAATGCCATTAGGCGTTGCAACTGAGCGCACATCAGTTGTTGACGGCCCGCATCATAACGACGCCACGCCAGCAAAGGCGTAATTAAGCGCGAGGCATTTTGCGGGTTAATCTCGTTTAGCTTGACCAGCACATCACCAAGAAGCTCATAACCACGGCCATCCTGATGATGGAAAACCCTTGGGTTGCTCATGGTTAAAGGCCCCAGCAAGGCTCTAACCCGGTTCGGGTTTTGCCAAGAAAAGTGCGGGTGTTCAAACAAGGCGCCAATATCACATAAAGCCTGCTCGCCCTGCTTCATCGCCTGTAAGTTAAACCATTTATCCAATACCAGGACATCGTCGGCCCAGCGCCTTGCAAATTCCCCAAGCAAGGCGTTTTGCTGCTGATGCTGCGCCAACACCAAGGCTTTTAGCGCCGCCAAAGACAAGGTCATGGAGCCGCTATTGGCTTGCTCGGCTATATAGTCGATGGCGGTATCAAGGCGCGCCAGGTAATACATGCAGGCAGCAAGTAAGGCGCGCACCCCAGCACTTTGAGCTGTTTGTTGCTTGTCGTCCTTAAACTGCTCTACGACGGCTTCTAATTGCGGGCTCAGATGCTTAGCAATATCCGTTTCAAAGGCTGTAATAATGCTATTGAGGGCATCGACCGGAATTTCGCTATATCCGCTGCTTAGAGTGTCAAAGCTCGGCAAATATAAAAGCTCGGCTATCAATGCCAAGTCGGCTTCAACACCTGACAAAACGCCATTTAGCAACTCGCTCAGGGTCGCAAGCACAGCATCCGGCAACTGAGGTTTTTGCACGCCCTGCTCTAAAGCCTGGTTAACACAATAGCTAAGTGCCGCCTGCTGCGCATCCCAGCGGCTAAAATCGCTGCTGGCGTGGCGGACAATATGTAATTGATCTGCTAAGGCTTGGGCAAATTGTACCTGTACCGGCGCCGAAAAGTCTTCAAAAAGAACGGCTACCGGGCGCTCATCAAGCTGCTCAAACACAAATTCCTGACTTTGCTCACTTAGGTGTAAAACCTTGTCAAGCTCTCGGCCGTCGCGTTTGAGCGCCATTGGCTGCCCTTCTTGGCTTAACAGCTCTATGGCTACCGGAATTAACAAGTTGTCCTTATGGGGCTGCTCCGCGGTTGGCTTATGGGTTTGCGTTAAGCTCAGGGTATAGCGTTTGGTGTCGCTGTCGTAATCTTCGCGCACCGAAACCAAGGGCGTACCTGCTTGTCCGTACCAAAGTGAAAACTGGGATAAATCCGTGTCATTAGCATCATTCATGGCCGCAACAAAGTCATCACAGGTCACCGCCTGGCCATCATGGCGCTGAAAATACAGCTTCATGCCCTTTTGAAAACCCGCTTCACCGAGCAAGGTATGCAGCATGCGGATCACTTCGGCGCCCTTGTCATACACGGTGACCGTGTAAAAGTTATTCATTTCAATGACTTTTTCTGGACGAATTGGGTGCGCCATGGGGCCGGCATCTTCGGCAAACTGATGGGTACGCATCACCTTCACCGCATCAATACGGTTCAAAGCGCGAGAGCCCAAGTCACTGCTAAATTCCTGATCGCGAAATACCGTTAAGCCTTCTTTTAAAGACAGCTGGAACCAGTCGCGACAAGTTACCCGGTTGCCTGTCCAGTTATGGAAATACTCGTGCCCGACAATGGACTCGATCAGATGAAAATCCCTGTCTGTGCTGGTTTCACTATTTGCCAAAACGCATTTGGAGTTAAAGATATTCAGGCCCTTATTTTCCATCGCGCCCATATTGAAGAAATCAACCGCCACTATCATGTAAACGTCCAGGTCGTATTCCAGCTCGAAGCGCTGCTCATCCCATTGCATGGCGCGCTTAAGCGAGGCCATGGCATGAGGAGCTTTGGATAGGTTCCCTTTATCAACATACAGCTCGAGCGCTACCTCGCGGCCTGAGGTCGTGGTATAGGTATCGCGCAGCACATCAAAGTCACCGGCTACTAAAGCAAAAAGGTAACTGGGCTTTTTAAACGGGTCTTGCCAGGTAGCAAAATGCTTACCGCCTTCTAAATCACCACTGTCTATTTTATTACCATTGGATAAAAGGTGAGGAAACTGGGCCTTGTCAGCCACTATAGTCACCTTGTAGCTTGCCATCACATCGGGACGGTCGAGGAAATAGGTGATTTTACGAAAACCCTGAGCTTCACATTGAGTGCAGTAGGCACCATCGGACAGATACAGGCCTTCGAGCGAAGTATTGGTTTCGGGCGCGCATTGCGTGGTGATCTCTAGGGTAAAAGCCTGCTCAGGCAGCTGCTCTATGATCAACTGCTCACCTTCAATATGATAGGCACTGTGCGCCTGGTCGTTTATGCGTACCTGCAGCAAAGTTAAATCTATGCCATCGAGTACCAGCTTATCGCTTGGG
Organism: Pseudoalteromonas qingdaonensis; assembly: GCF_038739665.1. Taxonomy (NCBI): domain Bacteria; kingdom Pseudomonadati; phylum Pseudomonadota; class Gammaproteobacteria; order Alteromonadales; family Pseudoalteromonadaceae; genus Pseudoalteromonas; species Pseudoalteromonas qingdaonensis. The sequence continues at coordinate 242,494 of NZ_JBCGCU010000002.1, read as the reverse complement.
TTTTCAAGGTTGGCACGTACCTGTGAGCGGGCTACTACTTGCGTGTTTAGCGGCGCGAGTTGGACTTGTAATTCGAGTTCGTCGATAAAAAATGCGGGCGCTTGGTAATCACGTAAATACTGGGCATGGGGTTGAGTCGCGGTCATAGGGTGACTGTCTCCTAAAAATTAAAGCGGGCATCAAATGATGCCCGTACTGCAAATGTTTGCTGTGTTGGTATTACGCCGAGTCCTGCTCTTTGCTTTGCTTTTGTAGCTCGACTTCTGCCGCAGCTTCATCGTCGTTTTGCAGATGCTTGGGTTCGATACGAAGGATCTTAATACCTAAATAGGCATAAATCACAGCAAGTACCGGGTTGATCAAATTGAAAAACGCATACAGGGCGTAATCAAACGGGTTGATCAAAAGTACACTCTGCATATAGGCGCCACAAGTATTCCAAGGAATAAGGGGGCTGGTAATTGTGCCGCCATCTTCCAAGGTACGTGACAAGTTCACAGGTCGTAAACCACGCTTTTTATATTCTTCTTTAAACATACGCCCAGGTACTACTATGGCAATATATTGATCCGCCGCCACCAGGTTGGTACCGATACAGGTCGAAATAGTCGCAGCTACCAAAGAGCCGGTAGACTTGGCAACTTTTAAAATGCTGCGTACAAACACCTCAAGCAGGCCTGTTTTCTCCATAATGGCACCAAACATAAGCGCCATCATAATAAGCCAGGTGGTGTTAAGCATGCCCGACATACCGCCGCCGGATAACAGGTCATCCATTTTCGCATCACCCGTGCTAATGGCAAAACCATCAAAGAAGGTGGCCCATACCAGCTTAAAATAGCCAATTAGCTGACCCTGGCTAACATCCACCTGAGTCGCCAGTAAATCACTTTGGAATAACAGCGCCCACACAGCACCAAGCACGGCGCCAATGGAAATCGCTGGGAACGCCGGCATTTTACGAATGGCCAAAACCAGCAGCACCACTAAGGGCATAAGGTTTAAGATATTGATATTAAAGTTTGCCGCCAGCAAATCCACCATGGCATCAATGGCGGTGGCGTCATTGCTGATCTCAGCATTAAAGCCCATAAAGATAAAGATGATCACCGCAATCACAAAGCTGGGCACTGTGGTCCAGAGCATATGATGGATATGCGCAAAGAGATCGGCCCCGGCCACTGCTGGCGCCAGGTTGGTGGTTTCTGAAAGTGGGCTTAGTTTATCGCCAAAATAGGCACCTGAGATCACCGCACCGGCAGTGACCACAGGGTCAAGAGATAAACCATTAGCGACACCCAACAGGGCCACACCTATGGTGGCAGCTGTAGTCCAGGAGCTGCCGATACTCATGGCAACAACACCACAAATAATACAACTGGCGGCATAGAACCAATGCGGGTTAATAATCTGCAAGCCATAATAGATCAAAGTCGGCACTGTGCCCGACAGCAGCCAGGTACCAATAAGTGCACCAACCATGAGCAAGATCAAAATAGCCCCTAGGGAAATAGTGATACCCTTAATCATCGCCTCTTCAAGGGTTTTCCAGGTATAGCCATTTTTCAGACCCACCAGAGCCGCTGCAAAGGTAGCAAAAAGTAAGGCTATTTGGTTTGGACCCGATGACGAGTTATCACCGTAGAGATAAACCGCTGCACCCAATAGGCAGATCAACACCGTGATGGGGATCATGGCATCGATAAATTTAGCTTGTTTTGTTGTCGTCAAAATCGCTCTCCTGCCCTTGCCTCTTTTGCACAACGCGACAAGGGTTATTTTTGTTATAAGCGCAAAGATTACCAGAGCAACGCAGCTTTGACAGCGCTTAAATAACAAAAAAGGCGCTTAACGCGCCTTTTTATTGATAATTGCTTACTTATTATTCTTTACCAACCGCCCGTGCTTTATAAAATCTTGGGTGATTAAAGCTGCTTCTTCAAGGTAGGGGTCAAAATTATCCAATACCTCTGGGGCATTTTCTATATCGGTTACCTTCTCCAGACCCAAACGAGCTAAACGTTCATTGGTACGAGCCAGTGCCAATTGCTCACGCTCGTCGCGCTCATTAAGGCGCTCTTTTTCATTGAGCGAAATAAATTTACGGTCTTTCTCTTCCTTATAGGTGCTAATATCTTCCAGCACATAGCCAAACTCAGGTTCTTTGGCGATACGTTTATCATGCTCGGCCCTGAGGTAGCCTATGGTATCGTCTAAACTATCAACCATAGCGTACTTGGCGCGGATAATGCTGTCCCAAGGAAGGGCGTTGTCTTCTTGGCTTTCACCCCATTCCGCCGGGTCAATCGGCGAAGGAAGCTTAATGTCCGGGATCACCCCTTTATGCTGCGTACTGCCGCCATCTATGCGGTAAAACTTGGCAATAGTATATTGCACGCTGCCCAGCGGGTTATCGTATAGGTCGTAGTTACGGCCTAAACCTCGGTGTTGCTGCACCGTACCCTTGCCAAAAGTTTGCTCGCCGATGATCACAGCGCGGCCATAATCCTGCATAGCTGCGGCGAAGATTTCCGACGCCGATGCGCTGTAACGGTCAACCAATACCGTCATAGGGCCGTCATAGAAGGTTACGCCATCGCTGTCTTTTTGCTGCTCGATACGGTCATTCAGGGTGTGAATTTGCACCACAGGGCCTTGGTCGATAAACAAACCGGATAGCTTGGTTGCTTCATATAAAGAGCCACCGCCGTTTTGACGCAGGTCGATAATAATGCCATCTACCTTTTGCTCTTTAAGTTTCACCAGCTCGGCTTTTACATCTTCAGACAGGTTGTTATAAAAGCCAGGGATTTCAATAACGCCTATTTTGCTGCTCATTGATGAGTAGCTGGCATCGAAAACATGCGATTTAGCCGCTCTGTCTTCTAAGCGCACCTTATCACGGGTGATCTCCACCACCTTAGGCGTGCCGTGGTCGTCCTTACCGCGAAGATACTGTAAGCGCACCAAGGTGCCTTTAGGGCCCTTGATAAGGTCGACTACATCATCAAGGCGCCAGCCGATCACATCAACAAAGTCATCATCGCCCTGGGCCACACCTATGACCCTGTCTTCCGGTTTAATGGCGCCAGTTTTATCGGCAGGGCCACCTGGAACCAAAGAGCGGATCACTGTGTAATCTTCGTCATAACTAAGCACAGCGCCTATGCCTTCAAGTTCAAGATCCATATCCATCTTGAACTGCTCGGCACGACGTGGCGATAAGTAAGAAGTGTGGGCTTCAATGGAGCGGGCAAAGGCATTCATAATAATCTGGAACGCATCTTCACTCTTGGTTTGCACCAAGCGCTTCAAAGTGTAGGTGTAGCGTTTTTCCAACACCTCTTTGATGCCATCCCAATCCTTACCCGTCATTTTCAGGCGTAACGCATCATACTTCACCTTTTGACGCCACAGCTCGTTAAGCTCGGCTTCGGTGCTCGCATAAGGTGCATCTTCACGATCAAAATAATACTTGTCGTCTTGGCTAAAATCGAAAGGCTTGTCGAGTAAGGACAAAGAATACTGATAACGCTCAAACCGGCGCTTCATGCTGAGGTTAAATAAGTCGTAGGCAAAGTCTAATTTGCCGGACTTTAGAGCGTTATCGAACTTATCGCGGTATTGCTCAAACTGGGCAACATCGCCCGCTAAGAAAATACTGCGATTAAAGTCCAGGGATTCGATATAACGATCGAACATCTGCGTTGCCAGTTCGTCGTTAAATCGTATCGGCTTGTAGTGTGCACGGGTAAAAAGGTTGGTCACTCGCTTACTGGCAGTACTGTGTTGCGACTCTTGCTGCAACACGGGTAAATCAGCGATAGTGACCTTGTCCAACGAGGCCAAGGCCGGTGCCGCGATAAGGGCAGCAACCAGGGGGATGAGTGAAAACGTCTTACTCATGCACAACTCCTTTTTTATACCAGGTATAGACTATCGGCTTTTGTCTTAACTTGCATACCGGTTACCAGCTCAACATGGATTTCATCCTTGTTGACTTCCGTGATGGTACCGTTGACCAATGCCTGACCTAGTTTTACTTTAACTTTAGTATTAGCCTTGACCTGTTCGCTTGGCAAAGGTTCAACTTTATTGCTGCGACGAGGTTCAGCGGCTGGGGCTTTTTTGACTTTAGCGCCTTTTGCAGCTGGTTTACCACTGCCCTGTGGGCGTTTTTTGTAACCCTTTGTGTCACCCTCTTTGGCACCACGTGCTGGCTTCTTACGCTTAGCCATTTTTGCACGGCTTTGCTCTAGGGCCGTCTGTGCATGTTCTACATGCTCTTGCTCAACCTTTTCGGCCTGGTTGCCGTCTAGATCAACGCGGAATTCGTTATTAACTACCGCTTCAAGGTAGCGCCAGTGCGAGGTATATTTTCTTAGTGCCTGACGAACCTGCGTTTTACTGACTTTTTCACTGCCCTCAATACGCTCGGCGATGTCTTTAAAGATACCGACTTTAAGAGGCTTAATGCCGTCTTTTTGTTTAAAACAGTTTGGAAATTCCTCGTAAAGGAATGCCAATACTTCGTTTATGTCTTTTAGCTTGTTTGGGGTTTCCATTTCTAAACCTTCAGTTACATCTGCTCATCTTGAGCCGAGTCGATATAGTGTTCCACCCAGTCCAGCAACTCTTCTAACTCGGCATCGATTAATGCCAGGTCACCGCGAAGATGTTCCCATATACCGGATATAATACTGTCAATTTGGTCACAGCCAAGATCATCAGGTAGTCGTGCCCAAGCGTGGTGAATAAGCTCATTTAAGCGCTCACATACCTGCTCTTCTTCGCCTTCCCAATCACCTACATCGGCTATGGAAAAAAGGTAATCTTGGACGTTCAGTAGATCTTTCATGCGATATGCTTCTCCAAACATGCAACCAGCAGCTCAAGGCCCGCTTGATCCTGTTCGTCAAAACGCCCTACTGTAGGACTGTCGATATCCAATACGCCAATGGCCTCGCCGTTTTTCTTAACCACGAGAACAATTTCCGAATTGGATGCCGCATCACAGGCAATATGGCCGGGGAATTGATGCACATCTGTGACCAGCTGAGTTTTATCCGCCGCTATAGCAGTACCGCATACCCCTTTGCCCACTTCAATACGCACACATGCAGGTTTTCCCTGAAATGGCCCCAGCACTAATTGCTCCGGCGACTCCAATAAATAAAAACCGGCCCAGTTAATATCGTCCATCGACATATATAACAAGGCGCTGATGTTAGCTAAGTTGGCAATTAAATTGGGTTCGTCACAAATCAGTGCTTGCGCCTGCTCTGTCACAGAACGATAAAATTCCGCTTTGCTCATTTAAATACTACTTCACATAGAATACGCAGTGTTTAAGGTACTCTTTGTGGCGGGCAAATGAAACCTTTTATCTTGAAAAAAGTGCTGCGAGCGCTTGAAAATGCGCTGGTTGCTTAAAATTAAATCACTCGTTATAAAGCCGTTAAGCGATTTTCGCACGCCCACGGCGCAAACCGAATAAAAACAAACCGCTACCAAGGGCGGCCATCAGCGCATTAACGATAAGCAAAAAGCCGGCACCAGCACCAAAAAGATAACTAAACACAGCGCCACCGAGCAAGCCTAGGGTTAAAATTCCGCTGTAATGCACCTTGTTGTGTTTGTACATCAAGAGATAACCCGGCACCACCAGCACCGCCATAGCCAAACCAACAATATGGGCATTGGCAAGAGCCGATAACAAGACAGTAAAAAAGATGGCCGAGCCATTTTCCTGTACCGACAACGCATAGTAGATGCCAAGCACAAGCCCCACCAGCACAGGGGCAAGCAATGAATAGAGTACGGCCTTCGCCAGATGTTGCTTCATAGAGGGATAATTCTTAACTTTTGCATCTATGCAGAGTGGCAAAGAATGCCGCCCTTGCCAATTACTACCTTAGTCGCATCGCTCTAATATAGGCATGCCTTAGGTTAAAATAGGAGTGGGATTAAGACGTGGCTAATGTGACGCTTTTGCACCAAGCACAAAAAAGGGCTGCTTATGTAAAGCAGCCCTTTCTTATATGGCGGAGAGATAGGGATTTGAACCCTAGATAGGCTATTAACCTATGCCGGTTTTCAAGACCGGTGCTTTCAACCACTCAGCCATCTCTCCAAACGCGGTACCTGGACAACGTATCGTATCATCCAAGTTAAATTTAGTGGCGGAGAGATAGGGATTTGAACCCTAGATAGGCTATTAACCTATGCCGGTTTTCAAGACCGGTGCTTTCAACCGCTCAGCCATCTCTCCGCAGCGGGGCGAATATTAGAGAAATGAATTGCGTTTGTGAAGTTTTATTTTCATTTTTTTGTTTAAGCGCTTAATTTTTGACTGTTTTGCATAAGTTTACAGCAAATATGATTGTTTCCTAGGCATTGAATGTGAAAGGTTTGCCCATATTTATAAGACTTGATAATCTTGTACCTGGATGTAAGTTGCATCCGAGGATTGATTAATTTAAGGAGTTTAACAATGGCGTTTAATAACTCGTACAGCACGGCCAAGCCGATGATGTCGACCATTGAGACGAATAAGGTTTTAAAGAACACTTACTTTTTACTCGCGATGACGTTGGCATTCAGTGCTGTGACTGCGGGTATTTCTATGGCGCTTAACCCTCCGTTCTTTACGGGGATCATCTGCTCTTTGGTAGGTTTAGGTCTGCTTTTTGTTGTTAATAAGAAAGCCGAAACCGCCTCTGGTGTTATGTGGGTATTTGCCTTCACCGGCATTATGGGCTTTGGCTTAGGTCCCCTGCTTAACCACTACGCAGCTATGCCAAGTGGTCCGTTTTTGATCATGCAAGCCTTGGGTTCAACGGCGCTTATCTTCTTTGGCCTTTCTGCTTATGCACTGACTACCAAAAAAGACTTCTCATTTATGGGCGGCTTTTTAACCGTAGGTCTGTTGGTGGTGATCGTTGCCAGTATCGTTAATATTTTTATCGGCAGCTCAATTGCCTTTATGGCGATTAACGCGGCTGTGGTATTTATCATGTCAGGTCTGATCCTGTTCGATACCAGCCGTATTATCAATGGTGGCGAAACTAACTATATTCGCGCCACGGTTGCTCTATACCTTAACGTATACAACCTCTTTACCTCTCTTCTGCACCTACTTGGCGCAGCAGATGACTAATAAATAGAATTTGTTAGAATAAGCCCCATATATTGGGGCTTTTTTTTGGATTGAATTTGGCCAGTTTCGTACTTTCACTACACAGTGCGCCGAGCGATACCGACACGCTCAATACCCTGGGGCGCTTTGCCACCTCAGCGCTGGCGCAGGGGCACACCATACGCTGTATCTTCTTGTATCAGGATGGGGTCTATCACGCCTCCCCTTGCTTTGATTTAGCCAGCGATGAATTTGACCCAGCCAAGGTCTGGCAAACCCTGCATGAGCAAGGCATTGAATTACACCTGTGCGTTACCGCAGCCACTAAGCGCGGTATGGACCTGGAGCGCAGCGGCGTATTTAGTGTGTCTGGTTTGGCGGAGTTCGCCATGGAAGCGGCACAGGCAGACAAATGGGTGCAATTTAAATGAAGCATATAGTGGTTATTAGCCAACAGGCCCCCTATGCCCAGCAAAGCCTTAAAGAAGCGCTTGATTTGCTGCTTATCTTTGCCGCCATCGACCAGGAAGTCACCTGGCTTATCGAAGGCGATGCAGTGTTCGCGCTAGCAGCCGAGCAGCAACCTAAGCTCCTTGGTCAGAAAGACTTTACCAAGGCCCTGAAGATGCTTGAGCTGTACGATATCGACAGCCTTTATGTGTGCGCCGAGTCCTTAACCGACCGAGGGATGGATGATAGTGCACTCATTCTGGATGTAAAAACCGCTCTAACGCAGGATAAACAAGCCCTGTTAGCAAAGGCAACTCAGGTGGTGGTGCTATGAGTTACAATAATTTATTTATCCTCAGTCGCCCCATTGCCTCGCTGCCTTTATTAGCAAGCAAGCTCAGCAAAAACGATGCGCTCTTACTGCGTGGCGATGCCTGCTACAACCCGGCGGCCTTTAGCCCGTTTGAGGTGCCCGTTTATGCCCTAAAAACGGATGTAGAAGCCCGCGGTGCTTTGGCTCGCTGTGCCTCTGTAAACCTTATCGATGACCTAGAATGGGTCACATTAACCCTGCAATATCAAAGATGTATTAGTGAGTAACCATGATTGAATTTAACGGCCAACAACTTGAGACCGACAAAGAGGGTTATCTGCTCGATAGTAGTCAGTGGAGCCGTGAACTGGCGCCCATTATTGCCGCAACAGAGAATATAGAGCTCAGCGACGCCCATTGGGAAGTGGTGTTCTTTGTGCGGGAGTTTTATGAAGAATTCGACACCAGCCCGGCGATCCGCATGCTGGTAAAAGCCATGGCTAAAAAGCTTGGTGAGGATAAGGGCAACAGCAAGTACTTATATAAGCTGTTTCCTAAAGGCCCAGCCAAGCAAGCAACGAAAATTGCCGGCCTGCCAAAGCCCGCTCGCTGCATTTAATGCCACCATGTTAAAGTAAAAAAGGAGCCAATGGCTCCTTTTCTCATCTTTTGCTATTACTTGGTGTAACCACGCGGCAGATCCGAAGGCGTAGTATAACGCTCACGGAGTTTGTCTTGACGAGACTCGGTTGACACCTTCTCACCGTCAATCCAGATGCTTTCAATCTTGGCGTTCAGCTCAAATGGATCGGCACTCCAAAGTACCAGATCGGCTGCTTTACCCGCACTGATAGCACCGGCATCAATATTGAATGCCTCGGCCACATTGCTGCTGATAGCCGCTAATGCGCCCTGCTGACTCATACCATAAGACACGGCATTACCGGCATCGAAACGCAACTGATACAGGTTATGAGCGCTGTCACCAGCGATAGTCAGGATCACCTTAACGCCTGCTTTTTCAAGCTTACCGGCATTAGCCAAATCCGCATGCATGGAATCAAAGTTGCCTGGCAGGTTGTCCATGGCACTGATGATCACAGGCGTGTTGCTGGCAGCAAGTTGCTCGGCTACCAATACCGCATCATGGGCACCTGCGAACACCATATTGATGTCGTACTTGGCTTTCAGTTTTAGCAGCTCAAGCATTTCGGCGGCGCGTGATACGCTGATAAGCAATGGCATGTCTTTAGCGAATACGGCGTCTAACACCTGAATTTCACGGTTTTGAGCATCACTGTCTTTCTTTTCACGTTGCTTATGGCCATCAAGTTTATCGCTTAGGGTTTGCAGCGACATGGCGCGCGAGCCCTTGCTCTTTTGCCCAAGCTCAATGGCCAAGGCCACATGCTTTTGGCTCACACTGTCGAACTCACCGCTTAGCGATACCACAGAAGCTAGACCGTTAAAAATGTCTTCGCTGCCGCCTGGCACTATCACGTCACGGGTAATACCGCCTTTACGAGCGTAAGGGATCAGTGATGAGCGCGGATTAAAGGCCAAGCTTGGATCAAAGGTGATAGAGGCTTTTTTATCACTGCCATCACGAGAGCCAGCTACAGAGCCAACCTCAACCAAACCTAAGTGGTTAAGTGATCCGATAAAGCCCGGTGTTAAAATTTTGCCTTGTGCGTCAATCACTTCGTCGGCTTCAATTTGCGCCGGATTAAGGGCAACAATTTTACCGTCTTTAATTAGCACAGAGGCATCTTTTAATACGCCCTGCTCGGTGGCGGTATGAATGGTGGCATTGGTAATAGCCAATGTTTGCGCGCCTGCGGATACACTCATCGCTAAGGCTGCGGCAACTGATGTCATGGTAAACAGTTTCATCTTGTTCTCCTTAGCGTTGACCTAACATAAAATCACTTTGGGCTTGGTATTTCTCATCATGGCGGTCGTACACCTTGGCGCCATCGATAAATACCTGCTCGGCTTTAGCGTAAACGCTAAACGGATTATTGTTCCACAACACCAGGTCGGCTTGTTTGCCGGCGGCAAGAGTACCTGTTTTATCCTCGATACCCAGGGCTTTCGCTGCATTTGAAGTCAGCCACTTGATGGCGTGGGCTTCATCGATATCGAAACCATTTTCATTGGCGCGGTACATCACCTTGCCCGCTTCCTGATTTAGGCGCTGAATAGTGGTGTCTGAGTCGGAGTGAACTATGGCACAAGAGTTCTTCACCGCATCAACGATGGCAACGTTTTCCTGAACCATGTCATAGGCTTCCATCTTAAAGCCCCACCAATCTGGCCAAAGTGCCGCACAGCTGCGGTTTTCAGCAAGCAAATCGGCAATCTTGTAGGCTTCAATGCCGTGGTGAAAGGTACCTGCGTGGTAATCAAACTCTTTAGACAAGTCAATCATCATGGCCATTTCCTCTGCCTTATAGCAGTGGTTATGGATCATAATTTCACCATCAAGAACGCCGCGCAAGGTGTCCATGGTCAGGTCACGCTCTGGCGCCTGAACATTTTTGCCGGCATCATAATCGGCATCGTATTTTTCCCAGGCACGCTTATATTCTGTGGCGTCAATCCAGGCATTACGATAACCGGCCATATTACCCATACGAGTTGATGGTAATACGCCCTTGCTGCCGTAAACGCGCTTAGGGTTTTCACCACAGGCCATTTTCAAACCATAAGGAGCCTCTGGGAACTTCATCGCCTGCATGGTGTGGGCTGGAACGTTTTTCAAAGTCACGCCACGGCCACCGATCAGGTTAGCTGAACCCGGCAGAATTTGTAGCGTGGTAATACCGCCTTCACGAGCACGGTTAAAGCCAGGGTCTTGTGGCCATACCGAATGTTCAACCCATACTTCTGCGGTAACCGGGCTGGTCATTTCGTTGCCATCCTGGTGCGATGCCACGGCTGGGTTTGGATAAGCACCTAGATGCGAGTGCACATCAATAAGACCCGGCGTTAACCATTTACCTTGGGCGTCCAGGGTTACATCAGCCTGAACCTGTAAGTCGGTACCAATTTGTTGGATTTTACCGTCGACCACATATACATCACCGCCGTCGATACGCTGGCCGTCACCGGTTAATACGGTGGCGTTAGTGATCAGCGTCGATTGACGAGGCAGCGGCTGATAGGTGCTAGGGTAAGGATTTTTATTAATGGTTACCTTATCGCCTTGTGGGCCTTCATTTTGTTGGCACCCGGCGAGCGTGATAGCTAAGGCTAACAGGCTAAGGCTTGGTGTTTTAGTTAGCATTGTTGTTATTACTCCTATTTTTCAGCCTAACTGTATCGAATAGCGCTACGAATTGCGAAGAAAATAGGTTAATAAGCGGTAAATCAAGATAAACGCCGAAGCGGCCAGCCCCTTGGGGCATCTTGGCTATAGCTTGGTTCCATTTTGTGGGCAAATGTTACAAGGGGTCGAGAATATCTCTGAATAAATAGGTACAAGGGCGCGCTGTACAAAAAAAAGTATTTTTTTTTGCTTTTTATGTGAACAAATGAATTAGGGAAAATCTATAAAAATAGGCAGTTAAGTGAAGGTATTCACAATTGACATAGATGCTTACATTCTGACTTATCCTATTCATTCTATAACAACAAACGCGGTTCATACTTAAACAGCAATCAATGCACCAATAAGGAGAAACTCCATGAAACGCACAACTCTGTTAGGCACAGCTGGCGTCCTTCTGTTAGGTTCGCTTTCATCACACGCTATGGCCAATGAACAATTTGTTGCGGCTGATAATACAGTCGGCACGCAACTATGTATGGCAATCACTAAGGATAATCCTTTTAAAATGGCTCAGGCGATGGAAAAGCACAACATTCCACGGCATAGATTGACTCAACGTTTGTCATGCAACGACCTTAGCGTCCGTGAATTCGCAAGCCTTTATGGTTTTGAACGTAGCTTGCAAAAACTACGTCTCTCACCACTTACTGAAACATCTATTCACGACTTAGCCAAAGTACATGGCGACACCATCTTGGTGGTATCTGGCTCGAAATAAATAGCCACAGTATTTACAGAGGCCCGCAATTGCGGGCTTCTTCTTTTTCACAAGCGAAAACTTTATCAGGGCGTTTTTTGCACTGGGACTTACTCCCTTGTTATTTAGCTAAAATTACCGCTTATTAACCTTCGCAAAATGAAGTCTACTAGGGTCTGTTGACCTTTGTTGTTTGTTTCTGCAGCAGTTTGTAGTGTATTTATACAAGGCGGCACATGTGTAGTGTAGTTATTCTACATAAACATGTAACAACACAGTAGAAATGCGCTACAAGCGCTGCCCTACGGGTTCATCTAAACGCATCCTGCTCTGTGTTGCTCGCCATGAACATAGGCGAGCAAGACCGAAGCAATGCTTCGCAGCTAAGCGAGGTGAGTGCATGGATGCACGATGTAACCAAGCTTCATGGATGAATTATGCCTTATAGGTTAGTGCTAAATTCACCAGAATACGTTTAGATTGAACATAAAGTAAACCGCAAAGATAAACAGACCCTAGGAATATTATTGCAGTGAATCAGAACTTTGCCATACTTGGTGTATCCCTGAAATTTAGCGGTTTGCGGCTATGTGGAATACCTTAACTCAGTTACTTAGCGATACTCTCAACAGTCCTTTTACCTTGGCGCACAAGCAACAGCTGACAAACTCTTCCGCCGATCACCTGTTTAAAATTTCCGATGGCCAGCAGCAGTTTTTTGTCAAGGTTGCGCCCTTGGCTTCTCTTGAGCGCCTTGAATGCGAAGCCGCCGATCTTGAGCTGCTAACCAAGGAGTCCATGTTTATGGTGCCCGATTGCCTGCTTACCGGCACCACCTTGGAATATAGCTTTAATGTACTTGAATGGTTGGATCTAGCGCCCCATACAGATCAGGCCAAAGCATTGGGTTGGCGGCATATGGGAGAATATCTGGCACAGCTGCACGAAAAGCACGAACAAGGCATGTTCGGCAATGAAAGAGATAACTTTATCGGCATCACAGCCCAACCTAATTGCTGGCATAAAAAATGGGATGTGTTTTTCAGTGAAGATCGCATCGGCTGGCAATTGCAGTTGTTGGCTGAAAAAGGGTTTTACTTTTGCGATATTGATGAATTTGTCAGCCAGATAAAAGACGCTCTACACCATCACCATATTAGGCCTTCGCTTCTACATGGCGATTTTTGGCGCGGCAATGTTGGCTTTCATGGCGGCGTACCCTGCGTGTACGACCCAGCCTGTTATTATGGTGATCGGGAAGTGGATATCGCCATGAGCCGCTTTTTCGGTGCCTTCCCCGATACCTTCTATGATGCCTATCAAAGCGTTTATCCCTTAAGCGAGGGCTATGAACAAAGAGAGCGCATCTATAACCTTTATCATGTGCTAAACCATGCCAACATCTTCGCCGGTCATTATTTGACTCAGGCCAAAGAAACCATAGATAAGGTGATTGAGGAGTACGATTAAGGTCGAAATTTTCCAAGACTCAGGGAAAAGATAACTATACTTTAAGTGATGTCATTGGAATGTCATACGAGGTGGTTATGAAAGACTACAGCCTACAAAGGGTGCGCTGCCCTCACTGCGGCCATCATACATTTGTCGATGTCGACACCAGCTCAGGCGATCAGGATTACTATGAAGATTGCGCCGCCTGCTGCAACCCTATTCATGTCAATATGCATATAGACCAAGCCCTTAACAAGGTAGAGTTGCGGATAGATGCGGACGACGAGCAAATTTTTTAATGCTGCTGTTTTAAATAACGCTGCACCGTTTGCACTATGGTGTAAGTTTGTTGGTCGACCTCGATATTAATCTCGGCCCCCGCTGCCATCTGGCCGAGATTGGTGATAGCCAGGGTTTCCGGAATTAGGTGTAACCAAAATCCCTGATCTGATAACTCCCCCACAGTTAAACTGGCACCATTCACACTGATAAAACCCTTATACAAGACATATTCGCGCCACTTAGCATCCAAGGCTATGTGCATGCGGCAATTATCCTGGGTATCGATTCGCTCTATAAGACTGCCAACACAATGAATATGCCCGGAAACTATATGGCCGCCGAGCTCGCTGCCAAAGGTCATGGAGCGCTCAAAGTTGACCTTATCGCCACATTCAAGTTGACCTAAGTTGGTCAGCGCCAGGGTTTCATCTATAACATCAAATTGCACGCTGCCAAGGGAGCCTTCATCACCATTGTATTCAACCACGGTCAAACAGCAGCCATTGACGGCAATGCTGGCACCGAGTTCAAGGTTTTGCAGATATTTAGACGGCACGCTCAGCACTAAGCGCTGCACGCCATTGGTCAGGGTTTTACTTTGCACTTGAGCTTGGCATTGCACTATACCGGTAAACATCGTATTTCCTTTTTAAGTTGAAACCAACAGGATAGAATAGCGCTTTATTTTATCTGATGTTTTTTCACTTATGAAGTTTTGTACATGGGAAGCAAGTCGCTTATTGCGCCTTGCCGCACCAGTGTTTTTTGCCCAGGTGACCCTGGTGTTGATGTCTGTGGTCGACACCATTATGGCCGGTCAGGTCAGTGCTACCGACTTGGCGGCCCTGTCTATCGCAACCGGTTTGTGGAACCCTGTAGTATTTGCCCTACTGGGTATCTTGATTGCACTGACCTCGCTGGTAGCACACAGTTTTGGTGCCAAGGATGAAAAGGCCATTGCCGGTCACTTCCAACAGGCTTGTTATCTTGCCCTGATCTTGTGTTTAGCCGGCCTTATGGTAGGGCAATCCGCGGATCACCTTATCGCCCTGCTCGACACCAGTGGCGAGATTAAATCACTGGCCGGTGATTACATTACCTATGTGCAATTTGGCCTGCCCGGTTTTATCGTCTATTCCCTGTTTCGCAATGTTGCCGAGGGTAAGGCTTATACTACCCCAGCCTTTTATATTTCCATTATCGGTTTGTTGGTAAACATCCCCGCCAACTATATTTTTATTTACGGTAAGTTTGGCGCGCCTGCGCTTGGCGGCGCCGGATGTGGCGTGGCCACGGCAATTGTATTGACCGCCATGGGTGTCTCTTTGCTTCTCTACAGCATGATGAGCAAACGCATTAATGGCCGATTTCTTATCAGTGCCTTTGCCCGCCCAAACACCAGGGCCATGTGGCAACAATTTAAACTGGGTGTGCCCATCTCCCTGGCGATTTTCTTTGAAGTCACCTTATTTGCCTGTATTCCGTTATTTATTGCCTCCTTGGGAGCCGTGGTCGTCGCCGGACATCAGGTGGCCGCCTCGGTAACCACCTTGTTGTTTATGTTGCCCTATAGCCTGTCTATGGCGGTGGCCATACGTTTTGGTAACCTTTATGGCCAGGAAGACTTTCAAGCACTGCGCCGCTGTATGAGCACCAGCTTTATTCTCGCCATTGCTATCGCCGCATTTGTTGCGCTAATTACCTATGTGCTGCGTGCGGATATTAGCGCCCTATATAGCGACAACCCCGAAGTGCTGGCGCTGGCCACGGCGATTATGGTTCTGGCCTGTTTTTATCAATTACCGGATGCGCTGCAGGTGGTGGCCAGCGGTATGCTGCGCGGTATTAAGCACACAGCACCTATCTCCTATATCACCTTTTTCTCTTATTGGTTGGTGGGTTTTGCTTTAGGTTATGTGTTGGGCCGTACGGATCTGATAGTCCCGGCCATGGGCGCCCAAGGTTTTTGGCTCGGCATCATAGTTGGGCTATCCTGTGCTGCAGTACTGTTAATTTATGTGCTGCGGAGGCGTCTTGCACAAGCTCCTTTTAATTTTTAGCACACTGATACTACTGGGAGGATGCAGCGATGCTCCCAGTAAGCGCTATAACGAGTATCAATATCGTCTTGGCAAGTATTTGCCCATAGAGCAACAAAGCCTGGTTCGCCTGTCCCCTTGGCGAGGCTTTGACAGCGAGCCTTTACCCCCGAGTCAAAGCATAAGTCTGTTGGCGCTGGCAGACATTAACCATTGCCGCCTGGCCAGCCATATTGCCGCACATAACAACCAACTTGGTAAGCTAGCCAGTGCCTCCGAACGCTTTAAATATCATATCCGCTTTATCCAGTTGGTCGACCCTTGTCTCGAACACAACCAAAGCACTGACTTATCCGCTGAACTACGCAGCGCCCTACAAACAGAAAAACGCTTTAAAATCGCCCATGCTAAGCTGGCATTTAATCTGATGCTAAGCCGGGAGCCGGAGCTCAACCGACTCTTTACCCTCGCCGCCGTTGAGCTTGATTTTAACGAGCAGGCAGGACGAGCACAAAGCGCCGAGGCCTTAACCCTACTGGCCGATATGGCCAAGGCGATAGCCGAGGGAAATTGGCATGCCATAGATGTAAATACACTTACTCCAGCGCTGGCCAAGCTCAATGGTAACGATTATGTGCGCAAGTTATTAACCTCGGCACGCAAACAAATTGCCCTAAACAATCAGCTGACATCCCAACTAGAGCAAGTTTCTTTAACCGCCGAGATATGCCCTCCTGGGCGCCACAGCGACGCGGCCAGCATATTACACAATATCTTTAATCTATTTTTTATTAAGGAATTACAGGGGTATCAGGGGCAACTCAGTGGCGCATTGGAAGAATTTACGCCCTTGTTGACCCAGGTGTGGCAATTCAGCGGGAAAAATGAAGATGGTGAAGATATAGAAGCTAAGCGAGCGATCGTCGGCACACAGGAGCAAGCAAACCTATTAGCTCAACTAAAGGCATCAAGCCGTAATCACGTGCGCTGGTGGCAAGGGTTTTACGCCCAGTGCGATATTAGCCCGGTATGAATAAAAAAAAAGCAAACAATCAGGAAATTAGCCAATTGCACTTGCTAAGCCCCTGCACACACTATATATTACACGGCGTTGCCAAGGGTTAGCTTTTTGGCACAAAAAACTAGATAGTACGACCGTAGCTCAGTTGGGCGAGGTTGGACCGAAGCAAAGCTTCGCAGCCAAGCGAGGTGGAGGCATGACGCCGACAGGATATTGCTTCATGGACGAATTTATTGGCACAAAAAACTAGATAGTACGACCGTAGCTCAGTTGGTTAGAGCACTACCTTGACATGGTAGGGGTCGGTGGTTCGAATCCACTCGGTCGTACCAAATTACTTTGTAAGTATCTTCGTTTTCTATTTTTTGTACGACCGTAGCTCAGTTGGTTAGAGCACTACCTTGACATGGTAGGGGTCGGTGGTTCGAATCCACTCGGTCGTACCAATTCTCTAAAATACTTCTCGTATTCAATAAGAAAATAGCTCAGTTGGTTAGAGCACCACCTACTCTCTATGGCCCGGTCCAAAGGTCGGTGGTTCGAATCCACTCGGTCGTACCAATTCTCTAAAATACTTCTCGTATTCAATAAGAAAATAACTCAGTTGGTTAGAGCACCACCTACTCTCTATGGCCCGGTCCAAAGGTCAGTGGTTAGAATCCACTCGGTCGTACCAATTCTCTAAAATACATCTCGTATTCAATAAGAAAATAGCTCAGTTGGCTAGAGCACTACCTACTTTCTATGACCCGGCCCAAGGGTCGGTGGTTCGAATCCACTCGGTCGTACCAATTTTCCTCTTTATATTTCTCAATACGCTATTTAGATAGCTTTCTAGACTAATTACTCCTTGTTTTATCTATTTGTTGGTTAGAGCACTTCCAACTCTTTATGACCCGTATCCCGTGCCCATGTTTCAAATACACTCGGTCGTACCAAATTTATCCGTGTATTTCTCGACATAAAACTGGACATAAAAAAGCCCCCGATAACGAGGGCTGGTTTATTTCTTTGATTTACAGCTTAGTAAGTGGCTTTAGAGCTTAAACTGACCTACAGTGCCATTTAACGAACTGGCTAACTCATTGAGCTCGCTGGCTTCATGGGCGAGTACATCGGCATGGCTGGCGGTGCTGTTTACTAATTCATTAATGGCATTAAGGCTGGTGTTAATGTCTTCGGCAACGATACTTTGTTGCTCTGTACTGGTGGCAATTTGGTGACTTTGGTCGAGCACATGGGTCACGGATTCACTGATCTGTTGTAGCGACTCAAGTACCGCAGCGGTTTGGTTCACCGAACTTTGTGCCTGCTCCTGTCCTTGTTGCATCATTTCCGAGGCTTGCTCGGCAATGCGCTGCAGCTTGTCTATCATGGTGCGAATATCATGAGTCGACTCCTGAGTGCGGCTGGCCAAGGAGCGTACTTCATCGGCAACCACGGCAAAGCCACGGCCTTGCTCGCCGGCACGGGCCGCTTCAATAGCGGCATTCAATGCCAATAAATTGGTTTGCTCGGCGATACCATTGATAACATCGATAACGGCACCGATATTATTACTTTCACGCGCCAGACCGGTTACCACCTCGGCGGCTGCACCTATATGCAACGCCAATTCGCTCATCACTCGCTGAGAGTCATTCGATTGTTGTCGTCCTTGCTCGCTGATCGCCTGCACCGACTCGGCTGCGGCATTAGTTTGGTGCGCATTACGGGAAATTTCGGTCACCGTAGTGGCCATCTCCGTAACCGCAGTGCTCACGCTGTCGACCTGTAATTTTTCTTTTTGGATCTCTGCATTCGTTTCGTTAGAAACGCTCTGTAAATGATTGGCAGCCTGGCTAAGTTGTTGCGCCTGCTGCGCAGTTTGCACCATAAGTGCTCGTAACTTATCGATAAAAGTATTTACATGCTCGGCCAGTTGCCCTACTTCGTCGTTACTTTTTACTTCGATACGACGGGTCAAGTCCCCCTCACCAGTGGCAATATCGCGCATCACACTCGAGAGTGAACTAATGGGTTGGATCACCAGATGTGTAACCCAGAAGATCATCGCAACTATTACGGCAAGGATCACCACCACAGCCACAGATGCGGACATCACCGCGGCATTAACCGGCTCCTCAATCAGACTCACAGGCACTAATACACCCACATGCCAGTCAATCATGGGTTTATCAAGCTGTAAGGCATTAAACAGCGCGTAATACTGCACTCCCTTAAGCGTCACCTCAACAATACCTGTTGGGCGCTCTTTCATCGCCAAATTTAAGGTGCTAAAACCTTGGGTATCGGCAAATTGCTGCTCTAAAGCGCTAAGGTTGTCTTTGCCGCCATTATCATCTGTGATGGACAGTTGGTGCCCGGTGCGCTCGGACAAATGCACTACATTAAGTTCGCTGTCGAGCAAGAAGCCATAACCTTGACCCTGCAAGGAAATATCTTCAACCATCTCTTTAATGGCATTGATTTGCAGGTCAACACCGCCCACGCCCACCAAGTTGGCGGCCTCGTCATAGACGGGTTGCTGCACCACAGCTGACACATCACCTGTGCTGATATCCACTGAGATGGCACCCACATACAAGCCACCTTTATTCATGGCGTCTTGCCACCAGGGACGCTCGTAGGCGTAATAAGGGCGACCATCGGCATAGCTGGAGGTACGCTCATTTTCTTTGAAATATTCGCCGGTATTGGCGGAGGCAAAAAACGCTGACAAAATATTGCTGTCGCGGCCACTGATACGCTGGAAGTCCTCATTGATCAGCTGATAACCGGGCACTGTATCTAGGTTAACATCGCGCTGTTGGTAATCGGCAAAAAAGGCCACCAAGTAAGGGTTGGTAATATAGGTTTCAACCAGCTTGCCATATTGGGCAAAGAAGGAGCGCATAGACAGCTGCTCCGCCTGCAGGTAGTTTTGCGCTTCGCGCTCCACACTATTGCGCGACAGCTCGGCAATATGTTTAATAAAAAATGCGGCGACCAGCACCATAAGCACGCTTAAGGTACCACCAATTAACAGAAGTATTTTTTTACGAAGAGACAGGTTATTTAGCATAATACTGACGTTATTATTATTTTTTGTTATCAAACCATATCCGCTGCTTTGAAGCCAGCCTTATGTGACGAGCTCATGAATGCCTGTCTGTTTTTAAATCAATTCACTTATTATTCCTGTGGCTCAGACCAAACCGCAAATTCATTGCCGCTTGGCTCAACAAAATGAAAACGTCGCCCGCCTGGGAAGGAAAATATCGGCTTGCAGATCACCCCGCCGGCCTTTTCTACTTTTTGCTGGGTTTGCTCAAGGGCGCTGGAATAAAACACCATGAGTGCGGAGCCGTTTTGCATGCTGGCACATTGGTCGCTGGCATAGAAGCCGCCGTCAAGCCCTGCACCACTAAAAGCACTGTACTCGGGGCCATAGTCGGTAAATTGCCAGTTAAAAACTTGGGTGAAGAAATCCTTAGTCGCGCCTAAATCCCGCGCTGGATACTCGAGGTAATTAAACTTTTCGTGACTTGTAATGGACATGCTGAACTCATAATTTCGTGCCTGTCCTTTTATGCTAGCGTAAAAAAACGGATACCTATAAAAAGTATCCGTTTTTCAATTTGCTTAGCGTTTCGCTGAGAGCTTAGGTCGAAAGCTTAATCTTGGTGCTCAATCTTGGCCCAAGAATCGCGTAAACCTACGGTTTGGTTAAACACCAAATGCTCAAAGTGATTGTCGCGACAGAAGTAGCCGGTACGCTCAAACTGATAACCTACTAGTGGTTGTGCATCCGCCAGGCTTGGTTCAAGTTTGGCATTGCTGACAATCTTCAAAGACTCAGGGTTAAGCACGCTGGCGATATCATCTGCAGAGCCTGGGTTAGGCACATTAAACAGACGGTCATACAGACGTACTTCGGCTTCGATACAATGAGTGGCGCTCACCCAATGAATCACGCCCTTCACTTTACGGCCATCTTCAGGGTTTTTACCTAAAGTATTTGCGTCATAGCTACAGTAAATGGTGGTGATATTGCCATCAGCATCTTCTTCGATACGCTCGGCCTTGATCACATACGCATTACGTAAACGCACCTCTTTTCCTAATACCAAACGCTTGAACTTCTTGTTCGCTTCAACACGGAAGTCGTCACGCTCGATAAATACTTCACGGGTAAATGGCAATTGACGCGAGCCCATTTCTTCCTTGCTTGGGTGATTTGGCGCATCCAGCATTTCTACCTGATCTTCTGGGAAGTTCTCGATAACGATACGCACAGGGTCAAGTACCGCCATAGCACGGGCGGCGTTGTCATTCAGGTCGTCACGGATACAGGCTTCTAGCATGCCCATTTCAACCAGGTTATCCTGCTTAGTCACACCGATGCGCTTACAGAATTCGCGAATAGACGCAGGCGTGTAACCACGACGGCGCAAACCAGCAATGGTCGGCATACGCGGGTCGTCCCAGCCATCAACGTGACCATCAACTACCAACTGGTTAAGCTTACGCTTACTCATCATGGTGTATTCCAGGTTCAGGCGTGAGAACTCAATTTGCTGCGGATGACACTCAATGCTGATGTTATCAAGCACCCAGTCGTACAGACGACGGTTGTCCTGGAACTCCAGCGTACATAATGAGTGAGTAATGCCCTCTAAGGCATCACTGATACAGTGAGTAAAGTCGTACATAGGGTAAATGCACCACTTGTCACCGGTTTGATGGTGATGAGCAAAGCGAATACGGTAGATGATAGGGTCACGCAGCACCATAAATGAGCTGGCCATATCTATCTTGGCGCGCAGTACACATTCGCCTTCTTTAAACTCGCCGTTTTTCATCTTCTCGAATAACGCCAAGTTTTCAGCGGCTGGGGTATCGCGGTATGGGCTGTTTTTACCCGGCTCGGTAAGCGTACCTCGGTATTCACGGGCTTGCTCTGGGCTTAAGAAACACACATAGGCCAAGCCTTTGTTGATCAGCTCAACCGCATACTCATAAAGCTTATCAAAATAGTTTGATGAATATTCAATCTCACCATCCCACTGAAAACCAAGCCAACGCACATCTTCTTTGATGGAGTTAACATAGTTAATGTCTTCTTTTTCCGGGTTGGTATCGTCAAAGCGAAGATTACACAAACCTTGGTAATCTTGGGCGATACCAAAGTTCAAACAAATTGATTTTGCGTGGCCGATATGCAGGAAACCATTAGGCTCAGGCGGGAAACGTGTATGAATATTTTGGTGTTTACCCGATGCCAAATCTGCATCAATAATATTACGAATAAAGTTCGTTGGGCGATTTTCAATCTCCGCCATTGGGATACTTTCCTCTGAATTCTACGTGGCTTTAAACCAAGTCATTATGACAAAATCTGCCGTTAACATACAGCTTTTAGTAAGGTCAAACCAGCTTTAATTCAAGGGTGTTACCATCTGGGTCGTGAATGTATAAAGAACGACCAAAACCCGTAGCACCATAGCGTGTGGCAAATGTTAATGCCTCCATCACCCCCTTGCGTTTTAGGGTACGAATGAGTGCTTGCTCGCTTGGCGCCCTCACCTGCAAACAAATATGGGCTATGGGTGAGCTGCGTACATCCACCGCTGCACCGCTATCAAGACTGCCCTCGGTACTCAGAATGTCGATAAGTGCCGACCCAGCACGCAATTGATACAGGCCTTCATCCTCAAGTAGCCGTTCAAGTGTGGCGCCGAGCACCTCTTGGTAAAACGCCAGCAACTGCTCTACCTTTGCAGTACGAATAACCACATGATCTAATCCCAGTAATTGCATAAGCCACCTTTAGTTGATTGAGATCTAAACTTGTTTCTATATTTAAGGTTAGCGTTAAAAGCACATAATCCGAAAGTGATAAGGAACCTGTATGTCTAATTCAACCGAGTCTAATTCAACCGTATCTGAGCCGGGCGTCCCCATGCAATGCGCCGGGGATTTAATGACCGCCTCCCCCATCACCATAGCCGCTGATGCTTCCCTGTATGATGTTCATCAATTGATGCGCCAGTACAATATTCGCCATATACCGGTCACAGATGACAAACAGCATCTGGTGGGCATGCTGACGCAAAAAGTGATCATCGCTCAGGTAATGAAGATTATCTCGGTATTTGGCGCCGATGCCCTGGAACGCAAAGAAAAGCAAACGCCTGTGAGTGAGATTATGCTAACCAAATTCGACACAGTTGAAATCAAGGACCAGCTAATTGATATCGCCAAGTTTTTCTTGAATAACCGCCATGGTTGTATGCCTGTGGTTGAGGCTAAAAAGTTAGTGGGCGTGCTGACCTCATCGGATTTTGTCAGACTTAGCATCAGCCTGATGGAAAAGTCATGAAAGTTTAATCTAGCGCAACATCGCTGACATTTATCAGCATTAAAATGAAGCCAATGCATACACCAAGGAATAAGGAACTATCATGGCTTCACAAAATCAGCACAGGGTCTATATCCCAACCAATGCCCGAGCCAACCAATATATCCTCGCCGAGTTCAAACCCGACGAGGATTTTTATGCCTGTTTTAGCGATTATGCCAGCGCCCATCAACGCATAGTGCGTCAGCTCTTTGCCCTGTGCGATGACGCTGAGCTATACAATGTGCACGTTTTAGTGAACGACAAGCTGCCTATCGTGCGCTTCCACGAGGAAGCCTATTGCTTAGAGACCAAGCGCCAGCAATTGTTTTTCTATAACCCGCGCTATCACGAAGCCCACACCTTGCACGGCGATGACACGCAAAAAGCCCGCAAGGTGCGCTTATTGTTCTTAGCCACAGGCGAGGATATTCGCGCCCACAGCGCCGACTTCCATTCCCGTGTTGCCAAGGTACTGACGACATTGCAAGAGCAGTTACCAAACCAGGCGCAGCCCTTTAAAGTGCGTGACCATCAACACCTTACCTATGATATTTTTGCCCGCGCCAAAGGCTTTAAAGAAAGCTATGGCTACAAGCTCAGGGCATTAGACTCGCGTTATGAAGCGCGCGGTTGTCCACTGCCGGAGCACAGAGATCTTACCTATGCACGTTTTACCCTGCCACTAACCCGAGCGCTTAAAACTCAGTTATTGGGCAATGGAGCCACGGACTTTGCTCAGTTTTACGCCCGTATCGCCGACGCTTTTGTTACCGCTTGCGAAGCCAAGCGCTTGCCACGCCGTGCCATGGTGGCCAATGGCCGTACGCCCCTTATCCGTCACCGCGATATCGATACCAGTGCCCACAATGAAGAGCTGGAAAAGCTAAGCTTTTTGCCGTGCCAGGATAAAATTCAAAATTATGTCCTTTATAATGGCAACCAATTGGTACAAAGCATCGACTTTGTGATCGTTGCCGGCACCGAAGACAGGCATGATATGGGTTATGGCCGCTTTATGAATCAGGTAGAAAGTGTAATCAAGTCCCTGTGTATGGAGCTGCACGTAAACCCCGAACGTCAAGACATCAATACCCGCTTCTATCAGCACCTAAGTTACGCCCTATAAGGCCAAACCAGCCTAATTTGCGCCGCCATCCAGCTGGGTATGGCGGCCATTTCAACAACAAACCAACCTCTAAACCACACGAAAATATCAAGTTTATTGTCATTGATTACAATGAGTTACATGTAAACGGATTGGTTTACCTTGCTTGCATACGTTCATGTATGTATATTTGCACTCTATTTCTCGATTTGTTGTTCTTAGAAGGTTGGATATGAAAGCAAAAACCCTGGTCGCCTTAACCATAGTTGCGACACTTGGCCTTAGCGGCTGTGAACAGTCGGGCGAGCAAGCTCAGACCCAAAGCGCACCGAGCGCGGTGGAAGTCGAAGCGTATCAGTTGCAGCCACAAACCGTGATGCAACACACAGAGTTAGTGGGGCGCACCGTGGACTTCCGTCAGGCGGAAATTCGCCCTCAGGTCAGTGGTATTTTGCAGTCTCGCCTCTTTGATGAAGGGCAAATGGTTGAAAAAGGCGATCTTCTTTATCGCATCGACCCCGCTCCTTTTGAAGCCGCTCTTGCCAGCGCCAAGGCGAGCCTGGCCAAGGCCGAAGCCGCGGTAAAGAACACCACAGCCCGCGCTAAACGTATTAAAAGCCTGCTTGGCACCAACTCGGTTAGCCAACAGGACTTCGATGATGCTGATGCCCAACGTCTTGGCGCCCAAGCCGATTTAGCCGCCGCAAAGGCCGCCGTACTTAGTGCCCAAATCAATCTGGATTACACAGGTATTCGTGCACCAATCAGTGGTCAAATCGGGCGTTCTTTGGTAACCGAAGGTGCCCTGCTTACCGCCAACCAAGGCAATGAGCTGGCCACCATTCGCCAGCTAGACCCTATCTATGTGGATATGACCAAAGCGGCATCAAAACTGGCGTCGTTGCGCCAGGCCATTACCACGAATGCCAGTAATACAGGTGTTGCCCCAGCGGTACAGCTAAAACTTGATGAGCAACTTTGGTATGGCCACTCTGGTGAGCTGCAGTTCTCTGAGGTAAGCGTTGACCCTTCAACCTCTATGGTCACCATGCGTGCGGTATTCCCAAATCCAGATGGTGAACTGCTACCAGGTATGTTCGTACGTGCCCAGGTTGAGCTAGGTAATATAGATAACGGCCTTTTGGTGCCACAAAAGTCAGTAGTGCGCACGCCCAAAGGTGAAGCCACAGTGATGGTCGTTAACAGCGAAAACACCATTGAGGTGCGTGTAGTCGAGCTAGCGCAGCAGGTTGATCAAAGCTGGCTGGTAAGCAAAGGCCTAAAAGCGGGCGACACCGTAGTGACTTCGGGTTTGCAAAAAATCCGTCCTGGGGCGCTTGTTAAAGTTACCAACAAGCCGTCGGAGGCATAAGTATGGCGAATTTCTTTATTAGCCGACCAATCTTTGCATGGGTGATAGCCATAGTCATCATGCTGGCCGGTTTGTTATCTGTTAAACAATTGCCAGTTGAGCAGTACCCTCAGGTAGCACCGCCTGCGGTAACCATTACCGCCAGCTACCCGGGTGCAACGGCGAAAACCGCCGAAGATGCCATCACTCAGGTTATCGAGCAAGCCATGAATGGCATCGACAACCTTATGTATATGTCGGCACAGAGTGACTCTTTGGGTAATGTAACCCTGACCCTGACCTTTGAAACCGGCACAGATCCGGATATTGCCCAGGTTCAGGTGCAGAACAAGCTACAACGTGCGATCCCCTTGTTGCCGCAAGAAGTGCAACAACAGGGTGTGGCGGTTGCCAAATCGAGCGGCAGCTTCTTAATGGTTGTCGGCTTTATTTCCGAAGACGGCTCCATGACCCGTGAAGACCTTTCCGATTACGTAGTATCAAACGTAAAGGATCCGATCAGCCGGACGCCAGGTGTAGGTAACCTCACCGTATTCGGTAGCCAATACGCCATGCGTATCTGGTTGGATGCAAACAAACTCAATGAGTTTCAGCTAACCCCCACGGATGTGACCAGCGCCATTCGAGTGCAAAACAACCAGGTGACAGCTGGTCAGTTAGGTGGTGCACCGGCTTTACCGGGTCAGCAATATAACGCTGCAATTACGGCACAAAGCCGCTTGAGCAGCCCAGAAGAATTCGGACAAATTCTGCTGCGCGTAAATGCCGATGGCTCACGCGTATTACTGAGCGATGTTGCCCGTATTGAACTGGGCGGTGAAAACTATGCGGTGATGGGTCGTTATAACGGCATGCCAGCAACCGGTTTTGCTATTGAGCTGGCTACAGGTGCCAACGCCCTGGACACGGCCAAAGCGGTTAAAGATCGTTTAGCCGAGCTCGAAGCCTATTTCCCGGCCGGTGTAAAAATCACCATTCCCTACGACACCACGCCCTTTGTTGAGGTGTCCATCAGTGCCGTGGTGCAAACCCTGTTTGAGGCGGTGATCCTGGTATTCGTGGTTATGTATTTGTTTATGCAGAACTTCCGCGCCACGCTGATCCCTACCTTAGCCATTCCCGTAGTATTACTTGGCACCTTTGGCATCATGTCGGCCATGGGCTTCTCTATCAACACCTTGACCATGTTCGGCATGGTACTGGCCATCGGCCTCTTGGTGGACGATGCCATAGTTGTAGTAGAAAACGTTGAGCGGGTAATGAGCGAAGAGGGCCTAGGGCCAGTTGAAGCCACCCGTAAGTCCATGAGTCAGATCACCGGCGCCCTGGTAGGTATCGGCCTGGTTCTATCGGCAGTATTCGTACCTATGGCGTTTTTCGGCGGTGCCACCGGCGCCATCTATAAGCAGTTCTCTATCACTATTGTATCGGCCATGGCGCTGTCGGTAGTGGTTGCTATCGTCTTTACTCCGGCCCTGTGTGCGACGATTTTGAAGCCAATTCATGGCGACCATCACAACAAAGGCGGCTTCTTCGGCTGGTTCAACCGCACCTTCGACCGCGGTAATGACAAATACGGTAAGGCCGTAGGCGGTCTATTGAAGCGCCCTGTTCGCTCTATGGCTTTATACGGTGTGATAGTGGCGGTAATGGCACTGATGTTTGCGCGCCTGCCGTCGTCTTTCCTACCAGAAGAAGACCAGGGTATCTTCCTAACCATGGTGCAATTACCAAGTGGAGCCAGCCAGGAACGTACCGAAGCGATTATGACCCAGGTAGCGGATCACTATGGCAGCGAAGAGGCGGTGCAATCTGTATTCACAGTAAGCGGCTTTAGCTTTGCCGGTCAGGGTCAAAACGTCGGTCTTGCCTTCACCCGTTTGAAAGACTGGAGTGAGCGTGATGATAGCCAAAGCGTACAGGCGATTATTGGCCGTGCCATGGGCAAGTTCTCAACCGTTAAAGAAGCGCAGATTTTTGCCTTTAACCTGCCACCTATTGTGGAATTAGGTCAGGCCACTGGCTTTAACATGTTCTTGCAAGACCGCGGTGGTTTGGGCCACGAAGCCCTGCTGCAGGCACGTAACCAGTTCCTTGGCATGGCCGCACAGCGTCCAGAGCTGATGGCGGTACGTCCAAACGGCATGGAAGATGCGGCGCAGCTGCAAGTAGATATCGACCAGCTTAAAGCTCAGGCTTTAGGTGTGCCAATTAGCGAGATCAATAACGCCTTGTCTATCGGCTGGGGTTCTACTTATGTGAACGACTTCGTTGACCGTGGCCGCGTTAAGAAGGTGTACGTGCAGGCTGATGCCCAGTTCCGTATGACACCGGAAGACTTAAGCCACTGGTATGTGCGTAACAACCAAGGCGAGATGGTGTCGTTCGACAGCTTTGCCAGCAGCCACTGGGTATACGGCCCACAACGTTTAGAGCGTTATAACGGTATTTCGGCGATGGAGATCTTAGGTCAGCCGGCTCCGGGATACAGCTCGGGTGCAGCCATGGATGTTGTTGCCGAGTTGGTTGCCCAGCTGCCAGAAGGCATAGACTTCGAGTGGACCAGCACCTCGTATCAGGAAAAGATGTCAGGCTCACAGGCGCCCTTCTTGTACGCCCTGTCGATTCTAGTGGTATTCCTGTGCTTGGCGGCCCTGTATGAAAGCTGGTCAATTCCATTCTCGGTGATCATGGTGGTGCCTTTGGGTATCGTTGGTGCCCTGGGTGCAGCCTTTATCTTCGGCTTGGAAAACGATGTTTACTTCCAGGTAGGTCTATTGACGACTATGGGTCTGGCCTCGAAAAACGCCATCCTGATTGTGGAGTTTGCTAAAGATCTGCAACAGCAAGGTCTGGATGTTATTAAGGCGACACTTGAGGCTATCCGCCTGCGTTTACGCCCTATTATCATGACTTCACTGGCCTTCTCGCTGGGTGTTTTACCGCTGGCGATAAGTTCAGGTGCCGGCTCGGCGAGTCGTAACGCCATAGGTATTGGTGTACTAGGTGGTATGGTAACGGCGACCTTCCTAGCCATCTTCCTCGTCCCTGTATTCTATTTAGTGGTACAAAAACTCTTTGTACGCAATAAATAACTAAGGTACAGCAAGCCGCGCTAATACCAATTCTGTTAAGTATGTGATCAGAGATAGCGCTGGATAAATGAGATGATAACGAGGCGGAATTTTTCTTATGTAGTTATTCTACATAGAAAAATTCCAACACTGTTAGCATGATATTTAGCCCGCTAGAATGATTAGCTATTTAAGTGAATTGGTATAAATTAGTCCGGCTTTTTTAGGCCTACAAATAAGGTATCGAGTAAGGGCTCAACCTGCTTGGTCAAATTCATACAGCCTGGGTGCTGTAGGTATTGGCTTAGCAAGCCAACGAACAAGGCGTTAAGCGATATTGCCGCATCTTCTGGGCGAATATTGGGATTTAACTCGCCATTATCCAGGGCACGATTAAAAGCCAAAGTTAAAGTCGCAATGACTTCCTGATTCAACTCTTTTTGCTGCGCCACCACGGGATTCAGCTCTTCCACATATTCACAGCGATGGAACACAACTGTAAGCACGCGATAATATTGTGGCTCCTGCTCAACCAAGAGCATGGAGCGGCAAATCACATCCTTAACCTGAGCCAGAGTGCTTTGCTCATTGGCCTGCTGCAGCTCGCTCAGCATCATTCTAAAGGGCAAGCGAATACGCTCCAGCATGGCGTTAAAAAGATCGTTCTTATTGGCAAAATGCCAGTAAATGGCACCCCGGGTTACCCCTGCCGCGGCGGCAATATGCGCCAAGGTGGTACAAGACACACCATGATCAAAGAATAGTTGTTCTGCAGCATCTAGGATGGCCGTCCGAGTCTGCTCCGCATCGGCCTTACTTCGCCTTGCCATTATGCTTGCTCATTAGTTTTAATTGCTGATTATATTAACATATTAGTTACCAAGTTTGACCAGCAAGTAGGGATTTTGGGCATAATTTCCATATAAAAAAAGGGGCTATTTGCCCCTAATTGCTAAGGTAAATTAACTTATTATTCGGTCACCACAAAAGGCATATTAATTTTTGCCGCATTGACCTCTGACACCCAAAGATACTTACCCGGTGCCAAATCAACGCTGACATAACCATGGTTACCGCCAAGCATCTGCTCAATGCCGCCTAAAAAGGTCACAGGTGCAGGTGCGCGCAAACCATCGACATTGGTCCAGTCCATCCAAAAGTAAACCTGCTCTAAATCATCCAATACTAGGGTCTGTTGACCTTTGTTGTTTGTTTCTGCAGCAGTTTGTAGCGGATTTATACAAGGCGGCACATGTGTGGTGTAGTTATTCTACATGAACATGTAACAACACAGTAGAAATGCGCTACAAGCGCTGCCCTGCGGGTTCATCTAAACGCATCCTGCTCTGTGTTGCTCGCTATGTACATAGGCGAGCAAGACCGAAGCAATGCTTCGCAGCTTAGCGAGGTGAGTGCATGGATGCACGATGTAACCAAGCTTCATGGATGAATTATGCCTTATAGGTTAGTGCTAAATTCATCAGAATGCGCTTAGATTGAACATAAAGTAAACCGCAAAGATAAACAGACCCTAATAACTTAAGATTTTCATCCATAAAATTAATTCTCCTTATTAAAAATAAAAGTGAATACCAAGGTTTCAAAACCTTAGCGCACTTTACCGGCTATTTGCTCGACCTCGGCTTTAAGGTCTTTGTATAAACCGAGCATAAACAACAGCTCCACCACCACAAACAACGGGCCTATGATTAAACCTATCAGATCGTCGACGAACGCCGGTTTCTTGCCTTCAAAATAGTGACCGATAAATTGAAATACCCAGCCGATAAGGAAAAGCCCAACGCCCCACCCCAGCCATTGTGCCCAGGGCAAGGCAGCCAAAGGTGCCGCGCCCAGCAAAGCAAAGGCCATCAGTACCGTCATGACTAACCCCAAAGACAGGGAAAGAAACAAATAATAAACACAGCTAATAACAACAACCAGGGTGGCGGGAGTAAGCGTCAGCTCAGCAGACAGCGTAAAACTTGGTCGCGATAACAAGACCACCAAGGCATACACTATTAGCGGGATGCCGATAAAATGAGTGTATATATTGCGTCTATCCCTGTGGTAACTGGCGTAGTTAGCCAGTTGATTGACCAGTGATTTCATAAGCTAAAACCTGTTTATTGTTATTGTTTATTACTGCAAATATCAGTCTAGAGTAAAAAATCTAATCTGCCTACGCCTTTTCCGCCTGACCGCTACCCAGCTGATCTTTAAAGATAAAATAGCTTCTTATCAGCATAAAAATCAGTGTCGCGCCAATAAAGGCCGCCATCATATGATGCAAAACCAGGTGGCTGGCAATAAACATGGGCACATCCTCCCATGACTCAAGCGTGAAGAGTTTTATCAGCAACATGGCATAGACGAAAAGATGCAGCCCAAGCGCTATTTTAAGTATTTTCGCAGCGCGGCGGCGTAACCAGGGCTCGGGCTTACCCAAACCTAAGCGCAGCAATAATAACCCCAACAGTGCCAGCACTATGGATAGGCCACCCAGCCCCAATAGTGATGTTTTTACCAAGATCAGGGCGAGAATAACGTAAGGCCACATCAGTGATTTGCTCCTTGCAGTCGCTGATAAAGCCCGGAGGCACGACTAATGGGCTGATTAATGGCATGGAACAAGGTACGCATATCGCAGATAAGCTCAATGTGCTTTTTAGCCCGGGTAATGCCGGTGTAAACCAGTTGGCGGTTAAGACGCTGGCCACCACGGCCCAAGGGCGGTAATACCATGGCGGTATGAGCAAATTCCGAGCCCTGCGACTTATGTATGGTCATGGCAAAGACCTTATCAAACCCGGGCAGGCGCCCCGGCTCTATGGCGCGGAGTGTGCCATCACTGGCGATAAACATGGCCTTC
This sequence comes from Pseudoalteromonas qingdaonensis, assembly GCF_038739665.1. Lineage (NCBI taxonomy): Bacteria > Pseudomonadati > Pseudomonadota > Gammaproteobacteria > Alteromonadales > Pseudoalteromonadaceae > Pseudoalteromonas > Pseudoalteromonas qingdaonensis. The sequence goes on along the minus strand of NZ_JBCGCU010000002.1, from coordinate 210,960 downwards.
AGGGCACCATTCTCGTCCGGTAAAACTATGCCTATATCGCCATTAAAGAGGCGTAACTGATAGTCGTTTTGGCTGATCATCAAGGGCATTCCAAGATAAAAACGCTGCCTCAAATCGATTAATCCCTGCTGCGCCAAACGTTGTTCAATACGTTGATTAAGCTGTTGCACGCCAAAGGGACCTTCGCGCAGCGCCGCCAGCAATTGATACTGAGCAAAAGCCTGATGCACGGCCTTGGCATCCGAGCCCTCACCAGCCAAGGTTAAATAGGCACTGTATTGGGTTGCGGCGCGGTCGATAAGCTGGGAATAGAACCCCTCCTGCAAATCAAAATAGCTGATATCCTTGGCATCGCTTTGCAGCAGCTGCCTGGCGGTATTTTGTTCGGCGCGATTGACCGCATAGGCCAGACGGCCAATGCCGCTGCCCTCGGCAAAGCGGTAACTATGCTGCAAAAAGGCGATATTGTCGCGCAGCAGATAAGAGGTTTGCTGCTGGCTGTGATACTGGTGCTCCCCGCACAGGCCAGCCAATTGCTGCGCCCAAGGCGCGCTGTAATTAGGCAAGTGGCCAAGCTGACACTGGCAGCACAAATCGGCCATGATATTGCCACTGTCCACCGAGCTTAATTGGTCCTTATCGCCAAGCAAAATCAGTCGGGTATGCGGCGCCAGGGCATCCACCAGCTTGGCCATCAAGCTGATATCTATCATGGAGGCCTCATCGACTACGACCAAGTCCGCATGCACCGGGTTAGCGCGGTTATGACGGAATTGATTGGAGTATGGCAAGGTACCGAGCAAACGGTGCAGGGTTTGCGCCTGCTCGGGAATAAGCGCCGCCACCTCCTGAGCTGCTTGCGGTAAATCCAGCTTGGCTCCTTGAATAGACTCACTTAAACGTGCCGCCGCTTTACCCGTAGGTGCCACCAGCTCAATATGCAGCGGTGCCTCACGATACAGGGATTGCAAAATGGCCAATAACCGGGTCACAGTAGTTGTTTTACCTGTACCCGGACCGCCGCTGATCACACAGAATTTGCGCGTGGCCGCAGTAGCACAGGCAACCTTTTGCCAGTTCGGGCTTTGTGTATCCTCAGCGCCAAAATAAAATTGGATCAACTCAGTCAGACGGGCATTATCCAAGGTAATGGGCGCTGTGGCCAAAGCACTAAAACGCTCGGCCAGTAGCGCTTCATACTCATCATAACGAGCCAGATACAGGGCATTGTCGCGAAGGCGCAGCGGCATCCCTTCACCAATGCAAGGCAGCTGAGATAACCCTAGCTCAATATCAAGCCCAAGTTCCAGCCCTGGCTCAAGTGCTCGGGTATCAAGGGCAAAGGGGTTACTGGTATCGACTGTGGTTAAATCCAGACAGCTATGTTGCTCATTCATGGCCTTAAGCAGCAATAAGAGCAGGTAGAAGCCCATTTCATTGCCGCCGTGCAAGGGCTCGCCCAGCAGCAGCTTAGCCAGCTCAATATCCACTGTGCGCACCTTGTTGTGCGCTTGTAGTAACTCAATCACCGCGCTCTCCTTGGGCGAATAAGGCGTCCAGTTGGTTAATTTCATCACTGCTAAAGGCTTTGCTGTAGACCCCTTGCTGCTGTGGCATGGCGCGCATAAAGGTGTAGATCATGCCGCCCAAATGATGCTCGGGGTCGTAATCCGGCAAGCGCTTTTGCAACAAACGATGCAGCGCCACCATATAAATGGCCCCTTGCACATGGTAGCTGTGTGCATTCATAGCATGAGTCAGCGCATTTTGATCATAATCCAAGGCGCTATCGCCCAGGTAATTTGATTTATAATCAAGCACATAATAACGACCCTGATAACAGAAAATAAGGTCGATAAAGCCCTTTAAAACGCCCTTCACTCGCTCAAAGTCAAAATCGAAGTCATGGCCAAATAAGCTCAGCATGGCGTGGTTAAAGGCTTTGGGTTCAAGCTCTAACAGAGGCAGATGAAACTCCATTTCCACCAGGCACTGCTTATCTTCCAGCGCCCCCAGACTTAAACCCGTGTTATCGAGCGGACAGCGCACTATGTCCACCATCCAATGTTGTAATAATTCCAGCCAACTCTCGTCCAGGGCGTACTTGTGCAGGCTCTGCTCACATACCTGTTGCAGCTGGGCTAGCGCCAATTCCTCACCATTGGCGACTCCGGCAAAGGAAATTTGCTCTAGGATATCGTGCAAGCAACTGCCCGGCCCCGGGCCTTTAGGGAATTCATAGCTGCTCAGGCTTGCTTCATCGGCGCTCTTGGACGGATATAAATACTGCTCCATGCGATGGTCTTCATCGTCGTCACCACCACCGGCGCCAAAACTCGGCGCTTCATGGCGTTTATAACTTAAGGCACTAAAGCTGGTCGCCCGCCAATGACGCTCTATACCCGCCGGTGGCGTAGCAAGGTGCAATTCAACGGCGTCACTGTGCGCCAGTGCTATATCAGACACGGGCACCTTATCTGTTAGCATCAACGCCATATCCGCATTCGTTGCAACCTTATCCGCCAGTAAGGCATAGAAGTCCGACTGCGGCTCGGCCTCGCTAAATAGCAAATAGCCCAGGGCGCAGTTGTGCATCTGTGAGCGCCCTCTCTGGCCTATGGCGTACATTCCTAAAGAGCAGTGATAGATAGCCCGCGTCAATGCCACATACAGCAGACGCAAATCTTCGGCCAAACGCTCACGCTCGGCGGCCATCATGGCTTGATCGCTCTCGGTAAGGTCCAAACGCAACTCGCCATCACTATGGTAATAGGCCCAGGCGGCGCTGCGATAACTTTGGGCAAAGGGCATAAAGACTATGGGATATTGCAAACCTTTGGAGGCATGCATGGTGACGATTTGCACCAACTGCGCATCGGTTTCCAGGCGCAATTGGGCGCTGTCGCCCTCACCATATTCGCTGCTTAGTTGTTGATGAAAATAGCTGAGCAAACGCGTGGTGCCATCGAGTTCAATTTGCTTATGTTGCAGGATTTCGCCGAGATGACGAAAATCTGTTAACGCCCGCTGTACATCCCAGCCCAGGTCGTGCCAGCGCTGAGGAAGTTTGTTTTGCCACAGCAACTGCTCCAGCATGGCCAGGGCACCATCGGCATACCAGCGGCGTCTTAGCTCGGCAAATTCATTTAATAATTCCCCCCAACGTTGCTGATCATCGCCAAGGGCATAGATCTCTGCCGCCGAGAAATTATAAAAGGGGCCGCTTAACATGCCGCGTAGCAAGCGCTCGTCGTAAGGGCCGTGCAGCACGCTTAAAAGGCGATACAAGTGCTGCGCCAAGGGCTGCTTAAAAACACTTTCGCGAGCCAGATAAACACTGGCCACCCCGGCCTCAGCCAGGGCTTTTTTCATCAGCGCCGCTTCACGACGGTCACGCACCAGAATACAGAAATCGCCGGCACAGGGAGACGCCTCGCCCAGGGTTAAACGCCCCTGTTGTGCTTCGCCCAGCAGATAATGGATGCGTTTAGCAAAGCTCTCGGCTAAAGCGCCCTGCCCTTGCTCCTTGGAGAGGATCTCCTGTCCGCCGCCATGCCAGATAAATTCCATCGCCGCCAAGGGCTTGCCATCAAGACATAACTGCTCTTTCTTGCCCTTGGCTTTAACATTGAAAAACGGAATTTGCTCGTTATAAATAAAGCTCTGCGGATGGCCGCTAAAGAGGTCATTCACGCAGCCCACCAGCTCTGTGCTGGACCTGTGGTTAACCGCCAGGGTATACAGGCGCTGCTCATCAAGCTGTTGTTTAGCATCTATATAAGTAAAGATATCGGCACCACGAAAGCCATAAATGGCCTGTTTCGGGTCGCCTATCATGGTCAGACCGCTTATCGCCGAGCTTAAAGGGCGATACAGGGTATTAAAAATCCCGTATTGTATGGGGTCTGTGTCTTGAAACTCATCTATCATGGCCACCGGATATTGGCTGCGTATCTGCCGCGCCAACTCACCTTCGCTGTTATTACCCAGGGCCTGATAGAGGCCACTTAGCAGGTCGTCCGGAGCCAATAATTGCTGGCGTTTTTTCGCTGTTTGCACATGGGTGCGCACATAATCCAGAGCATAAACACACAATAGCTGGGCCAAGGACTTACCGAAACCGGCGCTAAGCTCACTTAAGCGTTCAAACTCGCTCACCAGTTCATGGCTGAACACCTCGCCATTTTTCTTATAAATGCCTGGGTCTTGCAGTGACTCGCTTGACCAAAGCGCAAACGACTTTTTGCCTTTATCCAGCTCAAGTTCGTCGCTGTGGGCAAAGGCCTGTAAAGCACCGACATTGGCCTTGTGCTTAGGCTTGGCTGTGCCCTTGATATCGCTGGCAGCCAGGGCACTGAAAAAATCGCCGTTTCTAAGCGCCTGCTTGAACGGCTCCAGGGCCTCAAGGTATTGGGCTTGTTGCTGCCAAACCTGCTCTAATGCCTGCTGCGGGTCGTCAAAGCGCGGCTCTATGATCAGTTGCTCGCGATTGATCAGCGGACTCAGTTTTTTTAGCAGGGTGTAAGGCGAAGGGTAATGAGCCAACACCGCCTGTACCTGCTGCGCCGATAAGGGGTAAACGAATTGCCGCCAAAAATCGAACACAGCCTGTTGCTGCAATTCACTTTCATCCATCACAAAATGCAGGTTAAAGGCCATATTGGAGGCAAACGCATGCTGTTTTAACATGCGCTGGCAAAAGCCATGCATGGTGAAAATGGCACTGTCATCCAAAGACTTGGCCGCCGCATCCAGCAGGTTATAGGCCTGCTGTGGCTCTTTGACCTGAGCTAGCAATTGCTGCACCAGCTCATCCTCAGTTACCTTACCTAGCAGCACTTCTTTGGCTTCTGTGATGCGCGCCCGCACCCTGTCTTTAATTTCACTGGTGGCCGCTTCGGTAAAGGTCACCACCAGAATTTGCTCAACGCTCAAAGGCTCACCGTCAGTACCATCTGAGCGCTGGTACATACCCAACAAGTAACGCAGGTATAAGCCGGTAATGGTGTAGGTTTTACCCGTACCGGCACTAGCCTCAATCAGTTGCTGGCCAATCAAGGGCAAACTAAGGGGATCAAGAATCTGCATATTTTTGCTCCTCAGAAAACTGATTGATAGGGGCTAACAACTGCTGCGCCCAGTCGCAAAATTCCTGCTCGCATTGGTATAAATCTCGGTAGTCGGCACTGATATAAGGGTCGGCACGCTCCGGCACACCGATATAGGCGCCAACAAATTTTAAATTGGCCTTGCTAATTTCCCCCTGTTGCAACCACTCCCAGGCACTAATAGGGAAAAATGCCGGGCTGCGTGTTTGCGCCTCACGATAAAGAGCCAACCAAGGCAACAAAAGCTCCTCGGCATGATCCACAGTGAGCGGTTCAAAACGTACCTGCTCATCAAGCCCCATTACCAAAGTAGTAACGGCCTGGCCGCTTAATTGCGCCAGCAAATGATAAATAAAGCCCTTGATACGGTCCTTGGGTTTAATACTGGCGCTGCGATAAAACACCTGCTCATTGGCGTATACATGACTTAGCCAGCCCTGAATTTGGTAGCCGCCAATGCTTACATCCACTTCCACCAGCTGCGGCTCTTGAGCGCCAATGCGCATTTGCACCTGCTGCGCTAACGCAGTAATACGGGTTTTTAATTGCTCTAGGGTTACTTCCGCCATGATCCCTTGTGGTAATACGCCGCGTTGAATAAGCTCGGCATCATCTACCTCTTTATCATTGACGGCGCATTCAAGTAGCTCATCAAGCAGCTGATAGCGAGCCAGCGGGTCTACGGTAAAGTGCTCATTATCATCACTGCCTTCATCTATGTCCTCGATGCGCACCGCCAGCACCTGCTGATAGAAAAACTGCTGGGCACGAGTGGCGCAGTGCAATAAGGCATCGAGCTCGATAATGGACTCAGGGGATGCTGCAAGGGGTGCTTGTTCACCCTGCTCCTGAGCGTCTTCATAGGTCAAGGCCCACACCGGATTAAAGCTCTGCCAGCGTCCTTGGCTTTGATAGTAATCACTGTGAAACGGCTGCAAATGATGTACGGCGGTAAGCGCAGCACTGACGGTTTCGTCTTTATCTGGGTCCTTATCCGGATAGTAAAAACAGCGGTCGATATATTCGCACAGCTCACTTAACAAGATAGAGGGCATACGCTCACTGTTATCTCGGCTGGAGCGGCCAATATAGCTAAGATATACGCTGTCGCGGGCACTCAAGAGCGCCTCTAAAAACAGGTATCTGTCGTCCAGGCGACGCGAGCGGTCGCCCTTGCGGCGTTTGCTAAAGGGCACCAGGTCAAAACCAATGGGCTGTACGTTACGGGGATAGTCCGCATCATTTAAGCCAAGAATACAAACCTTTTTAAAGGGCACTGCCCGCATCGGCATCAGGGTACAGAAGTTCACCTGCCCCATTAAGAAACGCTGGCCCACGCCCTTGTCGTCTATGCCCTGTTGCAGCAGGTTTACAAACACCCGCTGTGAGATGGGGCCAAGATAATCGCCATTATAGTAATGCTTGTCGACGGCGTTAAAGAGCCTGTCCATGGTAGCTAAATCCACCGCACTGAGGCTCGTACTGGCAAACATCTGCTCCAGCACCTGGCGCATGGACGCCACCTTTTGTGCCAAGTCTGCATCCGGGCTAAGTAAGGCTTTGGCCGTCAACAGCGCATTGATAAAGCTAAGCAACTTGCTCAAAATATCGCTGTTCATACCCTCCACCGCATCGGCGGGATACAAGCCCAAATAGGGCTCACTTCGGGTTGCCATACCGAGCAGTAAACGCTGTAAGCCCAGCTGCCAGGTGTTCAAAGCCAATGTCGGCAGGGCAAATTCGCTTTTATGCTCACCGTCTATGCCCCATTTAACGCCGACCTGCTCAAGCCAGACATGGCATTGCTGTAATTCCGGCTCGGACAAGGCGAAGTGTTCGCTAATGGCGCTAATTTGCAGCAGATCCATTAATTCGCTGACGCCAAAGCGGCTAAAGGGTAAATTTGCCAGCACTAAAATGGCGTTAAGCAGCGGGCGCTCCTGGGCTATGGATAAATCGGCAATGGCATAAGGAATATGACGTGCGCCCTTGGCACCACCAAACACCGCCTCAATAAAGGGGCTGTATTGGCCAACATCCGGCATCATCACAATAATATCTTTTGGTGTCAGGCTGGGGTCTTTAACAAATTCCCGCAGCAAATGGTCGTGTAGACATTCCACCTCCCGTAACTGGGTATGGCAATTGGCCAGTTGCACCGAGGTATCATCATCTTGCAGCGCCATCTTGCCTTCGTCGCTGACAAACCAGTGCGTATCTTCGGCCAGACTCTGACCCTTAAAGGCCAGTTCATACACTTCTTGCTGCAGACGACCAAGCAAATGCGGCGCAAATTCATCGTCAAAACCGTCCAGCCACTTGCCATCGAACTGTATTAACTGCTCTAAATAATCCCGCCCCAGTTTGCCCCAGGACGCCAATAATGGATTACCGACAATATAATAATGCTCGCCCTTTTGCGCCGCATCCAATTCGGGTTTGACCTTATAGCGGCTGTTAACCTTGGCCAGGGTTTTCTCATCAACCAAGTCGCCCCAATAATGCTCGCTGGGGTTAAACAAAAAGACCAAAACCTGGGTGTGTTGCGCCAGGGCGTTAAACACTTCTAACTGCGACTGAGCCAAGGCCGAGATACCAAATAAACAGATGCGCGGTGGCAGTTGCACCTTATTGCTGGCGAGCGCCGCCAACAGGGCATCATGCATATTGGCGCGGTGATACGGGCTTTGCCCACGCTCGGCCACCACAGCAACCAGGCTGCGCCATAAATCGGGCTGCCAGGGAGCATGGGCAATATCCACTTCATCCAGCTGATCCACGCCCTGCTCCCATATTTGCAGCCACTGGGGCCGGTACATCAAATAATGGTCAAAAACATCGGCTATTTTTTCGCACAGAGCAAAACGCTTGCTGCCATCAACATCATCTTCCAGATAGCTGGCCAGCGCCTGATACGGCTCCAGAGGCAGTTTTTGCACTAATAACTCATAGAGCTTCCAGGCCATGTTGGCCTTATTAAATGCAGACTCTTCGGGCACATCAGGCAGGACTTGCTGGTATAAAGACCAGATAAAGCTTGAAGGTAAGGGAAAGTCGACCTGAGCACACACGCCCGATTGCTTTGTCAGCTCAAGTTTGAGCCACTGAGACATACCCGGGGAGTGCACCAACACCAGCTCCCGAGCAAAAATATCATCGCTACTGGGGTTCGCTAACAACGCACATAACTGGGCGCTGAGAATCTCCATGCGATTAGACTGAATGATATGCAGCATGCGTATAAGCTGTTAAATAATAAAGGCTCAGTGTACGCAATTTTTCATCTATACTCTAGGCTACTGTTACGTATGGTGAATTAGCCCATTGGTTTGCAAAAGCCGAGATTATGCAGTAACTTTCAAACTTTCTCGGATGATATCTTCACAGGGTGTGAATATGCGTTTAATCGTCTCTTGTTTACTGTGTGCCGGCATCCTGGCCTGCGCCGTGTTATTTTTTACCCAAGCCAACTCCAGCAGTGTACCGCTGTCCCAATTACTGCTCCAAGCACAAACCCTCTCCCCGCAAATTCAAGGCCGTTTAGCCCTAGGCGATAATCGCCTGGCCAATGTAAAAATTACCCGCACCTTATCCATAGGCAAGCAATACTTTGTCAGCCAGGCTGTCACAGACGAACAAGGTCATTTTAGTTTTGCCGCTCTGACTTCGGATGAGCCGCTGTTAGGGCGCTCGCCAGACAGGCTTTGGCAGGATATCAGCGTGCATTATCAGGGCCAGCAATATGTGCTCTGGTACACAGCCATAGACCATGAAATGGATAATTTTATTGTTCAGAAAGCCCTGTCAAAGCTCGACTGCAACCTATTGTGGAATGAGGACGAATTCAGCATTAGTGACAGGCGTCGCCTGGGTCTGCCGGTCAATGTCTATTCAATCTGCGATCTGGCCCCGGAGCAGATACAAAAAAAGCCGCTCATTTGAGCGGCTAAGTCAGGGTTGTCTAATCAGAATTCAAGCAACAAGCTGGTCATTACTTGCCGCCTATAATAAGCAATTGATATTTCAGTTTAATGACATACGTCATAAAAGTGTGACCTATTGTGAACTCTGTTATTTTAGATCGATTTGCCACACGCTGACCGAACCAGAAATTTCATTACCGACCACTAGCAGCGGCATACCGTTAGGGCTTTGCTCGGCGCTGATAAAACGCATGCCCTCTGGTGCCAGGTCGCCGGTGATATCAGCGCCTTCAATCAGGCCGCGGTTGCTGACATAGTTTTTAAATTTCACATCGAACGGATTGGTAATATCGTACACCATGATGCCACTCATACGCTCAAGGCCGACGAAGGCATAGGTACGACCTTGTACCTGACCTAAAGCCAAGGCTTCTGGCTCGGCACCTTTGGCGTCTGAGCGGGTATCCCCTTCGTTCTCATCTTCATTGTTATTAAAGGCACTGCCATGAATCGCTGCGGTAATACGACCAACATCATCACCTGAGTCAAAGACCAGACCTGTGTTGGCATCCCAGATAGAGAATGAGCGCGCACCATAGGTATAAAGCTGCTCGTAGCGGCCATCCTGATCCGCATCGCCACGTACCGTACTCACAATAAGACGACCGATATCATCATCGTCGTTATTCACGTAGGCAAAATTGTCCGCAAGGTCCAAGTCTTCTGCGCGGGACTCATCGATATAGGCCAAGCAGCCATCGTCTTTGTCAAAATCCAAACCGCCTTCGGCCAAACAGCTGGCTTCATCGGCTGAATCAAAGAAGTATTCACGGCCATCGCCTTCGTTTGCCGAGACCACAAAGTCGGCACCCTGCCATTGGTAAGTAGCAATGGTATCCGGTTGATACATGCCGAACAGACCCGGATACTGCTTGAAGTTAATGCCGCCGTCTTTATCCGAGGCATCAATTAGCAGATTCCCCCAGTCCTTAAAGCCCAGAGCTCGTACTTCCAATGTCATATTTTCAAGGTCAACAACCGCAAGGGCGTTATTTTCCTGCAATGACACATACGCGGTTTTGCTATCGGCGCTGATTGCCACGTATTCCGGCTCAAGATCCATGGCTACTGTGGTATTGATCAGCTGGCCCTTAATGGTGCGACCGGTTGGATTGGCAAACACCACGCCTTGGGCTTCAAGTTCGGCCTGCTTATCGTTGTACTGACTAAAGCCTAGAAGGCTGGCCTCAAGCGCTGGCTTACCCGACTCGACAGCAATAACGGCAATTGAGCCTTCCGGGTCAACACTGTAATCGCCCGCCGGCTCACCTTCATTAGCCACCACTACCTTGGTGCCATCCGGTGTAAAGGTCACCATATCCGGCAGGTAGCCCACTTCAACATTGTGTAAAAACTGCGGCGTATCACCACTGATATCATAAAACGCTACCTGGCCTTTTACCCCTGTTTGAGCGGCCATGGCCACCGCCAGCAAGTCGTTGTTGGCGTCGATGGCGATACTGTTGGCATCGCCCGGCGTGTTAGCTGACACATCCAAGGTGGTTGTAATATCAAGATTGGTGCTGCTGATCACCCCTTCGTTATCAGCAACTAAAGCAGCGGCATCGAAGTTATCGGCAGCAATAATTTCCACCGTGGCTTTATCACCTGAGCTGTTAATAGCGTAAATTTGCTGGGTGCGGGCATGGAAAGCGACGATTTCCGCCGCTCCTTCCGGCGACTCGGCGTTAAGTACCGCGCGACCTACTAGTGTTAATTCCAGATCGCCACTGATAGCCTGACCTGACTCGCCCTGCTCACCTTGCGGCCCTTGTGGTCCGGTTGCGCCCATGCTGCCGTCATCACCATCAAGTGAACAGCCCGCTAATACGCTGGCCAAAGTTAAGGCTACTAATGTTTTTTTCATGACCCTGTCTCATTGTTGTAAGTAAAACAAGGGCTAAGTAAATAGTCTCAAGGTGACAATACAATGGCGGGCGTATGAAAGGAGGATGACGATTTTATGGCAACGCCGGAACAATCAGACGTTGCCAATGGGGGTTAGACTAGCTCAGCAAGCATGTCTTCACTGTATGGGGTCAGTGGCTGCTGGCCCTTGACCTTGGCTATCAAATCCGGATTAGCGATAAAGGGTCGACCTATGGCCAACAAGTCAAAACGTTCGTTGGCAATGGCCTCGGCCCCTTGCTCTGGGGTATAGCTACCAACGCCCACTAAGGTGCCTTTATAGCGTTTGCGTAAATAATCCGAAGCGCGACCACCGAGATAATCAAATTCCATAGCATCGTCGAAAATACCCAGATGCAAAAAGGCCAGCTCCCGTTGATTGAGCTCCTGCAACAAATAATCAAAGGTCTTGGTGTCTTCGCTGTCACCTGGCTCAAGCAGGAAGTAGGCACCCGGAGACAGTCGTAAGCCAACACGCTCAGCGCCGATACGGGCGGTTATGGCATCAACCACCTCCAAGGCAAAGCGGGCACGATTTTCGGCGCTGCCGCCATAGCTGTCATCCCGCTGATTAACACTGTGATGCAAAAACTGGTCGATCAAATAGCCATTGGCACCATGGATCTCAACGCCGTCAAAACCAGCAGCAATGGCATTTTCAGCCGCTTTGGCATAATCACCGATAAGCTCTGCAATTTGCTCCTGAGTAGCGGCTTTGGGAGTCTGGTAGCTAAGCTCACGCATTCTTGGTACCGTGCCTTCTATCCCGACGGCACTGGCACTTAACACCTCACCATCAAAAAAGTGAGGATGGGCAACGCGGCCAACATGCCATAACTGACAGAAAATTTTCCCGCCCTTGGCATGCACCTTATTGGTGACCTTACGCCACCCAGCTATTTGCGCCTCGCTAAAAATACCAGGTACATTGGGGTAGCCTTGACCATCGGGGCGAATAATTGTGGCTTCGCTGATGATCAATCCCGCATCCGCTCGGCGTCCGTAATAATCGGCCATGGCCTGGGTAGGAACCAAGTCGTCATCGGCCATACAACGCGTAAGCGGCGCCATCAAGACGCGATTGTTAAGGTTTATTTCCGAGGATAAAGCATAGGGTTGTAACAATAAATCCGACATAAATGACTCAATAGTTATTTGAATATCCAATCAAGATAAGGACTCTTGAATGAACATTCAAGTATCTGCAAAAAATAAATGATACTATCTTATCCATGATAAAAATAAGGGATCTTATCGCCCATGCGCAGTGCCGAATTTGACCGCTCCCAGGTATTAGAGCAAGCCATGCATACCTTTATGGAACACGGCTACGCCAAAGCCAGCATGCAAAAACTTACCCAGGCTACCGGCTTACACCCAGGCTCTATTTACTGCGCCTTTGGCAGCAAAAAAGGCCTGTTTATTGAGGCTGCCAGCTTTTATCATCAGCAAAAATTACAGGTTTTTGAAAGCCTGTTTAGCGAAGATAAGCCGGTACTTGCCAGCCTCAAAGAGCTACTCGCCAATACGGTACAGGAGTGTGTGCAAAACACCTGTGCCAAGGTTTGCTTGTTAACCCGCTCACTCAATGAAATCGAAGGCCAGGACCGAGAAATCGCCGAGCTTCTCGCCCGCAACTTGCAACAAATTGAGCTCAGTCTTGGCGAGCAAATCGCCCGCGCTCAGCGCCAGGGGGAAGCCATCATAGATGAAGAGCCCTTGGCTTTAGCGCGCTTTATCACCATGGGAGTGTACGGTATGCGCACCTATGCTTTTACCAATGCGGATCAAAGCATTTTAGCGCAGATGGCAGAACAGCTGCTGCGCGCCATTCAAAAACCCTGACTTGAGATCTGTGCCCTTCGTCCTTATTGCTATACTTATAAACGGTGGCCATCAGTGCCCCGCCCTGCTCACTAGGGTCTGTTGACCTTTGTTGTTTGTTTCTGCAGCAGTTTGTAGTGTATTTGTACAAGGCGGCACATGTGTGGTGTAGTTATTCTACATAAACATGTAACAACACAGTAGAAATGCGCTACAAACGCTGCCCTACGGGTTCACCTAAACGCATCCTGCTCTGTGTTACTCGCTATGAGCATAGGCGAGCAAGACCGAAGCAATGCTTCGCAGCTTAGCGAGGTGAGCGCATGGATGCGCGATGTAACCAAGCTTCATGGATGAATTTGACCACATAAATCAGTGATTATATTCATCAGAATGCGTTTAGATTGAACATAAAGTAAACCGCAAAGATAAACAGACCCTAATAAGCAGGAAACCTCTTCACAGTGATATTAATAACAAAAGTAGTGGATGAAACACATGATAAATTCTGCATTGGTTGCCGAAGGCGGCGGCCAAAAAGGCATATTTACCGCCGGCGTCTTGGATGCATTTTTAGAGCAAAAGTTTACACCTTTTGATTTAAAGGTCGGCGTTTCTGCCGGCGCTCAGAACCTTGCCGCCTATTGCGCCAGAGCCCAACAGTACGCCCAGACGGCAATACAACTGACCACAGAGCAACAGTTTTTTCGCCCGGCGCGGTTTTTTACTGGCGGAAATGTGATTGACTTGGATTGGTATTTTCATGAGGTGCAGCACAATGGCAAGGTGCGTTTTCCCACCACGCCCACTAGCCTGACGCCACAAAGCAACTTTTATGCGGTGGCCAGTCATTTTGACTCCTTTGCCCCCCATTATCTGCATACCTGGCACGATAATATGTTTGCGCACCTGAAAGCATCGAGCGCCATTCCGTTTTTATATAGACCTGGAGTCGAAGTTCAGGGGCAAGGGCTGATGGACGGCGGTGTGGCCGATCCCCTACCGGTACGCTGGGCTCATGAACAAGGCGCAAAAACCATCTGGGTGATACGCACGGTGGAAGCCCATGATGACGGTAAGATGCCTATACTGGAGCGTTTAAAGCCGATTATGAGCCGCATTAATCAGTCGCCGCGCATGTTTGCCATGTATCACCATTATCAACGCCGTTATGCGCAAGCGGTGGACTTTATGAATGCGCCGCCAGAGGGCGTTAACATAGTACAAATAGCGCCGACCCGGCCCTTGCACTCCATGGTGCTGGGTTCAGATCCGGCCACCTTGCAGGACGACTATCGTCTCGGTTTTGAACTGGGAATGGATGCGGTGCAGAAATGGCAAGATGCCAGTGCCTATGCCGGGTGAATATGTGGGGTGAAATTTAAAACAGGCTTCCACCCCGCTCCCCTAAGGCTTAATCCTGATACAAACTTTTGCCAAAGCGCTGCGACTTGGGCAAATAATGGTCATTATAATCCAGCGAATAGGCAATATGATGCGCCTTGCCCTTAAGCTCAGTACGCGGCACTAAGCCATAATAGCGGGAGTCAGCACTGTTACGGCGGTTGTCCCCCATCATCAGGTAATGGTCGGCGGGAATATGCACAGGAGCAAAATGACCGCTGGTGCCAGGGCGAGTCTTATCGATGCGGATTGCATGCACTACACCACCTAATTCCTCAGTAGCCAGCAGTTCGTCGGCGTTATCCTTTGTGATGCCGTAAGTTAGCGGCTCACCGTTTATCGTCAACACTTCATTTTTCATGGCCAGGGTGTCTCCGGGTAAACCCACCAGTCGCTTTATCAATAATTCATCGGCGGCGGCTGATTGAAACACCACAATATCACCGCGCTCGGGCTCGCCGGTGCGCATAAGTGAATAGCTGGTAAAGGGAATGCGTAAATCATAAGCCATTTTATTAACCGTGATTTGATCGCCAATTTCTATGGTGGGCAACATGGAGCCGCTCGGCACTCGATACCAATCGGCAAAAGAGCTGCGCATGGTAAACAAACAGGCGAGAAAAAGGATCAGCCCCCAGTTATTTTTGATACTTTTATGCAATAGCGAGGAAATTGAAATAATGGTTAGGGGTGATTTTTTGTTGGCTGTATTTTTTAACATCGGACGCTCCAGGCGAAGTGTGATTTCATCCTTAGAGCGCCTTGTGTTGGAAAAGTTTAGCTGTAAATGTAACAACTTATATAGTCAGACTATTAATCCTCAGATTTTTCCCGAGAAGATAAGTGCCGCGACACCCACCAGGTCGCCAGTTGCAACATCAGCGCACAGGCCAAACAAGCCAGCAAACCGCTAACCTGATACAACCAACCGGACAGCAAGGTGCCAATTAAGCGACCGCTGGCATTGGCCATATAATAAAAGCCCACATCCAAGGATACGGCATCGCGATCAGCCAGCTTCACCACCAGATAACTGTGCAGCGACGAGTTAATGGCAAACACGGCACCAAACAGCAATAAACCCAGCACTAAAACCCAGGTTTGAGCGCTGCTATTGCCGATAAAGACCAAGGCCAGCAGCAAGAGCGCGCTCACCAGCGCCAGCAAACCACTGTAGCGCTGCGCCTGCTTAAACACCGAATAGTGATTGCTGCGGGTAAATTTGGGCGCCATACTTTGCACCACACCATAGGCAATGATCCAAAGCGCCATAAAGCCGCCCACCTGCTGATGCTGCCAGCCCAGTTGGCTGATAAAAAACACCGGCAAGGCCACCACAAACCACACATCCCGAGACGCAAACAAGAACAAGCGCGCCAAAGACAAACGGTTTAAGGCGGCACTTTTGGAAAACACATCCTTAAACTTGGGCTTAAACTTGCTGCGGCCCAAGTCTTCACCCAGTAATATTGAGCTAAGCACAAAGCCCAAAGCTACCAGGGCAATTAACGCCCATACCGCGCCTTGAAACGACAGCAGGGATAACAATAAACCACCAAGAAAGTAGCCAATCCCTTTAAGGGCATTTTTAGAGCCGGTCAGCAATGCCACCCACTGGTATAAACGCCCCTGCTGTTGCTCCTTGACCACCAGCTTAATGGCGCTTTTGGCACTCATTTTATTGAGATCCTTGGCGATGCCGCTGAGCGCTTGCGCCGCCATCACCCAGGGCACGGTTAACATACTCTTATCTACCAAGAGCATGGCCAGGGCGCCAATTTGCAGCGCCATGCCCAGTTGCATGGTGCGATTAAGCCCGATACGGGCGCCAAGCCAGCCGCCCACCAGGTTAGTGACGACACCAAAAAGCTCATAAAACAAAAACAGCATGGCTATCGCCAAGGGCGTATAACCAAGCTGATAAAAGTACAGCACCACCAACATACGCAGGGCGCCATCGCTTAGGGTAAAGGCCCAGTAATTGGCGGTGATCACCCCATACTGCTGCAGTGGCGTTGACTTCATCATGATGTACTCTAATTAAAGACTCGCGGCTACTTTTGCGACCAGCTCGGCGCTACGATTGGCATAGCCCCACTCATTGTCATACCACAAGTACAATTTTGCCTGAGTGCCATTCACCACCATGGTTGAAAGCGCATCGACTATGCTCGAGCGCGGATCGGTACGGTAGTCTATCGACACCAGCGGCTTTTCCTCGTAACCCAAAATGCCTTTTAACTCGCCCTCGGCGGCGGCCTTAAACCAGGCATTGAGCTCCTGCTCAGTGGTTTCACGCTCGAGCTCGAACACGCAGTCCGTAATTGAAGCATTGGCAAGGGGCACGCGAATGGCATGACCGTTCAGCTTGCCCTTAAGCTCGGGGAAGATATGGGTAATGGCGGTGGCCGAGCCCGTGGTGGTCGGAATAAGGCTCATGCCACAGGCGCGGGCACGGCGCAGATCCTTATGCGGCGCATCCAAGATGGTTTGCGTATTGGTGATATCGTGCACCGTGGTCATGGAGCCGTGCTTAATGCCGATATTTTCTTGCAGCACCTTAACCACAGGCGCCAAACAGTTGGTAGTGCACGAAGCCGCCGTCACAATATCATGCTCATCGCTCTTATAGAGATGATCGTTCACCCCCATAACGATATTAAGCACGCCCTCTTCTTTCACCGGCGCCGTTACCACAACTTTTTTAACCCCTTGATCCAGGTATTGCTGCAACAGCGCACGGGTTTTCATTTTGCCCGAGGCCTCAATCACAATATCGCACTCTGACCAGTCAAGCTCGGCAATGGTTTTAGATTGCGAGCAGCGCACACTTTGGCCATTAACCAGCATCTGCCCATCGCTGGCGCTTGGGGCGTGATGCCAACGGCCATGCACAGAGTCAAATTCTAATAGGTGCGCCAAGGTGGCCGCATCGCCGCCTGGGTCGTTTATCTGTACAAACTCAAGCTCGGGCCAGTCGAAGGCGGCGCGCATAATAAGCCGCCCCATGCGACCAAAACCATTGATCCCTACTTTGATTGCCATCTGTATCTCCTTTGGGTGAAATTCACCCTAATTGCAGCATGAAGCCTGGCGCTCGGGCCTTGCTCCCATATTGTCTAAACCGGTTAAAGCCGCAGCCACAAGGTGCGGGTTTTCACTTAATGTGGTCTCTAATACCTGGCGCTGCCAGCTCGGCAACTGCTCGTTAATACGGTAAAACACCCATTGTTTATGCTTGCGCGTACATAAGAGTTGCGCCTCTTTTAACAGCGCTAAATGCCGGGATATTTTCGGCTGGCTCAGCCCTAATGCACTGACCAGCTCGCACACACACAACTCCCCCTGATGTAAGATCAACAGGGAAATAAGTAACCGGGTGTCATCGCTTAGGGCTTTAAAAAAGTTAACGGCCATCTTGTATATATGAAATTTCGTATATTGAGAATACTAGCCCAGCTTTTATATATACGCAATATCGTATATACACATTATTTCCTAACGCCAAGGCATAAAAAAAGCCGCTCAAGGCGGCTTTGACATAACAACAAAATTATAAAAACTTGGCGAGGTTTTGCACCTGATCCAACATGCGGTTAGAAAAACCCCACTCGTTATCGTACCAGGCCATCACCTTGACCAGTTTGCCATCGACCCGGGTTTGTGTGGCATCAAATACCGATGACGCCGGGTTATGGTTAAAATCGATAGACACCAGCGGCAGCTCGTTATAAGCCAATACCTCGGCCATGACGCCTTCGGATGCGGCCTTCACCGTGGCATTCACTTCATCGATACTGGTTTCGCGCTTGGCGATAAAGGTTAAATCAACCAAGGACACATTAATGGTCGGCACCCGCACCGCCATGCCATCGAGCTTACCGGCCAATTCCGGCAGCACTAACCCCACCGCCTTGGCGGCGCCGGTTTTGGTTGGGATCATCGACTGCGTCGCACTGCGCGCCCGATATAGATCCTTGTGATAAACATCGGACAGGTTTTGGTCATTGGTATAAGAATGAATGGTGGTCATGCTGCCCTGCTCTATCCCTATAGCATCGTTTAGGGCCTTGGCAACAGGGGCCAAACAGTTAGTGGTGCAAGAGGCGTTGGAAATAATATTGCACTGGGCATTGAGCACTTCGTCGTTAACACCATGCACTACGGTGGCATCCATATCCGTGCCTGGTGCAGAGAGGATCACCTTTTTAGCACCCGCTTCAAGATGTTTAGCCGCCGCTTCGCGGGAAGTAAACAGACCGGTACATTCCAATACAATGTCAACGCCGAGCTGTGCCCAAGGCAAGTTGGCCGGGTCGCGCTCCTGCAGCAGCTTGATCTCATCATGACCGACGAGCATAACATCATCTTGCAGGCTGACTTTTTGTGAAAACTGCCCGTGCACCGAATCAAATTGGGTCAGATGAGCATTAACATTGGCTGGAGCCAAATCGTTGATGGCAACTATGCTGATGTCTTTATTGCGACCAGATTCATACAATGCTCTAAGGGTGTTACGACCGATGCGACCATAACCATTGATAGCTATTTTAATCATCTCCACTCTCCCCGTAATTATTTAAGTTGGCTGGCTTGGCGCGCAAGTTCTTCTATCGCTTGCCAGTCCTTGTTTTCTATTAATTTTTTATCCAGCATCCAGGTACCGCCGACACAGACTACGTTATCCAGGGCCAGGTACTCGGGCGCGCTTTGTAGGCTGATACCACCGGTGGGGCAAAATTTAATATCGGGTAAAGGGCCACCTATGGATTTCAGCATGGCCGGGCCACCTGCGGCCGCCGCCGGGAAAAACTTTAAAAAGGAGAAACCACGCTCGGCGAGCTTCATAACTTCACTCGGTGTGGCCGCTCCGGGCAAGAAGGGAATATCGCTTTGGCTGGCCAAGGCCAGTAATTCATCATTTACGCCTGGGCTAACCATAAAGTCGGCGCCAGCGTTTACTGAAGCTTCAAAAGTGGCTTTATCGATCACAGTCCCCGTGCCTACATAAGCCTCTGGCACGGTTTCTTTCATAATTTTCACAGCCTGGGCCGCCACCGAGGTACGCAGAGTAATTTCCAGCGCACGCAGTCCACCCTTGTATAGGGCCTGTGCCAAGGGAGCAGCGTCCTCAAGGCGCTCAATCACCACCACAGGAACCACGGGTGCCGATGCTAAAATCTGTTCTATTGCCATGTTAAATCCTCATTCCCAGTGACATTATTCTTGCTCGTACGCCGGTGCGAAGGCACTGGCTCCTAAATCAGCACTACTGACAATATTTCTAAATCCGGCAAACAGCTCACGACCGGTGCCATAGGTAGCACCGCTGTGAACCAGCTCTATCTCGCGGGCGGCCAGCTCTTCATCGCTGACATGCAATTTTAGTACGCCGTTTGGCGCATCTAATGTCAGCAAGTCGCCGTCTTTAATCTTGGCTATCATGCCGCCTTCAACCGCTTCAGGAGCCAAATGAATGGCCGCTGGCACCTTACCCGAGGCGCCTGACATACGGCCGTCGGTGACTATGGCCACCTTAAAACCTTCATCTTGCAAGCTGGCCATAACCGGGGTCAGCTTATGCAGCTCCGGCATACCCTTGGCTTTGGGGCCCTGCTCCTTGATCACGGCGATAAAATCCTGATTGAGCTCGCCGCGAGCAAAGGCGCTTTGCAGCGAGGCCTGATCGGCAAACACCTTGGCTGGAGCACTCACTACCTGATGTTGCTCCTGCACTGCGGAGACCTTGATCACCGCCTTGCCAAGATTGCCGGTCAGTAATTGCAAACCGCCGCTGCGGTTAAATGGATTATCCGCCGGACGTAACACCTCTTGATCATAAGATTGCTCGGCGCACGGCACCCATTTCACCTTGGTCGGGCCATTGTTATCAGAGATGATTAAATTCACATCTTTATCCAGGCGCGGCTCCGTGGTGTAGGCTTCAAGCCCCTCACCCAAGATGGTTTTAACATCATTATGCAGCAGGCCTTTGGCAAGCAGTTGCTTCATCAAATAGCCCATGCCGCCAGCGGCCTGGAAATGGTTTACATCGGCAGAGCCGTTGGGGTAGATGCGGGTTAACAGAGGCACGACTTCGGATAAGTCCGCCATGTCTTTCCAGGTCAGCTCAACACCCGCGGCCTTAGCCATGGCCACCAAGTGGATGGCATGATTGGTCGAGCCGCCGGTGGCCAAAAGACCCACCAGACCATTGATAATGGTTTTTTCACTCATCACCTCGGCCATGGGCACCGCATCCTTACTTGTGACTAGCTGTTTAAACATGGTCTCTACCGCGTGTGCGGTCAAACCATCGCGCAGTTCGGTATAAGGGTTTACAAATGAGCTGCCCGGCAAGTGCAGGCCCATGATCTCCATGAGCATTTGGTTTGAGTTCGCAGTACCGTAGAAGGTGCAGGTACCGGCGCTGTGATAAGACTCGCTTTCGGCCTTTAACAGCTCTTCACGGCTAACAAGGCCCTGGGCAAATTTTTGTCTTACGCGGGCTTTTTCTTTATTGGGAATACCTGAAGGCATAGGGCCTGCGGGCAGGAAAAATACCGGTAAATGGCCAAATGATAAGGCGCCAATAACCAGTCCTGGGACGATTTTGTCACACACGCCCAAACAGAATACGCCGTCGAAAACATCGTGTGATAAGGCAATGGCCGTCGACATGGCAATCACATCGCGGGAGAACAGCGACAGGTCCATGCCATCACGTCCTTGGGTTACGCCATCGCACATGGCCGGCACGCCGCCGGCAACCTGAGCTGTGGCATCGAATTTGGTCGCGACTTGCTTAATTAAATCCGGGTATTCCTTGTACGGCACATGGGCCGACAGCATGTCGTTGTAAGAATTGATAATGGCTAAATTTGGTTTTTCATCACCGCTTAGACGCGCCTTGTCATCGCTTGTACAGGCCGCCATAACATGGGCAAGGTTGCCACATCCGATACCAGCACGTACGCGCGTTTGTGATTTAGCCGCTTGCATACGGGCCAAATAGGCGGCACGGCTCGCTTTACTGCGTTCGATTACCCGTTCGGTGACTTCTTTAATACGCGGATGCAACATGGTTCTGCTCTTTCTTGCCAGTTATAAAAGGCTCAGTACATCAGTACAGACTCCCCGCACTGAGGTACTGAGCAGCTTGGATTACCCGTTCAAAGGTACGCTGCCAACTCGTCTCTCACAACCGAGCTGACACCGGTGTCAGAACATTAACTCACAACCTTGACACCGGTGTCAACCCTCCTGGTAAATTTAGTCTAAAAAATCTATGTTGCGAGTTTTTGACCTTTTATTGCCATTTTTAATACCAGCTGAGAGTGTTTGATAAAGATAGAAGAAAGAGCGCTGAAAACAAAAAACCAACACCTGGGCGAACCCGGATGTTGGTTTTTAATTTCCGTGCAATTGGGATTTAAAACGTTAGGACTTTGGCGCTGCGGTGGACTCGCGACAAATCAATTTGGCTTCCAAGGTGATCTGCAGCGGCTCTTTTTGCTGCTCTTCATCGCCATTATCGCCCTGATTGATTTGCTCGATTAAATGCTCAACCGCCAAGCGTGTCATCTCTTCCACCGGCTGGGCTATGGTGGTGAGCCCAGGCCAGATATGGCGTGCAATGGGAGCATTATCAAAACCGGCAATGGCAATATCGTCGGGGACCTTTAAATCCATCTGGGTGGCCGCTTTGAGCACAGCCGCCGCCATATAATCATTGGAGGCAAATACGGCCGTGGGTCTGGGGTCTAAATGCAGTATGGTTTCGGCGCTGTCGGCACCTGAGTGATAGGAGAAATTCCCCTCTTCCACCAGATGCTCCTGATACTCAATACCATGCTCGGCAAGCGCCCGGCGATAACCGTTAAAACGCTGCTCGGTGGCACTGTGATCCGGGTGACCCTTGATAAAGGCAATGTCTTTGTGACCGAGTTCAATAAGCAACTCGGTAATCTCAAAGGCGCCCTGCTCGTCATTGCTGCGCACCGAAATCGACTCATCATCTAGTTTCACCGAAGCCACCCGGGCAAAAGGCACCTTTTTCTGGCGCAAAAAGGCCACCAGCTCACCGTGGTCGGAAAACGGTGGCGTTAATACCAAACCATCAACACGTGAGGTTTGCAGCAATTGCTCAATATTGTCGAGCAGCGCCTGAGAGCGCAGCTCACAAGGATGGATCAGGAGATTAAAACCATGTTCATGACAGGCCTCTAAAGCACCGCTTTGCAAACGGGTAATATAACTTTTCGAGGGATTATCGTATAAGCAGGCAATAATAAAACTGCGATTACGGGCCAATCCACGAGCAATAGGGTTAGGTGTATAGTCCAGCTCTTTAAAGGCCTTAAGCACCTTTTCCCGGGTCACGTCACTGACGTTGGGCTCATTATTAAGCACCCGGGAGACAGTCTTTTTCGATACACCAGCATAGCTAGCAACACTGTTTATAGTTATCTTTTTCATCGTTGACTAGTATCTTCCTTAATTGCCTTGCCCCGTTGGGCTAGCTGTATGAATGCAGGCAGCAGCGCCAATAAAGGGGATATGTTCTTGGCATACCAAGGTTACAGGGATTTGATTGTTATACTGCGACATCACCCCTTTAGCAATAAATCGTTCATTAAATCTACTTGTTAGCAGCCGCTGTTGCATACGCGGCAAGATGCCGCCACCGATAAATACGCCGCCTAAAGCACCAAAGCTCAGGGCGATATCACCGGCAACGCTGCCAAGCCAATCACAAAAATGGTTCAGGGTGCGCTCGGCAATCATGCATTCTTTATTTTCAGCAAGCGCTGCTATTTGCGCCGCATCTATGTCTTGAACCGTTAGCCCATGGACCTTGGCCATGGCACGATACAAACGAGCGATGCCCGGGCCGGCAAAAACATTTTCCACAGACACATGTTGCAGGTCTTCGCGCAGCACATTATGCAGTTGACGGTCCAGCTCTGTCACCGGGGCCAGACTGATATGCCCCGCTTCACAGCTCATTACCGCCTGTTGACCCTGCGAGCGTACCAGGCAAGCGGCGCCAAAACCCGTGCCCGGGCCGAACACGGCAATATTGGCATGCTCTTGGGCAATGCCTTGCTTAACGCAGATATTATCGCGCTCATTTAAATAAGGAGCGGCATAAGCAAAGGCGGCAAAGTCATTGATCACTTGTAAGTTTTCAAAGCCGAAACGCAGCTTCAGTTGCTGGGTATTAAATTGCCAGCCCAAATTGGTGAGCATGACTTCAGCGCCCTTAACCGGACCGGCTACTGCCAGACAGGCTCGGGTGATGCTGATGGCATCAATCTGAGATAAATAGGCATCAACCGCATCTTCAAAAGATTTAAAGTCGCAGCTTGGAAAGGTGTGCTGATGTTCAATGGCGAAAGATTTGCTGCTATTGCAGTAGTCGGTAATTAACGCAAAACGAGCGTTAGTGCCGCCAATGTCGGCGACCAAAATAGGTGCAAAAGCTGCCTGTGAACCTGATGAACTCATTGTTGTTTCTCTTTTTTAATTTACACCAAGTTTTGGGATTTCCAGGATTTTCCCAGAGTATTACTTAATCCCAACATTGACTTACCTGGCATAAACTTATTAAGTTTATGTTAGCAGTTCTTTTTTCGCGCTACTGAAAAAAGTGCTGCCCGGGCAGCGGGCAGCCAAACCGTTTTGTGACAACAAAATGATAAAACGCCGACATTATGACACCGGTGTCAGACGGGGATCAATAAAAATTTTCAGTTCCCGCTAAAAATAATGCAAAATGCGCCCCCTATTCGCCCTAAAGGCCAAGTGCGAGTGCAAATGCGCCCCTAGAATTTTAGCTGGGTTTGTTTTAACCCATGAGGAAATACATGAAAGGTAAAGCCACCTCCTTCGATATCGCCCACTATGCCGGGGTATCGCAATCAACTGTGTCACGGGCACTGCGCGGCAGTCCTTTGGTCAATGAAGAAACCCGTCGCCGGGTGGTCGAGGTAGCGCGTAAACTCAATTACAAGGTGGATAAAAATGCCAGTAACCTGAGGGCACAGCAAAGCTCCACCCTGGCGGTGCTACTGTTTGAAGACCCCACCTCGGATGAGTCGCAGATCAACCCGTTTTTCTTGTCTATGCTCGGCTCCATTACCCGAGCCTGTGCCAAGGCGGGCTATGATCTGCTGGTGTCCTTTCAATCCAGCAGCAATGACTGGCACGCCGATTATGCCGAAAGCCACCGCGCCGATGGCATTATCCTGCTCGGCTATGGCGACTATATGGACTATCAAAGCAAGTTTGAACGCCTGCTGGAGAGTGACACCAAGTTTGTGTGCTGGGGGGCCAATGTTGAGGGGCGTCCGGAATTAACCGTGAGTTGCGATAACAGCCGCGGCGGCGCCTTGGTGGCCGAGCACTTAATTGAATTAGGACGCACCGACTGTGCCTTTATCGGCGATACATCGCACCATAGCCCAGAGTTCAGCGCCCGTTTTAATGGCTTTGCCGAGCGCCTAAAAGCCCATGGTGCCCATGTGAGTGAGCGCAAAATTGCCACTGCAATTTCCACCGAGGAGTCTGGCTATCAGGCGACCAAGTCATTATTGGCCAATAACATTAAATTTAATGCCCTATTCGGCGCCAGCGACCTTATTGCCATAGGCGCCATTCGCGCATTGCAAGAAGCAGGCTTAAGGGTGCCCCACGATGTGTCAGTGGTCGGCTTTGACGACCTGGCAGTGGCGCGTTTTTGTACCCCACCACTGTCGACTGTACAGCAAAACACCACTCTCGCCGGGCAAATGCTGGTCGCTAATTTATTGAATTTGATAGCAAAGCAGGGAGTGGATGTTGCCAGCAGCGTCCTGCCGCCGCAATTGATTGTCAGGCAATCGAGTAAATAAGGAAATTCGTTTGTCGGCCTGTAGATACCATCTCTCAGTATTAGGTGATAGCTAATCATCTAATACTGAGAGATATAAGGTCGGTGTTGTGGTCGAGGCTTTAGCCTTGCAAAGGCCAATTGTCAGACTTAAGTCTGACCTACAACGACATATCAACACATGGTGCATCTTTGTCGGGGTGAACCCCGACCAACAGGGTTTATTTTGCTAGTGCTTGCTCAACAACAGGATAGTGATCCCATACCGCTTTATTACTTAGCGAGCGTAGCAGCTTCACGTATTCGGCGTGAGTCCAGGCCAGAGGTGTGGCCGAGTTAGTGCCCTGCCCCATGTCATAACCGAAGGGGTTAACGCCCACGCCATCCCATACCTGCTCGGGTAGCATCATGCCATTATTAGCAAAGCCTTCCATACCGCGTACATAGGTGTGCTGGATATCCGCATACTTCTGCTCTGCCGCTTCACCGCTTAGCGATTGCGCCACGGCAATTTCATAGTGACCGCGCTCACCGGTAAAGAAGGGCCATACACGACCGCGTTGACCGTCGGTATTCACTCCACCCTCGGCGTAGTTGGTACCGCGTTTTTCATCTTCACCATAGCCATCGTTACCGTAACGGCGCCAACCTGGGAAGGATTCGCCCTGGGCATCGGTGAATGTGTATTTAACGCGCAGGTTTTCCGCCAGGGTTTGGTCATCGTACTCAGGTAATGATGCCAGCACAGAAGCGCTGTCGGCAGCACGTACACCATAACGCACCAGCTCTAGGAAACCGCCATCAAGGATCAGCTTTTTATCCATGCCCTGACGGCCATTGTTAGCGGCCAGTTTGGTATTTGCGTTTGTATCTAAGCTCTGGGCGATACGTACAAAATAACGGCCATCAACATGCTCGCCTTTAAGCGTACCCTTTGTGGTAAACATCAGGGTCTCAACGTCCTGATTGTATTGTTTGGCCGTTGCCAGGTAACGGACGGCATTTTTATCATCGCCGCTCAGTTTGGCGATTTCTGCGGCGCTAATAAGGCCGGCAATTATCGCTGCCGTGGTCGATGGCGAGTAACCGGCCTGCTCTTCCCAGCGCTCTTGCTGGGTTAACGGCGGAGTGATCTGCACATCATTCCAAAGAATTTTCGCCAGACCGCCGTCAACAAGAAAATCGGCGGCAGGTTTAAGCATATCTGCATACCAGTTGCTCAGCTCTTCCTTGGTAAGTACCTCACCCTGATAGAGTTTCCACGCCAACATAATAGGCATAGCGGTTTGGTCTAGCTGGACACCCACCCATTCCAACTCGCCGTCAACATGAGTCTTTTGCAAGAACCAACCGCTGTCACCCTGATTGCCCGGGGTGTTCGCACGCACCTGCACCTTAGGCAGGTAGTTAAATGCAGCCTTGGCGGTGTCACTGTCACCCATGGCCAAAAATGCCATGGCCACCTGATAAAAATCACGTACCCACACCGCCTTATAGCCGGTATGACCCTGCTCGGCTTTGACCGTATCACCCCAAGGGTTCGACAAGGACGCAATAAGCGCGCCGGCATGAGTTTTATCTTCCTGAGCTTTAAGCACCAGAGCACTGGTGTTAAGCAGCTTGCCACCGTCTTTGGTTGCAGCATATAAGTCAGCTACAGACAGGCTTTGCAAATAGTCTTGCCAGCCAATAAAGTCGCCTTCGCCATTGTAATGGGCTAAGACAGTGTCATAACCTCGGCTTAGGGTTTTTTGCCCCTCGGCCAACGCGCTTTGCTCCGTGCTGCCATAGCTCAGCACCAGGTCAAATTCTGCAGCTTCTTTAATCTCGCCTAAGGTCGCACTCATGGTAACGTTACCGGTTTGCTCGCCGGTGCTGGTGTAGCCAGTAAAGCGCTTGTCTTTATTGAGCTGAGTTAAACGGTCACTTTGGCCAAAAAAGCCTACCGAAGCGTCTTTGAAACCTTGTTTACTTTGCAGGCTTAAGAAATGTTCGCCTTGGCTGTAGGCAAGTAAGGCATCGCCGGCCACCTTGGCGCTGTCATTTAAGCCATCATTATTCACATAGGGATTAACCTGCACATGAGCGCTTAGACCGGGCTGGTTGGCTTCAAAGCGTACGCGCACCATCAGCGACTGAGCATCTGGGTCGGTAAAGATATCCTTGATAATACGAAAACGTCCCTGCTCATCTTCGCTGGTGACCCGATAGGCCAAAGAAAGCGGACGGCCTTGCTCGTCGGTATTTAGGTATTCAACCGTGTTTTTTAAGCCATCTTGCTCGCTAACCACAAAGTCATCGCCGGTGACGATAAACTGCATATCGCGAATTTGCGCCTGATGGATAAGGCCAAACATGGTTTCGGTGATCATGCCCTTGGCAAGAGAAAACCACACCTTAGAGACGGCGCCTGTACTGGCTTGGTCGCTGTATTGACCATTTTTATAGGCCTCAAACGAGGTTCCTATGCCGGTTTTACCCGAATAGGCCCAATAAGGGGTGTCACCCGGAGCACCCGGTGCGACTGATGATGCCGCTTGAGCTTGTGTAGTTGTTTGCTGCTCGGCGCTGTTACAGCCCGTCAGCCCTGCGACCAGCATGGCCGCCATAATTGAATTTAAAACTTTCACTGAGTTTCCCCTTATTATTTTACTAATTTGACTCGACTAACCGCGATGGCACCTAGGACAAAGGAAATGCCGCCAATCACTAAGGCATAAATAGGCTGATTGGCGAACCCATGCTTGAGAATAAGGCCCAGGATGCTGGCCGCGAGCAGCTGTGGAATAACGATAAAGAAGTTAAAAATACCCATATAGACCCCCATTTTTGCGCTCGGCAAGGTGGTCGATAGCATGGCATAAGGTAAGGATAAAATTGACGCCCACGCAAAACCTATGCCTACCATGGGCAACATCAGCCAGCTTGGGTCTTCAATAAACATAAAGCTGATTAGCGCCACCGCGCCTAAGATAAGATTCAGCGCATGGGTCAAACGTATGCCCACTCGCTTAACCATGATGGGAATAATAAGCGCAGCCAAAGCGGCAAAACCATTGTAGGCGGCAAAGAGTACACCCACCCAGTCGGCACCGTCGTTATAAGCCTTGGAGGTCACATCTTCAGTAGCATAGTGGTAACTGGTCACCGCCGCCGTGGTGTAAATCCACATGGCAAAGAGCGAAAACCAGCTAAAAAACTGCACCCAGGCCAGCTGGCGCATGGCCGTAGGCATGGTGAAAACATCATAAACCACGGCGAAAAAGCCGTTTTGCGTGTATTGCTTCGCTTGTTGCCACAGGGCAATGCCTTGCAACAAGGCAAAGGCCACAAGTCCTGCGCCCAGCAGATACAGCTCTTTTTCCAGATCTAAGGCCGTCACCAAGGCGATAATAGCGGCGCCTATCACACCGCTGACGCTCATGGTGCGACCAAAATTAATCTCTTGCTTTTGCGTGTGGCTCTCAAGATGCGCTTCGCTCTTTTCAAACGCCGCTAACTGCTCTGGAGAGTATTCCTTGGTGGTAAACACGGTCCACATCACGCTCACCAATAAGAAGGCACCGCCAATATAGAAGGCGTATTGCACCGACTCAGGGATCACCCCGGCAGCGGCGGTATTGCTGACATCAAACCAGTTGCTTAGGATCCAAGGCAAACTTGAAGCCACCACGGCGCCTATGCCGATAAAGAAACTTTGCAGCGAATAACCCAGGGCGCGCTGTTTATTGGGCAGGTTATCGCCCACTAACGCACGAAACGGCTCCATGGTAACGTTAATGGAGGCATCCATAATCCACAGCATACCGGCGGCAACCCACAGAGTTGGCGAGTTCGGCATTACCAACAAGGCTGCCGTAGTCACTATGGCACCATAGAAAAAGTAAGGACGACGACGGCCTAAGCGACCCCAGGTTTTATCGCTCATATAGCCGATAATCGGCTGCACAATTAAACCTGTTAAAGGCGCTGCGACCCAAAGAATAGGAATATCATCGATATCGGCACCCAGGGTCTGGAAAATACGACTGACATTGGCATTTTGCAGGGCAAAGCCGAATTGTATGCCCATAAAGCCCAAACACATGTTCCAAATTTGCCAAAAGCTCAGGCTAGGTCTTTCAATATTCATCTACTTGGACTCCCATCTGAAACACGGAAACGCCCTGATATGGCAACTTGATTGGAATTTTCTTTTCTAAATACAGAGGATCCGTACCCAGGAGGGTTTTCCCGACCATGGCTTCCTCTGGCTCAATATCCACAAACACCGGATGCTTGCCAAAGTTAGCAACCACGACAATACGCTGCTCGCCTAGCCTGCGCTCAAAACTGATCACTGCATGGGGCGCCGAGTTTGGCACTGGGATCAGCTCACCGGCGACAATCGCAGGAAGAGAATTAAGCGCCATCAAATCAATATAAAACTGGCGCAGCGCACGCTGCTCATCGTTAAGCGCGCCGCCGTCGAACTTGCCGCCATTCATCCACTGCTGATGCGCGGGCACGCCGATATAATCGAAAATACTGGTGCGCGTTGGGTCGCCGAATCCCGGCTCTTCAGAGCCGTCTTCGCCCACGGTTTGGCCGAAGTACAACATGCTAGGTGAGCGCCCAATCAGGGTTGAGACCGTCATCGCCGGTTTACCCCAGCGCATATCGCCGGCAAAATCCGGGCTCGCCAAGCGCTGCTCATCATGGTTTTCCAAAAAGTGCAGCATATGCTGTTCAATATCTACCACTTCTTGGTGCGTCGCCAGCAGCTCGCTGGCCTCTGCTTTACCTTGGATAATGGCTTTAAGGCTGTCGTAGAAACCGACCTTGTCGTACAGATAATCCATCTTGCCTAAATGAATATAAGGGCGGTACAGCTCGGGGTTATAAACCTCGGCCAGCAAGAAGGCATCTGGGTTGCTCATCTTGATAGAAGAATTTAAAAAACTCCAAAATTCCACCGGCACCATTTCCGCCATATCGTAACGGAAGCCGTCTACGCCCTTTTCGAGCCAGTATTGGGTGATATCGCGGAACTTATACCAGCTATCGGGCAGCTCCTGCTCCTGCCAAAAAGCATAATGGGCACGATAGTCCAACTCAGCGTAGTTATCCGGCAAACGGGGGAAGTCATAGCTGCCGTCCGGCTTGACGCCATAGTTGATCTTTACCGTTTCATACCAGTCGTTAATATCCGGCTGAGCCTTGCGAGCGCCATTGCCGGTCCATTTCGCCGGGCTTTCGGCAAATTTACCGTCCGCAAGCGGGTGGCTTTGGCCGCCCAGCACCTGGTAATTGGCATCCTGGGGAACAATAAAGTCTTCACCGGCCACATAATAGAAGTTGTTGTCACGCTTATAGGCGACACTGGTATCGTCATTGGCACCGAAATCTGTAATGCCCTGAGGCTTGCTGATGGAGTGGTAATCACGAGCCACATGATTGGGTACTATATCAATGATCACCTTCATCCCATGTTTATGGGTGCGTTCGATCAGTTCTTCAAATTCACGCAGGCGGTCGGCGGGTTTAGAGGCCAAGTCCGGATTCACATTGTAGTAATCCTTAATGGCATAGGGCGAGCCAGCGCGGCCTTTAACCACGTCTGGATCATCGCTTGGCAGGCCAAAATCGCTGTAGTCGGTCACCATGGCATGGTGCAAAACACCGGTATACCAAATATGAGTCACACCCAACTCTTTAATGCCTTCAAGGGCCGCGTCACTGAAATCTGCAAATTTACCGACGCCGTTTTGCTCCAAGGTGCCCCAGGGTTCATTGGTGGTGTTGGTGTTGCCAAATAGGCGGGTAAAGACCTGATAGACCACAGGCTTTTGCATCTGCTGCATGCCCTTCTCTTTGGTGCTCTCAGTGCTAGCGTCTTGTTGTTGTGGCCCCTGGCCACAAGCGACAAGCGCGGCGCTGAGCGACAGTGCCAATAACGGCGTTTTCAACTTGCTATTTATCATTCGCTTACTTTATTTATCTTTTGTTATGACAAAAATATTACGTGCTCTGCACCAACTTGGGTATGGCGTGCATACGTATTCAAACCAGTCCGGTGCCATATTATCCGCTGATTCAGGTGCGGATCAGCTGCCTTGTTTGGCGCTTTTCACTAAGGAACCGAGATAATCTTGGTGGCTCGGCATTTGTGCCACTGTGCGCTCAATTAAGGTGCGCAAACTGGCCAACAACTCGCTGCGCTGATCGGCGCTAAATTGCTCTGCCAAGGGATGATGTTGCTGCGGCCAGCAATTTTGCCCAAGCAGCACCTGCTGCCAGGCAACCTCGGCGAACAGCTCATCCTGATAGCGAAATACCGTACCCGTTTTTGCAAACAGTTCCAGTTTTTGCGTTAACGACTCCGGCAATTCCATGCTTTGGCAGTGGCGCCAAAAGGCGCTATCTTGGCGTTGATTCAAGGCATAGTGGAGAATGATAAAATCGCGAATTTGCGCCATTTCCGTACTAAATTGCCGATTATAGGAATCCCGCGCCTCAGCGCTAATTTCCCTGTGGGGGAAATGTTTAACCAGACGAATTATCGCCGTTTGAATAAGGTGAATACTGGTGGACTCCAAGGGCTCCAAGAAGCCACTGCTGAGGCCAATGGCCACCACATTGTTTTGCCACTGTTTGCGTCGCTGCCCGGTGCGAAATTTAATAACCCTGGGCTCGGTAATGGGCTTACCCGGCAGGTTTTCAAGCAACTGGGTCATTGCCTGCTGCTCGTCCATATACCGGGAGCAATACACCAAACCGTTACCCATGCGATGTTGTAGCGGGATTTGCCACTGCCAGCCACACTCGCGGGCGATGGCCCGGGTATAAGGTTTAGGGCTGTGCCCTTCGGGCAATTCGCATTGCACGGCAATGGCACGGTCGCACGGCAACCAGTGGCCCCAGTCTTCAAAGCCCACTCCCAGGGTTTGCTCGATAAGCAAAGCACGCAGGCCGCTGCAATCGATAAACAAGTCTGCTTCAATCTCGCTGCCGTTGTCGAGCGTCAGGGCGCGAATATCGCCTTTGTTATTCTGACTCACCTGCATCACCTTGGCATCTATGCGCGTCACCCCCATGGCCTCGGCACGCTCGCGTAACAATTGGGCATAAAGTGAAGCATCGAAATGATAGGCATGTTGGGTGCCGGGCAATTGTGTACCGGGTATCTGTGTCAAGGGTGTAAAACGCTCGGCTTTGGCAGCTTGATAATTTAATGAGTAATCCCACAGCGAGCCGCTGTAACCCTGCTCTTTTGCGGCATGAAAAATATGGTGGAAGTCACAAAAGGCAAACGCCTTACCGAGTGAGCCAAAGGCATGCATATAGCGCTCGCCCACCTGCCCCCAGTTTTCGAACTCAATACCCAGTTTAATGGTGGCGCTGGTGCGCTCTACCAGGGTTTGCTCGTCTATGTCCAGGGCCTGATTAAAAGCGACTATAGGGGGAATGGTGGCTTCGCCTACCCCTACTGTGCCAATTTGCGTCGACTCCACAAGGGTAATATCCAGACGCGCGCCCATCAGTTTTGCCAATAAGGCCGCACTAAGCCAACCAGCGGTACCACCACCGAGGATCAATACCTTTTTCACTTCCGCCATTATCCTGCTCCTGTGAAAAAGCCCTTGAAAATTCAAGGGCTTTTTTTAACTTCAGTTAAGAGTTATAGCTCATACTTGAAGCCCAGCAAATAAGTACGACCATAATCCTGGTAGTCACGTACTTGCAGCGAGTTATCACCTTGCAGTGATACAAACGGCTCTTCAGTGATGTTTTGCACCTGGAAGGTCATTTCCAAACCTTCTAAGCCGGCAATACCCGACTCGCCGAAGTCATAACCGATTTGCGCATCCCAAATGGTCTCGCCTTGGATAGCCACCTGATCGGTTGAGAAACCAGGGCCGTAGATGTCGCCTTTAAAGTCGCTACGCTTACGCATGCTGGTACGGGCGCTGAAACCATAACGCTCATAGTACAAGGTAAAGCTTTGAATACTATCAGACAGACCCGGCAGTTCGTATTCATCACCGTTAGGGGCTTCAACATCCTGCTCTACGCCTGTGTGGCTGGCCAGTAAACCAAAGCCTTCAAGCTCATCGGCAAAAAGGTTAAACGGCAGTGCAAGTGATAACTCGTAACCCCATAGGTCGCCGCCACCGCCATTGACTTTACCCGAGCCGGTCGCCGTGCTGTGCTCTGGCACTAGACCTGTGGCCGGATCGGCAATGCCGCTCATATCCGCTTCATAAACACCATCGAAAATCCACTCGTTCAGATCCTTGTAGAATACGGCAACAGAGAAGTAGCCTTCAGCGCTGAAGTAGTTTTCATAGCTTAGGTCAAAACCTGTTGCTTCTTTTGGCTCCAGTGATGGGTTACCACCAGATACAGACCAATAATTACCATTTTCATCAGGGCGTTCCGGATTGTATGAAGCATCGATAGAGGCATTCATTTCATCAAGGCGAGCCCGAGAAATAGTCTTGGCTGCACCAAAACGTACGGTTTGATCTTCTGTAATCGCGAAGTTCAGGTTGATGCTAGGTAGTAAATGTGAGTAATCATGGCTGATATCGGTTGGCTCCGCAACAACCAGGCCGTCAGCGTCAACGCTAAAGGCATAACCTTGTGACGACTGCTCGGTGCGTACATAACGCAGGCCGACATTACCTGTCACTGGCACATCACCCAAAGCGGCATCGATATTGGCTTGCACAAAGGCGGCCGTCACTTCTTCTTGCACCGTCCAAGAACGCGTTAAATGTTTAGAGTCGGTCAGACTCTCAGCCATCAGACTATAATAACCATCGTCAACAAGGGCGCGGGTGTCGTAAGCTATCATCTCACCCATGCCGATAAAGCTAAGATCGGCTGTGCCTAGACGGTATTGCTCTGGTACCACTAGCATGCCTGGGTTGCTCAAGGAGAAATCCGCAAGCGTCATATAGTAACCTTCAGACAGCTTGGTCTTTTCACGGTCACGGTAAGAGATACCAAAATTTATGCTATTGATATATTCGTTATCCAACAGCTTTTTGGCCGCTAGTTTTAACGTCGTCAGTTCATCTTCAACTTCTGGCGCATTAATAAAGCCATCTTGAGCGGTATTTTGATACTTAGTGCCAGTCAGACCGTAGTGATTATTTAATGCACCGCTGTTACCCCAAGATAGCGGGCTACCTAGTTGGATCAGGTTAAAGTCACTGTAATCCAGACCATGAGTAAACTGGGCACCTGTGTTGCCACTGTTGAAGGTGTAGCCCAAATCATCGGCTACGCCATTGTTGTCGCCGCGACCAGTACCCGAATAACTCTCGATACTCCATACCTGACGGTCTACTTCAGAGCGGCTGGCGTCGAATTCAAACGACCATTCGTCACTTACTTGATACTCAAGATTAAAACCAAACTGAGTCAGCTCGGCTTTACGCTCTTCAAAGTCGTTACGTACAACAACGCGCTGGCCTTCAGTGATAGCACTGGTAACAAATCCAGTTTCATCATCAACGGCCAGTGGTGTTCTCGTACCCTGACCCCAGCCAAAAGGTACCTCGATACCACGGAGGATTTTCTCATCAGAGAAATCAACGTACAGGGCGTCGAAGGTCATGTTTAGGTCGCTGGTCGGTGCATATTCAAGCACCAACATGGCCGAGTCGCGCTCTAGGGTAGAAGAGCGAACGAAAGGCTTGGCGCCGCCCAAGATAGAATAAGAGTTGCCATCTGGCGTTTCAACATCCGGGTAGCCCCAAGAGTTCCAACGCTTTTCCTGATTCGGAGAGCTCATTGAGGTGTACGCAAAAGCCACGCCGAAGGTGTCGTCTGCGAACTGATCTATATATGAGATGGTACCGCGGAAGCCTTTATCGTCGCCGTCCGGGTTTAGCTTATCAAAGCTGGTTTGCTCGAATTGACCGTTGAATTGGATAACCTGCTCGCCCTTGCTTAAAGGACGTACGGTTTGCATGTCGATAACACCGGCGATGCCTTCGGCTTCAATCGAGGCGCTCGGTGTTTTATATACGGTTACGCCGCTCATGATTTCAGAAGGATACAGATCAAACTCAACACCACGGTTATCGCTGATTGAAACCTGCTCACGACCATTAAAGGTAGTGGCGCTTTCATTTTCGCTAAAACCACGTACGCTAACGCGTGATGCACGGCCATCTAAGCGCTGGGCAGTTAGACCCGGTAGACGCGCGATTGACTCGGCAATAGATGAATCCGGTAGCTTACCAATGTCTTCGGCTGAAATAGACTCTACCACTTCATTGGCGAAACGCTTGGTGTTGATTGACTCGGCAACGCTGCGGCGGAAACCACGCACTTCGATCACTTCAACCTTTTGTTGTTCTTCGGCGTTCGCGGTATCATTTTCTTGCGCCAACGCGACATTGCTACTGGCAACCCCGGCGCTAATAAGCGCAAGAGTTAGCATACTTGGTTTGAACATAGACATACTGTTTTACCCCAATTAACCATAATGTGTGGCCGAACGAGGTGGAAGTTAGCGCTGCACCAAGTTGGCTCAAGTTGTTGTCATAAAAAATACTAACTCCCGTGCTAAATTAATAACAAATTTATGCATACGTATTCAGCCCTTAAAGCAGGCATTTTGTTAACATTAAACTTACAGATATAGTTACATCATTATAGCCATAACGCCAGTTTCCGCACCCTGCAGCCAGGGTGCATTTGTAAAAGTTTTGGGAGGTAAAAAAGCAGTCGCTTCCACAGGGTAAATGTTAATAAAAGTCCGACCTCTACTATCACCGTTTTGCCCCTACTTCAGCGGCTATTTATAACCTCAACCCTGTGTTAATTGGTCATACCAAATTGAACAAGCCCCACACTGGTGCGAAACCCATTCGCAACGCCCTAATTCTGTGCATTATTATTATTACCCTAATGGCAACTAACTATCCGATATTTACCATTGGTAAACCTTGTCTTGGGTTGACTCCTGCCCCTTACGCAGCCTAATAGGGGGGTTCTTCTAGGCTCTTTGCATACGTATCCACAGTGCATACGTATGCAGTTCTTTTACAAGCCTTTGTAGCTTGCCGTATGCTTTTCTAAGTTTAACTAACTTAGGTTTTCATCTGGAGTGTGATATGGCAAACCCACAATGGTGGAAAGGTGCGGTTATTTACCAAATTTATCCCCGCAGTTTTCAAGACACCAATGGCGATGGCATTGGCGATCTTCGCGGTATTATCAACCGCTTAGACTATATTAACGACCTCGGCGTGGATGCCGTATGGATCTCGCCATTTTTTAAGTCTCCGATGAAAGACTTTGGCTATGATATTAGTGACTACCGCGATATCGACCCGCTGTTTGGCAACCTTGCCGACTTCGATGAGCTGATAGCCGAAGCCCATAAGCGTGACATCAAGATTATTATCGATCAGGTATTAAGCCATACCTCAGATCAGCACCCTTGGTTCCAGGCCAGTCGTGAAAATAAAGACAATGACTTATCTGACTGGTATGTGTGGGCCGATGCCAATGAAGACGGCACTCAGCCGAACAACTGGTTGTCTATTTTCGGCGGCCCGGCATGGCAATGGGAACCTCGTCGCGGTCAGTACTATTTGCATAACTTCTTAACCGAGCAACCGGATCTTAACTTCCATAATCCGGACGTGCGTAAAGCGGTGCTCGATAATGTTGAGTTCTGGCTGAAAAAAGGCGTTGATGGTTTCCGTTTGGATGCCATTAATTTCTGCTATCACGATGCCCAGCTCCGTGATAATCCGGCCAAGCCGAAAGAAAAGCGTCAGGGTCGCGGCTTTAGCGAAGATAACCCGTACGCCTTCCAGTACCACTATTACAATAATACGCAGCCGGAAAACCTTGAGTTTATGCGCGATATCCGTGCCCTGCTCGACAAGTACCCAGGCACAGTAGCGCTGGGTGAGATCTCTTCGGAAGACTCCCTAGCTACCATGGCCGAGTACACCTCAGGTGGCGACAAACTGCACATGGGCTACAGCTTTGAGTTACTGACCAACGACTACAGCAGCGAATATATTCGCACTACGGTGGAAACCTTAGAAGCACGCATGCTTGAAGGCTGGCCCTGTTGGGCATTTAGCAACCATGATGTGGAGCGCGTTGCCAGCCGCTGGTCAGCAAATGGTGAAGTACAGCCACAGCAGGTGAAAATGCTCACCGCACTACTGGCGTCACTGCGCGGCAGTGTGTGCATGTATCAAGGTGAAGAACTGGGTCTAGGCGAAGCCAGCGTGGCGTTTGAAGACCTCCAAGACCCCTATGGCATCACCTTCTGGCCAAACTTTAAAGGCCGTGATGGTTGTCGTACGCCTATGCCTTGGCAAGACACTGAACAAGGCGGCTTTAGCAGCGCCAAGCCTTGGTTGCCACTGAGCCCAGCTCACTTGGCAAGCAATGTGGCCACGCAACAGCAAGAGCAGGACTCTATTCTTAAGGCCTATCAAGAGTTTATGCACTGGCGTCGCACCCAAAGCGTATTGCTTGAAGGTGATATCGCCTTTATTGACAGCGAGGAGCCAATTTTAGCGTTTCGTCGCGAGCATCTGGGCGAAACCCTGCTGTGTTACTTCAACCTGGCAGCACAGAGCGCACAGATAGAGCTAGAGGCACAGCCTGTGCAGCAGTTTAACGCGCTTAGCCATCACACAGGTACGCTTGAGGGTAATACCTTGACTCTGCCTGGCTTTGGTTGCTGGTTCGCCGCACTTTAACTGAGCTTTAAAACGGTTACTATTTTCACAGTTACAAGCGTTCATCTCTAAGAGCACCCTAAGGTGCTCTTTTTTTGCGATAAATCTCCCCAGGATAACGGCGATTTTCTTTATCCTAACGATAAAAATAACTCACTTTTCTAAGTACCGACACTGAGCTAAAAATACAGCCAGGTTGAATGGTTTTGCTCTGCACAGCCATGGCAAAGATAAACAGACCCTAGAGGATAAGAATATGAAATGCCAAGTTTTAAGTGTGTTATTTGCTATTAGCTTAAGCAATGCTTACGCCAGTGATGATTTACCAGTCGCCCCCGAGGAGACGCTCAAGGAGTACACGCAGATGTGCTTAGACTGGGCCAGGGAAGATGACATCGACGAGCAAAGCTTGTACAAGTACGTGTTGGACTGCGTCAACGATGAGTTGACCTCTGCGGGCTATCAAACAGTAGAAAAAGTAGATATCAAATAACCACTTAGCCTATTCATGGCAAGCGTGTTCAAGCGCTTGCTATAAGCCTAGGGGAAAATTAAAGCCGCTCGGGGATCCCAGAGCGGCTTTTTTTATAAGGAGTTAGATGAGCTTACTGCAGCCCTATTTAGCCTTTTTAGCAGCGGCTTTTTTCTTTTCTTCAATAACCCATTTGCCATGTTCAAAGGTTGCCTTCCAGCCCGTGGCCTTACCATCTACCTCTGTCATCACATACTGAGACTTGGTTTTGCGGCTAAAGCGGACAATCGCCGGGTTACCATCCGAGTCCTCACTAGGCGCGTCGGCAAGGTAATAGAATTTCGGTGAAATTCGGTCACGGAAGCGTTTCAGCTCTTCCACTTTGGGCGCTCGTGTTTCCCTTGATTTCGGGAAGGTCGAAGCGGCAAGGAAGATGCCAGCGGCGCCGTCGCGTAACACAAAGTAGGCGTCCGACTTCTCACACACTAACTCCGGCAGGTGCACAGGATCTTCTTTCGGCGGCGCCGGCTCGCCGTTTTTTAACAGCTTACGGGTGTTTTTACACTCTTCATTGGTACAACCAAAATACTTACCAAAGCGACCGTTTTTAAGCTCCATATCGTTGCCACATTTATCGCACTCGATAATGGGGCCATCATAGCCCTTGAGCTTAAACTGCCCCTGCTCGATGATATAACCGCTACAGCCCGGGTTATTACCACAGACATGGAGTTTACGGCTTTCATCGATAAGGTAGGAGTCCATGGCGGTTTCACACTTAGGACAACGCTTCATCTGCATCAGGGTGGAGGTTTCTACGTCTTCCACCTCGTCGGCGTTCACCGCTTCCTCACCTGGGGTAAGATTCATAGTGGTAGTACAGCGCTCTTTCGGCGGTAGGTTGTAACCGGTACAGCCTAAGAACACGCCGGTCGAAGCGGTACGAATACCCATTTTACGACCACAGGTCGGGCAATCGATATCGGTCTCCACCATCTGATTTTGTCGCATGCCGCCTTCGGCTTCATCACCAGCGGCAATGCTTAGCTGGCTGCTAAAGTCGGCATAGAAGTTATCCAGTACTTGAGTCCACTGACGCTTGCCCTCGGCGATATCATCCAGACGCTCTTCCATCTTGGCGGTAAAGTCATAGTTCATCAGCTCGGTAAAGTTCTCAAGCAGACGATCGGTAACGATTTCACCCATTTTCTCGGCAAAGAAGCGACGGTTTTCAACACGCACATAGCCGCGATCCTGAATGGTACTGATAATAGACGCATAAGTAGAAGGACGACCAATACCACGCTTTTCAAGTTCTTTAACCAGGCTGGCTTCGCTGTAACGCGCCGGCGGCTTGGTAAAGTGCTGCTGCGGATCAAGTTCGACCAAGGACAGCTCGTCACCCACAGCCAATGCCGGCAGCGCCTGCTCTTCTTCATTCTTCTTACGCACCGCTGGTTGCACCCGAGTCCAACCATCAAAACGCATTACGCGACCCTTGGCTTTGAGCTCAAAGTCACCGGCCTCAACGCGAATGGTGGTTAAGTCGTATTGCGCCGGCACCATCTGGCAGGCCACAAACTGGCGCCAGATCAGCTCATACAGCTTCTTAGCATCGGCATCGACGCCTTCAACGTGTCCTGAAAGTATATTGACATCGGAAGGACGAATGGCTTCGTGCGCTTCCTGCGCATTGCCCTTGGCGCTGTAGATATTCGCTTTTTCCGGTAGGTAATTGGCACCGAAGTTATCGTTAACATAGTCGCGACACATGTTGATGGCGTCTTGCGACAAATTGGTCGAGTCGGTACGCATATAGGTGATATAACCGGCTTCGTACAAACGCTGCGCCAACATCATGGTTTTCTTTACGCCATAGCCTAGGCGCGTACTGGCGGCCTGTTGCATGGTCGAGGTAATAAAGGGCGCACTTGGGCGGCTTTTACTTGGCTTTTCTTCGACTTCGCTGACCACATAACGGGCGTCTTTTAACTGTGCCGTCGCCGCATCGGCCTGCTCTTTATTAACGGGTTTGAATGCCTGACCTTGTTGTTTACTCACCAACAGGCGCAGGGCTTCTTCTTTCGCGCTAACATCGGCGTGAATATCCCAGAATTCCTGAGGGATAAAGGCTTTGATCTCGCGCTCGCGTTCAACCAGCAATCGCACGGCAACTGACTGCACACGACCGGCAGACAAGCCACGGGCGACCTTTTGCCACAGCAGCGGCGACACCATAAAACCCACTACACGGTCGAGAAAGCGACGGGCTTGCTGCGCCTGCACCATATCCGTGTTGAGCTCGCCAGGGGCTGAGAAGGCTTGTTGAATGGCATTTTTGGTGATTTCGTTAAACACCACACGCTTATACTTGTCTTTATCGCCACCGATAATCTCTTCGAGGTGCCAAGCAATGGCTTCCCCTTCTCTATCCAAATCGGTTGCGAGATAGATTTCATCGGCATCTTGGGCTAGCTTTTTCAGCTCCTGAACCACCTTCTCTTTACCGGGAAGGATTTCATAATGGGGCTGCCAGCCTTTTTCCGGGTCTATGCCCATACGCGCAACCAGGTTTTGGTAGTCACGTGTCTTTTTATAGGCCGCCTTTTCCTGTGGCGCCATTTTGCGAACTTCTGCCGGAGTCTTGCCTGCAGGTGCTTTGGCTTTCCCCGAGCCAGACGTAGGTAAGTCGCGGACATGACCAACGCTGGACTTAACGATGAAGTCCTTA
Source organism: Pseudoalteromonas qingdaonensis (assembly GCF_038739665.1). Taxonomy (NCBI): domain Bacteria; kingdom Pseudomonadati; phylum Pseudomonadota; class Gammaproteobacteria; order Alteromonadales; family Pseudoalteromonadaceae; genus Pseudoalteromonas; species Pseudoalteromonas qingdaonensis. Next base: position 169,947 of record NZ_JBCGCU010000002.1, on the reverse strand, counting down.
CCCAGGTATTTATTGATTGTTTTTGCTTTTGCAGGAGACTCTACAATGACTAGCGATTTGCCCATAATAGTCTAAGTTGACCCATCTCTTATATATAATGACTGCCCTTTTCCTGGGCACGAATAAATATAGGTATATCTACTATCACCCATTGTTACAAGCTTTAACACTAAACTTTTATTCAATCAGTGATTTTTTAACCGTTTGTTGGCTTGGTTTTAACCAATACGAGAGGTAATTCCAGCTTACGGTCTTGATAATGCCGCGCAATATATAGTAATAAAAACAAAAATGCCAACCGCTAGGTTGGCATTTTCTATAATTGGCGATTAGCCTTCGTCTTTAATTGTGACGAGTTTTTTAACACCAACTAAGCCGCTTGGGGTTGTGTATTCAACGCTTAGTGACCCCACCGCTTTCCCATTAGGGTCGGTCTCGCGAGAAATCGTTACCCCAATAGCCAGAGGCATAATGTTGTTTGTGCTCGGTACGGTATAGCTAGTTGTACCACTAAGGACGCCATTATCTGCGCTAAGAGTAATCTGCGTGCCTGCTGGTAACGGGTTATTATGCACATCGGACATATACACATCAACGTCGATCACTTCGTAAGGTGTAGAGCTAGAAATGTCTATACCATTGATATCACAAGTATTTAGTGTATCGCTAGATTCAAGGCTAATAAAGTCAGTTTCCAATACAGCTTGACAGCCTACATTAGGCATAGGCGTTACGGCACGGAAATAAGCTTCACTGCCTGACATCACCATGACCAAATCTTCACGCACATCAACCAAATCACGCGAACAATTATCAAGTGTTTCATCTTGGCACAACAGGCCGTTGTATATGCCGTTACCCTCGTCAAACACACCATTAAGAGAGTCATTGGCTTCTTTATCAAAGAAAATTTCGTTTTCTCCACCATTTGATGTCAAAGGATCAGCCGGTGCTGTAGCACCATCGTAGATACCATTTTCATTGTTATCCACGAAAGCCTCGGAAAGATCCGCCAATACGGCATCAAATTCGCCAGCATCGAAGCGACCATTGTTGTTCAGGTCAACAAAGCTTTCTTCACCATTTGACATAGCAATGATGGTTGCACGGCCACCAAGAGGGCGGTCTATTGGCGCTAACAGGCCTTGATTCAGTGCTAAATCCTGACCACTTTCATCCAGATAAGCTTCAATGTTGCCGGCAGCATCTAAGCGTGATTCACGAATACCATAGGTACAAGGTGCGGCAGCGCCAAACCAACGATCACACTTATCAGCTACGCTATTTTTATAGATGCTATGATGGTAAGGAATTGGGTTTTGACTACGCCACTGAGCGTTACAAACGCCGTCAACAGTACGACACAATAGCTGCTCGGAGAGGCTTTGCCCATCAATAGTGCCTACAGCACCACCCTCTGTAGTGATATAAACCTCGGTACCATCTGGCACAAAGTTGTTGTATTTATCGGCAGCTAAAACCGTCAGATCTACGACAACATTCGCTTGATTCAATGCCTCTGGATTTAGTTGCGCAGCAGCCAAGGTAAAGCTGTTTTGGTCGGCAACGCCCGTTGTCACGGTTACGCCGTTAGATAAAGAGGTCAACAACTCCTCAGTGCCACCATCGACCTTCAGATGCGATGCTTTTACCTTTAATACCCCTGCGGTCAGACCCGAACGCACAGTAACCATCACGTCACCATTATTATTGGTAAATTGTGATGTGCTATCGATAACGGCGCCACCTGGGTTTTGCGTCAGTTCAAAGTTCATTTCTTTCTGCGGTACAGGATTACCACTAACATCCAGTAAACGGAATGTAAGGACACTTAACTCTTTTAAGCTTTCACCACCGGTACCCTTGATTGCTAACACTGGGTTAGTGGCACCTAAGTACTCGATAGAGCCAGTTTCAGCGACGGCGACGGGCAATGTGACCGATGCGGTTTGGCCCGTACTCAAAGTAGCTGTAACCACGTCATCACCGTTACAACCGTTAGCACGATAGGTAGCATTCGCTTTACCACCAATACTAGTTACAACCTCATCTATCGTTGCTAAGGGAGGAGTAGACGCGGCGCACGAAGAAGTGAACTTCACATCAACTGGGGTTGTGAAAGACTCACCCGTTGATAGCGCTAAGTTAGCTGAAATAATAGTTGTAGAGCCTGCAGCCAATACCTCTCCTTCTGCCAATCCGGTGTCAAGAGTCATAACTAGCTGCACCGCATTGATCTCAAAAGAGGTTGTTTGAGACGCGTCAAGTACATCCACAGTTACCTGACCTGTGCCATCGTCATTACCTGCCGAAAGGTTAAGTAAAGCGATACCAAAGTTATCAGTACGAGATTGGCCATCTTGCTCTAAGATGTGACCTTTAGTCGTCACACCGGTTACGACAGCTCCTCGAATCGGCGTAGATGAATTGTCTCGTGTCACTTTGATAAAGACAATTGCAGGCTCAGTTGAGAGATTGTCATTAAGTTCACACTGAGTTGGATCAAGTTCTACTTGAGAGCGATCAACATCACGCCAACCATCTGGACAGTTTTGTAGAATACGAATATTCAGTGCTGCTCCGTCTTCGGTGGTGATTGGTTCATCACCCGCGGTTACGAAACCTAACTTTGCCGAAACATTCTCATAGGAAGCCACAACAGTACCAGCGCCTTCAATCGTACCAGCTTCTAGCTTGATTGTGGCAACACCATCAGCGTTAGTTTTTGCTGTACCCGTTGAAGGATCGAAGCTTCCTAGTGAAGTGTCAAAGTTAACAACTTGACTGACAACTGGATCACCCTCAGACGTTTTTACCGTAGCCAAGATTTCCAATGGCTCATCGAAAGTTACCACGCGGTCTTCAAATTCAATTGTGATGGTATAAGTGGTAGTGACTGTGCCACCAGTTCCACCGTTACCACCACTTCCAATCTCACCATTTCCGTTTGATTCTAAACTGCCACCTCCACCACAGGCGACGAGAAGCAAACTCAATATTGATGCACAGAGCAATCTCATAAAACGCATTGAATTCTCCCTTACGTTTATTTTATTTAAATTATTTTACTTAATACTAACCTAAGCTGCAGAAAATACGCATTCATTTTTAAAAAAACTTCTCTTTTTTCGCTGCATTAAAGTCACTTCACTGATAGGCTATAGCAAAAATATTATAATGAAGTTAAATGTCATTTATGTCTTCACAAGGTTCATTAAGTCTCACCACACGCATTATGCTGGGTATGGGACTGGGAGTATTTGTTGGCTTCCTATTCAAATTTATCCTCGGCGGTGAAAAAGAATTACTCTTGAACTTAGGGCTTTTTTCCCTGCCAATTAAAGCATTTTTTGTTGATGGCCTGTTCCATATCGGCGGACAAATCTTTATCGCCAGTTTAAAGATGTTGGTAGTGCCCTTGGTGTTTGTGTCCCTGGTTTGCGGTACTTGTAACTTAAGCGATCCAAAAACTTTGGGGCGCTTAGGCGGTAAGTCCATCGTTTTGTACCTTGCCACTACAGCCATTGCCATTACCGTTGCTATTACCCTGGCGCTACTGTTTAACCCAGGTGAAGGCATTGCCCTGCCCCATAATGCCAGTTTTGATGCTAAACAGGCACCGACCCTGGCGCAGGTGATCATCGGCATGTTCCCAACCAACCCCATAGATGCAATGGCCAATGGAAACATGCTTCAAGTAATTGTATTTTCACTGCTTTTTGGTGTCGCCATGGCGCTGAGCGGCGAAGCGGGACAACGCCTGAGCGCAATTTTTGAAGACCTAAATAATGTGATTCTTAAGCTGGTAACCCTGCTTATGAATATCGCCCCATACGGGGTATTTTGTTTGATGGCAAAACTCTTTACCACCATAGAAATCGCACTGATCTGGAGCCTGGCCAAATACTTTGGCGTGGTGCTTTTGGCCCTGGCCATCCATGGTTTAATAAATTACTCGGTTATCTTCAAAGTCTTTACCGGCCTAAGTCCATTTAGATTCCTGGCGCAGATGAAAGACACCTGCTTGTTTGCCTTTAGTACCTCAAGCTCCAGCGCCACCATGCCGGTGACCCTTGAGACGGCAACCAAAAAGCTGGGAGCCAGCAACTCTGTGGCTTCTTTTACCGTACCTCTGGGCGCCACCATTAATATGGACGGCACCGCTATTATGCAGGGTGTTGCCACCGTATTTATTGCCCAAGTCTTTATGGTTGATTTAACCCTATCCGATTACCTTATGGTTATTCTGACCGCAACTCTGGCCTCGGTAGGTACAGCTGGGGTACCGGGAGTTGGCCTGATCATGCTGGCCATGGTACTTAATCAGGTTGGCCTGCCAGTAGAAGGTATTGCCCTGATCATAGGCGTTGACCGCCTGCTGGATATGACCCGCACTGCGGTTAATGTGACCGGCGACTGTATGGTGACCTGCGTGGTGGCCAAGTCCGAAGGTCAGCTCGATGAGGGCGTGTTTAATGACTTAGAATCGGCCAAGGAGCTGGAAGAATATAAGCCCAAGGCTAAGAGCTAATACATAAAACTAGTCGGTTTAATGTTCAAAAAAAAGCCTCGCAACACGCGAGGCTTTTTTAATTCACCTTTAAAATTAAGGTCTTAAGCTCTTACTTTTACTCCAAAGACGCATCCCAAGCTGCTCTATGGTAATGGCAAAATTCTTTGCTACCTTCTCCGCCAGGCCTTTTTTCTGCCTATAGGTCACTTTGTAGGCTTGGTAGTCCCGTACCAGATTCAATAGCTCATCGTCGCTGGTGCTGATTCTGTCCACCAGCCCCTTATCCTTGGCATCAAGAGCAAACCAGTGCTCACCGGTGGCCACTTGCTCCATATTCATACCTGGACGATGCTGAGCCACAAACTGCTTAAATAAGGCATGGGTTTGCTCTATTTCTTCACGGAACTTTTCCCGTCCGGCATCGGTATTTTCGCCAAACAGGGTCAGGGTGCGCTTATATTGACCCGCGGTGATCTGCTCATAATCAATATCGTGCTTTTTGAGCACCTTATTAAAGTTCGGGATTTGCGCAATCACACCGATAGAGCCGACAATGGCAAAAGGCGCTGCGATTATTTCATCGGCCACACAGGCCATCATATAGCCACCGCTGGCGGCAACCTTGTCTATAGCCACAGTCAGCTTAATCTCAGCGTCTTTAAGGCGTTGCAATTGCGATGCGCCAAGGCCATAGCCATGTACCACACCACCGCCGCTCTCTAAGCGCACCAGCACCTGGTCTTTGTCCTTATCCGCCAAGCTGATAATGGCGCTCACTTCCTGACGTAAAGACTCAACTTCATGGGCATCCATTGAGCCTTTAAAGTCAATAACATACAGCTTACCCTTGGTCTCTTTGTCCGACTCTTCCTTAGCCGCTTGTTTACGTTCTTTATTAAGTACCTTTAAGGCCTTTTTATCCAAGGTGTGCTCTAAAAAGTCGTCCTTTATCTGCTTCATCTGCTCGGATAAATCATCTACTTCCAAAGTGCCGGGCTTAGTTTTTGGCTTAGCCGCGGCGCCAACGATAAGCGCAATAACCACACCTATGGCCACCACTATGGTCAGAGCCTTAGCCAAAAACAAGCCATATTCAAACAAGTATTCCACTGAAATTCCTCTTAAATTAGATTCTGGCAATGTAACACAAGGTACCGACATAAAAAAAGCCGCACCCTTGAGGGTACGGCTTAGTTACCTGCATAGTCGCTTTATTGCGCTATAACGTCTGTATTGGTGACAGCAAGCACGGTGCCCTTAGATTTTAAGTAAGCAGCCACTTGTTGTTGCATTTCCATGTTAGCGGCGGCGCTGTCTTGAGCTGTAGCACCGGCACTTAGGTTCGCAGCTGGAGTTAGCAAGGTACCGTGATGGCCTTTACTAAAGCGTACAAGGTAACTTTGCGGCGCTTGTGTCATTTGCGGCTGTGACGTAACGGTCGCGCCCATCAGCAGGGCCAAAGGCATGGTACCTGCGATTGGGTTGCTTGCGACTGTCGGTGGGATCACAGTATCGGCTTTATTTTGAGCACCATCGCCAACAACAACCCCGGTATAAACAGGAATATTTAAGTCTTTAACACGCATTGCATAGTTGCTCGCATCGCCTGCATCTAACGCGGTTTGAGCCGCAAATGCAAATTCAGTGATCAGACTTTTAATATTCGCCAGGCCTGTTGTATCTCCCAATGCAGCCAACTCAGCGCTAAAGGCTGCAAAGCTACAGCCTACATACGCCTGTTGATTGGATATATAGTCAGCACAACTTGCTAGGGCACCATCTTGTAAGAAGGCACCAAAGGCCAATGATTCCGCCGTGCCCGCGCCAGCCAAAACTGAGCCCTGAATAAAGGAACCGAAAGAGCCCGACTCAACCAGGAAACTTGCAACACCCCCCCCACCACTGGCAAGCGCTACCGTGTTCACTTTAAACAAGGGGTCCACCTGAGCCGCCAAAGGCGCATTGGTTGTAGCCAAAAATGCCGGCGCAACTACCGCACCTAATGAATGGCCAACAAAACTTACATCCAAGGTGTTAAGCTCAGCATCTTGGGCAAAATTTAACGCCAGTCGTAAACCAAGTAAATCCGCCGCAGACTGACGAAGGTTATCACGCGCAACAAGCAGTGAGTTGAGGTTCATATAAGCAAGCACCGAACCCGTTGATGCGTTAAAGTCATCTACACCGTCAAGATCCACATCTATACCACGCTCCCCATGGTTAGGGTGATCAATGGCAACGGTTGCAAAACCTTGCAAGCTTAGCGCTCCACTCAACGCCAGCATATCTTCTTTTTTGCTGGTAATACCATGCTGCAAAATAACCACGGGCCAGCCGCCTGCAGGCATGCTCATTGCTGGTAAACCTAACTGGCCACGAATGGCGTTAAGAGTGGCCAAATCGCTTGGCTTAGTAACCTGCACAGGTACATTAGCGATACTCTGTACTTTGGGGATCTTGTTGTACTTGGTAAGATGGCGCTTGTCATCCAAGCCAAGGTCGCGCAGCAAACCGCCGCTTAAGGCATGACATAAGGCGTCGTCTGCAGACAGAGGCTGCTCAGGGAAGGCTTCGCCCACTTTTTCTTTATAGCCCATCACAGCAATGGCATTGTCACAGGCCCCTTGCCAATAAACGTCGTTTAAATCGCTAAGTTCGGTACCTTCAGGAGTCTTCAGGTAGTTTGGCAGCAGTACGCTGCCCTTCTCATAACTCACCGCATTAAACATCGCAGGCACATTTTGCATGCCTTGCATAGCAAAAAGCTGACCCACGGTGATCAGCGGTTGATCCGGAATTTGCACCGCAGGTGTTGGCAGGCTTGGCTCTTGCAAAGAGGCCGCCAGGATACTCTTAATGGTGCTCAGCACCTCGCCGGCCGATTGCATGGTCATGGCCGCAGAATAAATAATGTCGTCTTTATTAAGGTCTGTGTTGCCGACTATGACATTTTCATAGCTGTTTAACACGGCTTGCAGTGACTTTTGCTCTGGAGTCACCAAAGGCTCTTCACCGCTTGCCAAAGCATAAGTCGAAGAGGATGCAATAGAACGGCCTTCACTGTCTTTTAGGCCAGTTGTTAATACCGTGATATAAGAGCGGCCTTGCGTGAAAGGTTTCAATGGCACTACGGCCACCGCATCACCACTGCCTTGGGTGATAAAATCTACGCCGAAGCTGAGTTCTTTAACAAACTCACAGGCGATACCAGCGGGTACAGGGGCACACGTTTGTGAGCTTTGATCTGCGCCCATCACTACTTCAAAAATACGTACGCTACCCGGGGTGGCTGCCGAGGTTGCATCTAAGCTTACGCCAGCTGCGAATTTTAAGTCGATTTTAAATGGCGTTTGTGTCGACCAGCCGTCTAAGGCACCTAAGGCCAACTGGGGACTGCTGTAATCATCTCCTTCGCCAGGGATCACTAGAGTGCCGTCTTGAGTGCCGCTAAATAGCAGGTCGTTAGGAACCGACACAGCACCGTTACTTGGGTCAAAAACCACGGTGGATTGCGGAATGACTGCCGGGGTTTCTGTTTTGATTTCTTCGAGCGTGTCTTCGCTGCCACAGCCAGCGAGAGCAGAAGCTACAGCGAGAGAAAGTAGCATTTTTTTCATTGTGTTGGCTCCAAACCTGTTCTTATTGTTCTGCGCAAATAATGTTAATCAAAAGGATAAAAAATCGTTAATGACACATTAGACCAGTTTAACTTATCGTAAACGGGTACGTTTCGCCACTTAAATTTGTAATAAATCACTTACTTGTTTATCGACTGTGGTAAAATCCAGCAAAAATCATGCGCTAGGTGTTACTGATGCAAAACTACAATGCAAGTGCGGACGCACTAGACCAAAAAACCATACTCGTTACCGGAGCCGGCGACGGCATCGGCCGTGTTGCCGCCCTGACTTACGCCAAGCACGGTGCTACCGTGATCTTGCTGGGTAAGACCACCAAAAAACTCGAAGCCGTGTACGATGAAATTGTTGCCGCCGGTTACCCACAGCCTGCGATTGTACCTATGGATTTAAAAGGTGCCACCAAGCAAAACTATCGCGACCTAGCTGCTACCATAGAGCAGCAATTTGGCAAGCTTGATGGCCTGTTGAACAATGCCAGTATCCTCGGCTCTCTAGGTCCCCTTGAGCACTTTTGTTCATCGACCTTTGAAAGCATTATGAAGGTGAATGTCACCGCCCAAGCCCTGTTAACCAAGGCCATGTTCCCTGTGCTACGCAAGGCGCCACATGCTTCTATTATCTTTACCTCATCGGGTGTAGGCCGCGAGGGTCGTGAATTTTGGGGTGCCTACTCTATCTCTAAATTCGCCACCGAAGGCATGATGCAAACTTGGTCAAAAGAAGTGGGTAAAACCAATATCCGCATCAACTGTATTAACCCAGGCGCAACCCGCACCAGCATGCGTGCCAGCGCCTTCCCAGGTGAAGACAGAGATAAACTGGCGACGCCAGAAGATTTGATGCCAACTTACCTGTACCTGATGAGCGATGACTCAATCGAGGTAAATGGTCAGTCGCTGGATGCGCAACCGAAAAAGTAAGCGCTAAAAGCAAAAAACGCCGTTAATACGGCGTTTTTTATTTCTCAGCAGCTTATCTGCGTTTCTTTTGCTGCTGCACACGTTGATTGTGCTTTTTCACCGCCTTACGAATACGGTTCACCTGAGCGCGTTTATCCTTACGCTTAGGCTGCAGCTGCTCTACGGTCAACTTGGTTTGCTTTTCCGGGCGCAGGCCAACACTCTTACGTAAGTAGTTTACGCGACCCAGCTCCAGCTCTATCCAGCCGCCTTGCGGTAAACGCTTGTCCAAATCCAGCTCACCGTAGCGCACACGAATAAGACGGGATACTTCCACGCCCTGCGATTGCCACATACGGCGTACCTCACGGTTACGGCCTTCACTCAGGGTCACATTAAACCACTTGTTGATCCCCTCACCGCCCATGGGTTTGATGGTATGAAAGCGTGCCGGGCCGTCATCTAATTCAACGCCCTTTGTCAGGGTTTTCAAGGTGTCATTGGTGACATCACCAAATACACGTACCGAGTATTCACGCTCGATTTCATAGCTGGGATGCATCAGGCGGTTTGCCAGTTCACCGTCATTGGTAAACAACAAAAGGCCCGAGGTATTGATATCCAAACGGCCGATGGCAATCCAGCGATCGCCGTCGATACGCGGCAGGCGGTCAAACACGGTGCGACGGCCTTCAGGATCTTTACGGGTACACAATTCGCCTTCCGGCTTATGGTACATAATCACCCGACAAATGCGCTCCGCTGGTTGCTCAATCTTGACGATATGACCGTCAACACGGATCAGCTGGGTCGGTTCAACTCTATCGCCCAAACGCGCCACTTTACCGTCAACGCTGACACGGTTCCCTTCGATGTACTTTTCCATCTCACGACGGGAGCCAACACCGGCACGGGCTAACACTTTTTGTAACTTTTCACTCATTAAGATGGTTCTCTCACAGAAGGATCATGCAATAGTTTTTCTATCTGGCTTTGCTGCTGCGCCGGTAAAGGCGGTAACTGCTCCAAACCAGATAAAGAAAAATAGTCTAAAAATTCATTGGTGGTGGCATACAAGGCCGGTCTTCCCGGTACTTCTTTATGACCCACTACTTTAACCCAGCCCCGCTCCTGCAGGGTTTTGATAATATTACTGGCCACGGTGACACCGCGCACCTGCTCAATCTCGCCTCGGGTAATGGGCTGGCGATAGGCGATAAGCGACAAGGTCTCCATCAGCGCCCGGGAATACTTAGGCGCTCGCTCCACGAACAGCTGACTTAGCCAAGGGCTTAAGCTGCTACAGGCTTGAAAACGATAGCCCGAGCCCACCTTGACCAGGCGAATGCCGCGGGTTTGATAATGCTCTTCTATGCTTTCCAGTGCCTGGTTTAGCCGCTTGGGCGTCACGCTGATATCACTGAGTAGGGTTTCTTTTAGTTGTTTTTTTGTCAGTGGTTGTGGTGATACAAAAATAGCCGCTTCAATAAGCTCGACCAGTTGCTCATCACTAATACGTCTGCTGCTCATAAGTGCACCTCCGTCGCAACGGCTATTATGGCAGAGCCGGGCCCGAAGGCAAAGCGCTTCATGCCTCTTGTGGTTTTAAGCGCACATGAATAAGAGACTCGCTCGTGGGCTGCTGGCACAAGATCAGCCCTTCTTTGGTCAGCTCTAAAATGGCGATAAAAGTAACGACTACACCGGCACGGCCTTCAGATACGGTAAATAAGGCATGAAAGTCGAGGTAACCGGGCGCCTGTTGCAGCCGCGCGAGAATATCACTCATGCGCTGGCGGGTAGACAAGTGCTCTGGGCTAATATGATGATGCTCAAAGGTTTTTGCCCGCGCCATCACATCACTTAGGGCCAGCATCAGATCCTGCATGGAAACATCAGGGAACAGCGGCTCGGGCTTAGCCTTTTCATCAACCAGGGCATGGGCGGTAAAGATATCCCGCTCAAGGCGCGGAATTTCGTCCAGGAGCTCTGCCGCCTTTTTAAATTGCTCGTATTCCTGTAGACGGCGCACCAGCTCGGCTCTGGGGTCTTCTTCGTCTTCACCCAACTCCTGATGTACCGGTAACAAAAGTCGCGACTTAATTTGCGCCAACAGCGCCGCCATCACCAGGTATTCCCCCGCCAGTTCAAGCTGAAACTCGCGCATCATCTCCACATACTTCATATATTGCTCTGTAATGCTAAACACAGAGAGCTCAAGCACATCAAGCTTATGCTTTTTGATCAGGTATAAAAGTAAGTCGAGGGGGCCTTCAAAGGTTTCCAGTACCACCTCTAAGGCATCGGGAGGAATATACAAGTCCTCCGGCTTTTCTATTACGGCTTCGCCGCGGATAAAGGCCAGAGGTAACTTTTGTTGTTTTGGGGCGAGCAGCTCTGTCATTGAAATGGACTTGGGTCGCCACAGCCTATACGCAGCACCTCGATATCGTCTTCGGACATATCTATCACAGTAGTGGCCTGCTCACTTAAATAGCCGCCGTGAATAATCACGTCCACCTGTTTTTCCAAACGTAGGCGGATTTCATCCGGATCTGACTCGGTAAACTGCTCACCGGGTAAAATTAGCGAGCAACTCATCAAGGGGGCGCCCAGCTCTTCTAGTAAAGCCTGGCTGATAGGATGGTTGCTGACGCGAATACCTATGGTTTTCTTTTTCTCATTAAGCACCCGGCGCGGCACTTCTTTGGTACCTTTTAAAATAAAGGTATAGGGCCCCGGGGTATTGTTTTTAATCAGGCGGAACATCTGGTTATCAACCCGGGCATAGGTGGCAAGCTCAGATAAATCGCGACACATCAGGGTAAAATTATGGTGCTTTTCGATGCCGCGAATGCGGGTGATACGCTCCTGGGCTTGCTTTTCACCTAGCTGACAGCCGATGGCATAACCCGAGTCGGTTGGGTAGACCACCACCCCACCTTGGCGAATAATGTCCACCGCCTGCTGAATAAGGCGACGCTGCGGGTTTTGCGGATGAATATGAAAAAACTGACTCATGGCTGTCCTTGGTATTGTTTTATGGCTGTGACTGCCAGCGTTGCCATACGCCATCACAGTCTTTTGGTAAGTATAGGTTCTTTCCTAATTCTATGTAAGGTAAAGGGAAATGGAAATCTGAACCCTGTGAGCACAAGAGCCCATTTTCACGCGCCAGCTGGCCTAAAAACTGCCGCTCACAGGGCGCCTGCTGGGTTTGTGCCACTTCCATGGCATCGCCGCCTAGACCACTAAACTCGCCAATAAGCTTGCGCAGCCATTTATTCGACATCTTGTAACGCGCGGGGTGCGCCAACACCGCCTGACCACCGGCGCTGTGAATAGCGTCTATAGCCGTGCCCATATTGCACCAGGTGCTTGGCACATAGCCGGTATTGCCTCGGCTTAAATATTTTTTAAACACGCCCTGCATGGTTTTTGCCGCGCCCTGGGCCACCAGCACACGGGCAAAATGGGCGCGGGTTACCTGGGCTTTTTCAGCGAGCGCCAAGGCCTGCTCATGAGTGTTTTCAAAACCGGCTTTATCCAGACGTTCACCAATTTTAAGCGCACGTTCTCTGCGTTTTTGCTGCTGTTGGCCGAGCAATTCGTTAAGCTCTTCGTTTTCAGTATCCACCTGCAGACCAACAATATGAATTTCAAAGCTATGCCAGCGGGTGGATATTTCAACCCCAGGCACTAAGGTCAGCGGCAGGTTCAACTCGCTGATGGCGGCCTGCGCCGGCGCAATACCCGCCAAAGTGTCATGATCGGTCAGGGCCAACACATCCACGCCCTTATCTGCGGCGCGCTGCACAAGCTCAGCAACGCTTAACTTGCCATCGGAAAATTGACTGTGGCTGTGGAGATCATACTTCAACGCGGTTATCCCATTTGTTCATACTGTTAAATCCCTGGCAGTGTACCATTTTATCCGGCGCCTAGGGGCAACTTATGTCATTGCCTAGGCCAGCAAAGTTTTCTTTGCACTTTTATGCCCCTTGGGGTTGACTCTGATGCCGAGGTAAGTTTTACTAATTGGCATAATTTTTCGGTTCAAAAAGAAATACAGATGCGCTCAGCAAAACTAATTCATATCACTTGGTGGTGGCACTCGAACTAGCGGGTGGGATTAGTCGTGGCTGTAGGTAGCACAGAACTGATAACAAACCCGCCCATGTCGCGGGTTTTTTTGTAACTAAATTTGGTAACTAACAATGATTTTTACTCAGTCTAAACACATGATGATTTGGTGGTGGCACTCAAACTAGCGGGGTGGGCCTGATCATGGCTGAGCAATTTTCAAACCCGCTGCTTATCCTTAAGTCAGCGGGTTTTTTATTATGTAGCGTTTAAAACCGAACAAATCGGTTAAAACAAAAGGGAATGAGGACCTTTTTTATGATATTTAGTCACATCTCGACGACCGCCGGGCAAGTGACCAGCATTAGTTTGCGACGGGATTATATTCCCTCCGCGCTAAGCCTGTTTGCCAAGCTGGATAAGAGCAATGCCTTATTGCTGGAGTCGGCGGAAATCGACTCCAAAGCCAACTTAAAAAGCCTGGTGCTAGTCGATGCGGCGCTGCGCATTGAGTGCAACGGCAACCAGGTACAGGTTCAGGCCTTATCCAACAATGGCGCCCAGCTCCTGCCTTATTTGCAGCAACACCTAAGCGATGCCAGCACCGAGTTGCAAAATGACACCCTGAATATTTGCTACCCAAGTGTTAACCAAAACCTTGATGAGCATGCCAAGCTCAAGGCCGCGAATGCTTTTGATACCCTAAGACAATGTATTGAGCGTATCGACAGCAACGGTGACAACCCCTTCTCGGTGTTTCTCGGTGGCGTAATGGGCTATGACATGGTCGCCAACGCTGAAGCTTTACCCGGCGTGCCCACCAAGGAAAACACCTGTCCCGACTATGTTTTTTATCTAGCCGAAACTTTGGTGGTAATAGATCATCAAGAACAAAGTACAGAAATTATCGGCAATGTCTTTAATGGCCCCGAGGTTCATGCCAATTGTTTTGAGGTTGGACAACAGGTTGAACGCCTTAATACGCTCTGTGACGACCTGAGCGAATTCACGCTAGCGAGCACAACAAACCCCTTATCGCCAAGCCAGGCTCAGGTCGATATTGACGACGCCCGTTTTATGGCCCAGGTTAGCCAATTGCAGCAGCATATTATCGATGGTGATATTTTCCAGGTCGTGCCTTCGCGCACCTTTACCTTGCCCTGCACTGAGCCGCTGGCCGCCTACGCCAGATTGAAGCAGCAAAACCCCAGCCCTTATATGTTTTACCTGCGCGATCAGGATTTCAGCCTGTTTGGCGCTTCGCCTGAGTCAGCACTGAAATATTGCGCCAGCAGCAACCAGGTTGAGGTCTACCCTATTGCCGGTACCCGACCACGTGGTAAAAACGCCGACGGCAGTATCAATCTCGACCTCGACTCACGTATTGAGCTGGATCTTCGTGATGATGCCAAGGAGCGCGCCGAGCATATTATGCTGGTTGATTTGGCTCGTAACGATGTCGCCCGCATCAGCAAGGCCGGCACCCGTTATGTTAAGGAGCTGCTGAAGGTCGACCGCTATTCTCATGTGATGCACCTGGTATCGCGCGTTGTCGGTCAATTGAAGGATGATTTAGATGCCCTGCACGCCTATCAGGCCTGCATGAATATGGGCACCCTGGTCGGTGCTCCTAAAGTCAGCGCCGCCCGCCTAATCCGTGAGGTAGAGCAAAAACGCCGTGGCAGTTATGGCGGTGCCGTGGGTTATCTTACCGGCGATGGCTCCATGGACTCCTGTATCGTCATTCGCAGTGCCTTTGTCAAAGACGGCTATGCCCATGTCCAAGCCGGTGCCGGCGTGGTGTTTGACTCAGACCCACAAAGCGAAGCGGATGAAACCCGTGCCAAGGCCAGTGCCGTGCTAAGCGCCATTGCCGCTAGCCAATCTGCTGGTGAAAAGGAGACAAGGGCATGAAATATAAGATTTACTTCTTAGATAATATCGACTCATTCAGTTATAACCTGGTGGATGAGTTTGCCCAGCTAGGACAAGACCTGGTGGTATATCGCAATACGGTGGATGCCCAGAGCATTTATCAGCGCATGTGCGCCGAAACCCAGCCCGTGGTGCTGGTACTCTCTCCCGGTCCTGGTGCGCCAAGCGATGCCGGTTGCCTGATGGCTTTAATTGAGCTGTGCCGTGGTCAATTTCCCATTCTTGGTATTTGCCTTGGCCAGCAAGCATTAACCCAAGCCTATGGTGGTACTGTCGGTCACGCCAAGGAAACGGTGCACGGTAAGTCATCGGCTATTTCCTTGGCACCACATCCGGCGTTTAGCGGCTTTGGCGATACTTTAGTGGTGGCCCGTTATCATTCCTTGGTGGCAACCAGCGTATCGGCTGAGCTTGAGGTGATCGCCGAGTACGACGGCATGACCATGGCCATTTGCCAGGCGCAGGATAAGGTGCTCGGGTATCAATTCCACCCGGAGTCGATCCTCACGCCCAATGGCGCCCAGTTACTGCGCCAAAGCCTAGACTATTTGACCGCTAAGGAGTAAGCCATGGACGTATTAGCACAACTATACCAACAGCAGGACCTGAGCTTTGCCCAGGCAGAAACCCTGTTTAACGACATTATGCAAGGACGTGTGGACGATATTAGCCTGGCGGCCATACTCACGGCACTTAAAATCAAGGGCGAATGCAGTGACGAAATCGCCGGTGCGGCCTCGGCCATGCGCGCCAATGCGCTGCCCTTTCACACCCAGGCCACTGACTTAATCGACAGCTGCGGTACCGGCGGCGATGGCGCTAATACCATAAATATCAGCACCACCGCCTCTTTAGTAGCCGCTGCCTGTGGCCTTAATGTGGTCAAACACGGTAATCGCAGCGTCTCTAGCAATAGCGGCTCTTCCGACTTGCTTGCAAGCCTGGGCGTCAATATTAATATGACCCCGGAGCAGGCGGCTAATTTGCTGGAGCGAACCGGTTTTACATTTTTGTTTGCGCCCCTGTATCACAGCGGTGTAAAACACGCCATGGCGGTGCGCACCACCTTAAAAACCCGCACCTTGTTTAACCTGCTTGGCCCCTTGGCAAACCCGGCCAAACCTCAGGCACAACTGCTTGGTGTGTACGACCCGGCCTTATGCCTGCCGATGGCAAAAACCCTAAAACAACTGGGTTGCCAACGCGCCATGGTAGTGCATGGCAGTGGGACCGATGAAATTGCCCTGCACGGCGACACTAAAGCCGTAGAGCTAAATGATGGCCAGTTGCGCGAATATACCTTAAGCCCCAGCGACTTTGGCTTGGCACACTTTAGCCTGGACGAACTCAGCGGCCAGGGCCCAGAATATAATGCCAAGGCCACGCGCGCGATTTTAGCAGGCCTTGGGAGCGACGCCCATAACGGAGCCATTATTGCTAATGTCGCCGCCCTGTTAGTTATCAATAAAAAGGCGAGCAGCTTTAAAGAGGCCGCCGAGCAGGTGCGCCAAGTCCTAGCCAGCGGCCAGGCACAACACACACTTAATGCCATTATCGAGGTGAGCCATGGCTAATGTTTTAGAAAAAATCGTCGCCGACAAGCGCGTCGAAGTGGAAGCACGCAAACAGGCACGCCCACTGGCAAGCTTTAGCGCGCAAATCGAGCCAAGCCAGCGCGATTTTTATGCTGCCCTGAGTGCGGCGCCAACGAGTTTTATTCTCGAATGTAAAAAAGCCTCACCGTCAAAGGGCTTAATTCGCGAGGTGTTTGACTTAGAGAGCATCACCTCTGTGTATAAGCACTACGCCAGCTGCATCAGTGTGCTGACCGATGAAAAGTATTTTCAAGGCAGCTATGATTATCTGACCAAGGTGCGTACCCTTGTGGATCAACCTTTGATCTGTAAAGACTTCTTTATCGACCCCTACCAGGTTTATCTGGCGCGCCTGCACGGCGGCGATGCCATTTTACTTATGCTGTCGGTGCTCGATGATGACACCTATCAGGAATTGGCAGCGCTGGCGCATTCGTTGAATATGGCGGTGCTGACCGAGGTCAGTAACGAAGAAGAAGTCACTCGTGCCCTGGCCCTAGATGCCAAGATTATCGGTATCAATAACCGCGACCTTAGGGACTTAAGCACGGACTTGGCGACCACGGAGCGCCTGCGAGCACTTATTCCTGAAGATAAATTGGTGATCTCAGAGTCCGGTATCTACAGCCATCAGGATGTTAAGCGCCTAAGCCCCTTGGTGGATGGCTTTTTGGTTGGCAGCTCACTGATGGCCCAGGCAGATTTAGAAGGGGCGTGTCGCAGCCTGATCCTTGGCGAGAATAAGGTCTGTGGCCTGACTCGCATCCAGGATGCTCAGGCCGTGTACCAAGCCGGTGCCTATTATGGTGGCCTTATTTTCTACCCGGGCTCGCCCCGTTATGTGGATATCGACTGCGCCTCGGCCATAGTCGACAGCGCACCACTGCGCTATGTGGGCGTGTTTGTCGATGCCGATATTACGCAGGTCAGCGAGTACGCCAATCGCCTTAAGTTGGCCGCAGTGCAATTACATGGTCATGAAGATGAGAATTATATTCGCACCCTGCGTAACACCTTGCCCCTGACCTGCCAAATCTGGAAGGCTCAGGCGGTGGCCGACTCCCTTCCCGAGGGCATAGCTGGAGTAGACAGAGTGCTGTATGACACCTATAGCAAGGCCGCCAAGGGCGGTACAGGCGTGCAGTTCGACTGGAATTTACTCGGCGGCGCCACGGCGCCCTATATGCTTGCTGGCGGCATTCAAGCAGACAATATCGGCAGCGCCCAGCAAACCCAGGCTTTGGGCTTAGATTTAAATTCCGGGGTGGAGTCCAGCCCTGGGAAAAAATGTATTAATAAGATTAACGCTGCCTTTGCGGCAATTAGGAATTACTGAGGTAGTTATGAAAAATTCAGCCTATTTTGGCGACTTCGGCGGCATGTATGTGCCGCAACTTTTGGTCCCGGCGCTTAAGCAGCTAGAAGATGAATTTAACAAGGCGCAACTGGATGCCAGCTTCCAGGAAGAGTTCCACTCATTGCTAAACGAATATGCCGGCAGGCCAACGCCCCTGACATTAACCCGCAATCTTGTCAAAAACCCTAAGGTAAAGCTGTATCTTAAGCGAGAAGATCTGCTCCATGGCGGCGCCCATAAAACCAACCAGGTGCTCGGCCAAGCCCTGCTTACCAAGCGAATGGGCAAAAAAGAAGTGATAGCGGAAACCGGTGCCGGACAACACGGCGTGGCCACGGCCCTGGCCTGCGCCTTACTCGGCCTTAAATGCCGGATTTATATGGGTGCTAAAGACGTCGAGCGCCAACAACCCAATGTGTTTCGTATGCGCTTAATGGGCGCCGAAGTGATCCCGGTCACCGCCGGCTCCGGCACCTTGAAAGACGCGGTTAACGAAGCGCTACGCGACTGGTCTGCCAACTATAAAACCGCGCACTATCTATTGGGCACGGCAGCTGGGCCGCACCCCTTCCCGACCCTGGTGCGTGAATTCCAAAAAATGATCGGTGAAGAAGCCAAGCAGCAGGTATTGGCGGCGGAAGGCCGCTTGCCGGATGCGGTGATTGCGTGTGTTGGCGGCGGCTCCAATGCCATCGGCATGTTTAACGACTTTATCGACGAGCCTGGCGTCAAACTGATCGGCGTTGAGCCTGCGGGCAAGGGTCTGGACAGCGGTGAGCACGGCGCCACCTTGTGCAAAGGCACCAAGGGCGTGCTGCACGGTGCCTACACCTATATTATGCAAACCGAGCAGGGACAAATTGAAGAGTCCTACTCGGTATCCGCAGGCCTAGATTACCCTGCGGTGGGACCACAGCACGCCTATTTACATGAAACTGGGCGCGCCCAGTATGTGGGCATTACCGATGATGAAGCCCTGGATGCTTTTAAGGCATTGGCTCGCAACGAAGGGATTATTCCCGCACTTGAGTCCAGCCATGCCCTGGCCTACGCCTTAAAATATGCCGAGCAGCAAGAGCAGGACACCATTTTAGTGGTGAACCTCAGTGGCCGAGGGGATAAGGATCTGGCCCATGTCCACACTGTGTTACAAGCAAAAGGAGAGCAGTAATGAATCGCTATAGAACCACCTTCGCCAACCTAAGTGCCAATAACCAAGGTGCCTTTGTGCCTTTTGTCACCATAGGCGATCCCAACAAGGAGCAAAGCCTGGCGATTATTAAAAGCCTGATTGATGGCGGCGCCGATGCCCTGGAGCTGGGCATTCCCTTCTCCGACCCCATTGCCGATGGCCCGGTGATACAAGAAGCCAATATTCGCGCCTTGGCGGCAAATATCGATACCGATACCTGCTTTGAAATCATCAAGCAGGTGCGCGAGTATAACGCCGATATTCCCATCGGCTTGCTGCTGTATTCAAATCTGGTGTTTGCCAAGGGCATAGATAATTTTTATCGGTTGGCCAAAGAAGCGGGTGTTGACTCTATTTTGGTTGCGGATGTGCCTTTGCATGAGTCCAAGGTCTTTCGCCGTGCGGCCATGAGCCAGGGCATAGCGCCTATTTTTATCGCTACCCCCAATGCCGACGATGACACCTTACGCCAATGTGCCTCCTATGGCCGCGGCTACACCTATTTGCTCTCTCGCGCCGGGGTCACAGGCACAGAAACAAAAGCGCAAATGCCACCTCAGGAGTTAGTCACTAAGTTGAGCGAGTATAACGCCGCTCCAGCCTTGCTGGGCTTTGGGATCAGCACCCCGGAGGATGTAAGGCAAGCGCTGCACAGTGGTGCCAGCGGTGCTATTAGTGGCTCGGCCGTGGTGAAGATCATTGCCCAGCACTTAGATGATGAAGCGGCCATGTGCCAAGCACTACGCGAATTTTGCGCCGAGATGAAGGCGGCGACCCGCTAGGCTTGTAATCGGTCTTTAAGTGCCTTGGCGCACTTAAAGGCCACCTTGTTTTGCCCGGCAATTTCGATTTGCTCGCCAGTTTGTGGATTGCGGCCCATTTTGCTCGGATGATAGCTCAAGGAGAAATTGCCAAATTTGGGAATAAATACCGCATCACCTTCGTGTAATGACCGACTAATAGCATCGAGCATGGCCGTAAGTGCCGCACCGCATTGCTTTTTCGTTAAACCGCTGTGTTGCCCCATGGCATCAATAAGCTGTTTTTTATTCACTTGAATCCCTACTAAAAACTTTAAAGGCGGGCAGCCTAAAAGCGCAGCCCTTAAATGTCAAACCCAGCCTTTGCCCTTGAGCTTAGGCGCCGATACTGGTAAAACACCTGCTACCAGAAGTAATGGATGTGGCTATGAGCTCACTAATCGAATATATCCCGCTAATTTTATTTTTTGCCGTTTATAAAATGGTCGATATCTATTGGGCCACTGGGGTCTTGGTCGCTGCCAGCGCCATACAAATGGCCTACGCCTATTTTAAGGAAGGAAAAATCGGCACCCGCCACTGGGTGTTTTTCGCCATCGCCCTGGTGCTTGGCACCATGACCATCTTGTTTCGCGATGAACACTTTATTCAGTGGAAGGCGACCTTTGTCTACGCCATCTTGGCGCTGACGCTTGTTATTTCGCGCTGTTTTTTCAAAAAGAACCTAGTGCAAAAAGCCTTGCTTGGACTGTTAAATTCCGTAGCCGAAAAGCAAACCCAGGCCAGTACCGACAGTAATACAGACAAAAACGCCGGAGGTAACCTCGATAATAATGCCGATAGTAACACCGAGAGCATCACTGTTCCGCAAAAAGTGTGGGAGCAATTGAATGTTTTTTGGGTGCTTTTGTTTAGTGTCATTGCCGCCCTCAATATCTATGTGGCCTATAACTTTTCCCTTGATTTTTGGGTGAATTTTAAGGTCTTTGGGCTGATGGGGATCACCTTTGCTGCCATCATATTTACCATAGTGCGCGTCTACCCCTATTTTCCTGACGAACAGTCATAACCCTGCCTTAATCCATTGCTACACTTAACGCATCACGCTGTAGCAATGGAGCGCTTCCTTGACTAATACCCAGTATCGCTGGCTTGAACTGTTCTGCGTTTTTATCATATTGCCCCTGGTGGGCCTTGCCTTGCGTGAACATTTACAAAACTGGCTGATCCCGGCGCTGATCATTCTCACCGCCGTGTGTTGTTTTATTCTGCTTACCGACCCGCATTTTAAACGCTTTCGCATTACCTCCATGGGCCAGTTTCCAGTAGTGAAAAAACGCATGGCCAGTTTTTTTCTGACCGGCGCCCTGCTCTCAGGTGTGTTGTACGGTATTATCAATCAGGACAACTGGTTTAGTTACCCGCTGCAATCGCCCATGAGCTGGCTGATGCTGCTTATTCTCTACCCCTTGCTCTCGGTATTGCCGCAGGAGTTGATTTTTCGCACTTATTTTTTTCACCGCTATAAGCCGATTATTCCCGATAAGACCAAGCGGGTGTGGCTAAGCGCGGCTGTGTTTGCCCTGGCACATGTGGTCTATGGCAATCTGGTGGCCGTGTTGCTGGCGTTTTTTGGCGGCTTATTGTTTTCTTACACCTATGCCCACTCGCGCTCGACTATCGCCTGCGTGCTTGAACATAGTTTGTGGGGCTTGTGGATGTTTACAATTGGGGCGGGTAGTTATTTGGATGCGGGCGCCATATAGGCACCCGCGTATAAGCGCTTAGAATCCAAAGATACTCACGGCGAAGAACTTGGTCGCCACGGTATTGATAAAGATCAGCAATAAGATAGCTGGGATAAAGGTCGACAGTGAAAAGTTCACGTACTTTTCCATAAAGCTGCCGGCGTAGCCTTCACAACCTTGCGAAAGCTCTTCGCTTAGCTTGGCCTTCTTCCAGCGATACATAACGAATAAACAAACCATCAAACCGTTGAGCGGCAATATGGTGTCATAAAAAACATCATAAACCACATCAAACATGCTCTTATCGCTGCCACCGTAATTGGTCAATTGTGTAAGCCAATCAACCATGCCAAACGACAAGGTGCAGGCCACGGTTAAGACACCTATGGCGCCGGCTAACACCACTAGTGCTTTTTTACGGCTATAGCCTTTTTCTTCAATCAAGGTCGCGGTCGGTACTTCGACAATAGACACCAAGGAAGTGATGGCGGCGAAGAACACCAATAAGAAGAACACAAAGGCGACAATGGATGCACCCACGTAACCTATATCGGTTTGCAGTGCCAGAAGAATTTGCGGCAGGTAGACGAAAATCATGGATACAGAAGACTCGGATAATTCGCTCGGATCCGTGTTCGGATTAAAGCTGAAGATAGCCGGAAGCACCATAAGACCCGCGGTAAAGGCCACCAAAGAATCGGTGATCGCCACCATTTTCGCGCCACTGACGATATCATCTTTTTTCGAAATATAAGAGGCGTAGGTCATCAGGATACCCATGCCCAGCGACAGCGAGAAAAACGCCTGAGATAGCGCGCCATTTAGCACACTGGCATTCATCTTAGAGAAATCAGGCACCACATAGTAACGCACCCCGGCCATGGCGTTGTCCAAGGTCAGTACATAGGCCACTAGGGCAATCAATAAAACAAACAGAGCAGGCATTAAAAACTTTGCCGCCTTTTCTATGCCGTCTTTTACCCCGCCAACCAGGATAAGATTGACCACCAGGGCCACCACCAGCATATAGGCAAAGACACTGTATTCATTGATAAAGCGCCCAAAGTTATCGGGATCGGCCAAGGCATCAAGGTTACCGAAAGCGGTTTGTGCCAAATAACCGAAGATCCATACCGTGATCACCATATAGAAAACGGCAATCATAAAGGGAGTCAATACCGCTAAAATACCGGCACCGCGCCAACGGGGGGAATTTCCCGATAGCTGGCGATAAGCACCGTAAGGGTCTTTTTGCGCCTTACGACCCATGGCCATTTCCGCCATCATCACAGGCAGACAAATAAAGGCCACAAACAGGGCATAGACAATTAAGAAGGCACCACCACCATTTTTAGTGGCCGATACAGGGAAACCCACCAGGTTACCGATACCAACCGCCGAACCAGCGGCGGCGAGAATAAAGCCCAGGCGCGAGCTAAAGTGTTCACGTTTTTCGCTCATAGAAAAACCTTGTTATTATTTTAACCCGACTCTAGCAGTGTTAAAGCGGCCTTTTCAAGCTTTATAGATGTATTAAGGCCCAGTAAATCAGTGCGTCTATGTTTACAGCGTAAATTTCAGTCATTCGCGCCTTTAGGTGCTTGCTAAATCACCTATGCAAGGGTCATTGCACGATAAAAATTTACAAGCGCCCTCAATGCTGGCTATCATTGAGGTAATTCATACCAACTACTTGGTTTTATTTATGTTATACATGATTTACTCAAGCGATGTTGAAAACTCGCTGGAAAAACGCCTTGAAGCCCGCCCTGCTCATTTAGCTCGTTTACAGGAGCTTGATAGCCAGGGTCGCTTGTATGTAGCCGGTCCGCTTCCCGCCGTTGACAGTAACGACCCAGGTGATGCTGGCTTTACCGGCTCGCTGGTTATTGCCGAGTTCGACTCGCTGCAACAGGCACGAGAATGGGCTGCTGAAGACCCGTATATCGCCGCCGGCGTTTACGACAATTCCGTGGTTAAACCATTTAAGAAAGTGCTCGGCGCATAAGTTCAGTATTCGGTGTAATAAGTTCAGTAAAGGTTAATTGCTGTACCGTATGCTAACCAATATGCCACCGCCTGTAGCTATGCCTACGGCTTAGCCTTTGGACTTATCCTCGATTAATCCAAGGGATAAACCACAGGTTAACCCATATTAGGTTACCGAAGATTCACCGGGAGCTCTTTGAATCATGTTAAGACTAATCGCAGCCATCTTTATCACATTTACACTGTCTCTGAGTGCGGCCCACGCCGGTTCGCCCGCCAAGGTGATCGATAAGAAACAGGCAGTGACGATTGCGAAAGAAGCCGAAAACGGTAAAGTTTTAAAAATTTCGGAACAAAAGGATAAATTTGTTGTTCGAATCTTAAACCCCAAAGGCCGAGTTATCGACATCATTGTCTCTAAACGCACGGGGCAAGTTGAGAAGGAAAATAATTAATGCGTATTTTAGTCATCGAAGACGATTTGCATTTAGCAGACAACTTACGTAGCGCTTTAGAAAAAGAGCGTTATAGCGTGGATTTATGTAACGACGGCGAAGCCGGTTTATTCCACATTTGCGAATACCCGCTGGATATGGCAGTGGTAGACTTAGGCCTACCAAAAATTGACGGCATCGAAGTAATTAAACAGGCCCGTAAAAACGGCGTTGATATTCCTATTCTAATTTTGACTGCTCGCGATCGCTGGCAGGACAAGGTAGAAGGCCTGGATGCCGGTGCCGATGATTACCTGACCAAGCCTTTCCATGTTGAAGAGTTGATCGCCCGTTGCAACGCCTTAATTCGTCGCAGCGCCGGACAGGCCAACCCGGAAATTAACAATGGTCCTATCCGTATTCATACCCGCTCGCAGCAGGTCTGGGTTAACGACCGTGAGCTTAATTTAACCGCTTACGAATACAAGGTATTGGAATACCTTATGGTTAATCCGCAAAAGGTTATTTCAAAATCGGAATTGACCGAGCACATTTACGATCAGGACTTTGACCTGGACTCCAACGTTATCGAAGTATTCGTACTGAGGTTACGTAAAAAGCTGGACCCTGAAGGCACGCTAAACCCTGTTGAGACCCTGCGTGGTCGAGGTTACAGGTTGCGCTCCCAGTGGTAGAGAACCAGGTTTCACTAAAAATAAGACAAGGATTTATCCTTGTCTTTTTGTTGATCGTGGCAATGCCCATTCTCTTTGTCTCCATCGGCAATGCCTACCGCGCCTCCCTGATTGAGGCCACAGAAAAAACCCTCGAAGCACACCTCTATTCCTTAATTTCCGAAGTTGAATACTCGGAGCAAGGAGTGGAAATGCCACGCAGTATTCTTGCCCCTGAGCTTAACCGTGTCACCTCAGACACCTATGCAATGATCTACGCCGGTGAGCAACAACTGTGGCAAAGTGAATCGGCACTCAATACCGACTTTAAACCAGACCTTTTTATCACCGAAACCGGTAAATCTGATTTTCGTATGGTCACCCATAAGGGTAAAAAATATTGGCAGCTGTCGCTTACGGGCATTCTTGGCAATCTCGACCAGGATATAGAAGCACGTTTTATTCTGGTAAAAAGCAATGATGCCATTTTGCGCCTGATGGAAGGCTTTAAACAAACCTCCATCAATTGGATGTTGATCATGGGCGTGGTGATCACCGCCTTGATGATTATCGGTTTTATCTGGAGCTCTCGCCCCCTGCAGCGTCTGGATAAAGAAATTAAGGCCATAGAAAGCGGCGACAGCATGAGCATTAAGGGCCATTATCCAGTAGAGCTGCAAACCATAAAAGCAGATTTGAATCTGTTATTGGAATCCCAGCAACGACAAAAGGAGCGTTATCGCGCCTCTTTAAGCGACCTCGCCCACGCCCTGAAAACCCCGTTGGCGGTATTAAAATCAAGCCCATTGGCGCTAGATAGCGATGCCCAGGAGCAACTCGACCGCATCAATGTGATGATCGAGCACCAATTAAAACGGGCCGCCACCGGCGCCTCCGATACCTGGAAAAAACAAACCCTGATCAAACCGGTTGCCGACTCCATCTTTAACGCCATGAGCAAGGTATATCGCGACAAGAATATTCAATTTAGCCTTGAGGTGAGCGATAAACATTTCTTCCTTGGTGATAAAACAGATTTAATGGAATTGCTTGGCAACCTGGTGGATAACGCCTGTAAGGCCTGCGACTCAAAAGTAAGCCTTAAGGTAGTGCAGATGAAAAAACGCCTGCGTTTGATCATTGAAGACGACGGACCCGGTGTGCCAGAGAATAAACGTGAATTATTATTGCAGCGCGGTACCCGCCTGGATAGCTATGAAAGCGGGCACGGTGTCGGCATGGCCATAGTTGCCGATTTGGTCAAGGGCTACCATGGGCACTTAACCATAGGCGACAGCCCCCTTGGCGGCGCTCTATTCGAGCTAGAATTTGATTATCAGGAAACCAGTTAGCGTGATGACATCCTATACACAGCGCTTTTTGGCTTTGGCGCTGCTTGGCAGCGCCTTTGCAAGCCATGCGGTTCAAGCGCAAGAGACACAGTGCCAGCTAAACGACACAACACCTCAGGCGCAGCGTGACTATCTGCAGTGTTTGGACTCTGCTTTGCAAGGGATAGAGCAACAATTACAGGCCTGGTCTAATAAACGCCGCCTGCAGTTAGAAGCGGAAGCCAAGCATTCTGGCCTGACTAAGGCACTGGATATCTTTTTACGTGCCGAGCGCAGCTTTGACACTTACCTGGAAGACAGCTGCAGATGGCGTTATGTACGTCTGTTGCCGAACAGCCAAAAAGCCGCCGGCGCTTACAAACAATGTAAATTACATTTATTTGAGCAGCGCCTGGCCAGCCATAAGCAGGAATTGGAATAAGCTCAGTTTCTAGCTGGGCTTATTAATACTTTCGCCATCGCTACCTAACAAGGTGGCTATCCAGTGCCCTTCTTCACTCTCTTCAAGGGCAATCTTCACCACCATGGTCAGTGGCACCGACAACAGCATGCCGACACTGCCAAGCAGCCAACCCCAGAAAATTAATGATAAGAATACCACCAAGGCCGACAAGCCCAGGCCTCGACCCATAAAACGCGGCTCTATCATGTTGCCCATCACTGTATTGATCAAGATATAACCACCACCCACTATGGCCGCGGTCAGCGGACTTTGAGTAATAAGCGCCAGTAACACCGCAGGAATGGCGGCGATAATAGAACCTATATTAGGAATATAGTTGAACATAAAGGCAACCACGCCCCAAAGCAGGAAGTAGTCGATATCCAGCAGCCAGAGCATAAAGGTAACTAAAATACCTGTGGCCAAGCTCACTAGGGTTTTAATCGCCAAATAGGAATTGATAGAGGCAAGAAAACGGTCGATTTGCGCCATTTTCATGTCCGGATCATCCATCGCTAGGTGGATTTTATTACCTATGCTTGGCCCCTCAAAAAGCATAAACACCACAGTGACTATGATTAAAAACAGGTTCGCCATCACGCCACCGAAGCCGGTGAGCATATTGGTGGCCACATCTATCATCTTGGCCGGGTCAAACATGGCCATAATTTGCGACTTATCGAGGAAAATATTGTATTGCGCTAAGGTGTTGACCAGCCATTCAAACTCGCTTTTTAGCTGCTCTTTGTATTGGGGTAATTGCGCCGAAAAGTCATTCACCGACTGCCCTACCAAGCCCGCCAAACTTAAAATCAAGCCAAAAACCAACATGATCACCAGAACAATGGCCAAGCCTTTGGGAATACGATAACGCCCCAGAGCATTGATCAAGGGGCTACAGATCACCGCAATAAACACTGAGAGAATAAAGGGGATCACCAGGGGGCTGGCTATTTTAATCCCGGCCAAGACGATCACCAGGGAGGCCAACACCATTAAACTTTTACTTGCTCCAATAAAGCTAGGCACGGTTAATTCCTTTTTGTTATTATTGGCCTAGTTTAAGCGACTTAATAGGGAAAATAAACTCTTGATATGGGGAAGAAAATACAAGTAAACGACACAGTTTCAAAAATGTCCTACACTTGTATAGAAGGCCTTGGCATCGTAAAGCACCATGAATATTCTGATCACCGGAGCCACCGGACTCATTGGCTCCGAGCTCTATAAACACCTATTAAACCATCATAGCGTGACGGTACTTACGCGCACGCCCGCTAATGCCTATTTGAAACTCGGGCACCGCATCGAAGCGGTACGCAGCCTGGACAAGGTTGATTTCAATGATACCGATGTGGTGATCAACCTCGCCGGTGAGCCCATAGTCAATAAGCGTTGGACGCCAGAGCAAAAGCAGCGGGTCTATGACTCTCGAATTGCCCTCACCGAGGAAATTGCCGAGCGTATAAACCAGGCCGAGAAGAAACCCAAAACCCTGATCTCCGGCAGTGCCATAGGCTATTACGGCCGTCAGGGCGAGCAGGTGATTGGCGAAGATTACGAACATTGTTATGACGAGTTCAGCCACCAGCTGTGTAAAGACTGGGAGCAAGCGGCGCAAAAGGCACAAACCCGAGTCTGTTTGCTGCGTACCGGCATAGTGCTTTCTGCCCGTGGCGGCGCGCTGACAAAAATGCTGCCGGCATTTCGCTGTGGTCTCGGCGGGCCTTTAGGCGATGGTAACCAGTATATGTCCTGGATCCACCTTGATGATATGGTGCAGGTGATCATGTATTTAATCAAATACGAGCATATCAGCGGCCCCATCAATGCCACCGCCCCACACCCGGTGAGCAATGAAGAATTCAGCAAAACCCTAGCACAAATACTGCGCCGTCCCGCCTTTTTGCGTATGCCCAAAGCCGCACTGCGGCTGTTAATGGGAGAAATGGCCGACCTTATGCTGTACGGGCAAAACGTGCAGCCCAAACGCATGCTCAAAGAAGGCTTTCGCTTTCGCCATCCCGAGCTAAGACCGGCCCTTGCCCAGATCCTCAGCCGCCATTAGCGGCCTAAGGTTCAAACTGGCCGACTACATGATTTTACGCAGCAAACCACTGGTGTTTTTATTCAGTGTGCGGGCAATCATGGTGTAGCCCAGCACAGCGACAAATAAGGCACCTGATAAAGGGCCAATCAGCCAGATATCCGGATGCAGCTTGCCCGGCAGTTCAAACAAGGTGCGCTGCACGATAAACAAGGCGATATCACTGATTAGCGCCGCAACCACACCGGCCACCAAACCAAGCAAGAGAAACTCATACAGGGTTGCATGACGAATAAGTTGTCCACGAGCCCCCAAGGTACGAAGTATCACCACCTCTTGCATGCGCTCACCTAGACTCGCCTGCACCTGAGAAATAAGCACCAAGGCACCGCAAACTACAACAATGGCAAGCACAAAGCCGATCGCCAAAGAGACTTGCTCTATGGTTGAGCGAATTTGATCGACAAAGTTATCAACATCTATGGCTGTGATGGTCGGATACTGGCGCAGCAACTGGGTAAAGGCCTTGCTCTCCCCCTCATCGATGCGCGCTGCGGCAATATAGGTCGCGGGGAAATCCGCCAGCACATCCGGGCTTAAAATCATAAAGAAGTTCGGCTTTAAGGTAGACCAGTTCACCTCGCGGAAACTAGTGACCTTGGCCTCAAAACTCTGCGCGCCAATTAAAAAACTAACTGAGTCGCCAAGCTTTATATCCAAACGTTCGGCCATGGACTGCTCCACCGACACCTCGCCACGGCTTTGCTCGCTAAACCATTGTCCGCCACTTAAGGTGTTATGACTTGGCATCTCGCTCACCCAGGTCAGGTTGAGTTCGCGACCCACGCCGGAGCGTGCTTCCTCGTCTTTTTTCTCATTGTCCTCTAAAGACACCTCTCGAGCCACGGGCTCGCCATTAATGGCGTTAACACGACCGCGAATAGTGGGATAAAAACGCGACACCTCAATGTCTTTATCCGCCAAATAGTCACTGACGGGTTGTTTCTCTTCCTCTGTGATGTTCACTAAAAAGGCGTTCGGCGCATCCGCCGGCAGCTGAGATTGCCAGTCATTGATCATGTCGTTTTTCAGTACGATTAAAAACAGCAGCAACTTGATGGCCAGGGCAAAACTGATCAGCTGCACCGCATTGGCATTGGCCCGCTTTTGAATCGAGGCAATTGCCAAAGACCAGCTGTTCCCCGGGCTTAAGCCGAGCTTACGGCCACCGCCAAAAATCAGCTTGGAAAGGATAAAGAGCACCAAAACCAACGCCGCCGAGGACAAGAATAAAATGAGTGTGATCATAATCTTACCGCTGAACAGCCACATTAAAGCAAAGACGGTAAAGGCAGACAGAGCAAGGTGAATCTTACTCACCAGTAAACGGTCACCCAGGTTGCGACGTAAGACCCGCAGCGGCGGAATATCAAAAAGATCCAGCAGCGGCTTAATGGAGAACATTACAGCGCACACCACGCCGATAAACACCGCACTTAACCAGGGGCGCATTGACGCCGGGGGCAATTGCACATCCATATTGGCGGCCATGTAATTGCCCGCCGCATACTGTAGGCCATACCCTGCCGCTAAACCAAGCGCCAGCGAAAAGCCACACACCAAGGCCAGATGCAGCAGATAGATATTGCGAATTTGCGAGCGCGCTCCGCCTAAGGTTTTCATCATGGCCACTGGGTCATACTGTCGCTCACAATAACGCTTTGCCGACACCGCAATGGCCACGGCAGCGAGAATAATGCCAAGCAAGCCCGCCAAGAGTAAAAATCGCTCCGAGCGCTCAAGGGAGTTAGAAATGGGTGACTGTCTGTCTTTAACCCCATACCAGCGTTGATTCTCGGCCAGTTGGGGTTTTAACAACTGATAAAAGGCCTCGACCTTGTCGCTCTCGCCGGCATACAACTGGCGATAAAACACCCGACTGCCAGGCTGGATGACCTGCGTTTTTTCTATATCCGCTTCGTTTAGCAGCACACGGCGACTGCCGGAGAAAATATTAAAGGGCGCGTCCGGCTCTTCACTTAAAATGGCGCTGACCACAAAGCTCGCGGCGCCAAGCTCTACGCTGTCGCCCACCGCCAAATCCAGTGAATACATCACCGACTCATTGAGCCAAACCGAGCCTGGCTCGGGGCCGCCCTTAGCAGCCTGCTCTGGGGCATCAAAATCACGTTTGATCAGCAACTCGCCCTTAAGGGGATACGCTTGTGAAGCCGCCTTGATGGCCGCCAATTGCATGCGCTCATTGGCAAACAGCATGGTATCGAAAAAGGTAAGCCGGGCGGTTTTCAACCCCATATTTTGCGCCTGCTCTTGATAATTCTCAGGCAAGGCATGGTTACTGGCCAAGGCACGGTCAGCGGCGATAAAGGCGTTAGATTTTTGCAAAATAGCCTGGCCGATACGGTCGGTGACCGATGACAGGGTTAACACTGTCATCACCGCCAAAGCAATGGCGGCGCAGATCACCGTCAGCTCGCCACGGCGTAACTCTCTGAAAAATAATCGTATTGCTAACTTAGCCCACATGCGCGCGCTCCTGAGGCTCACGTAATTGGGTTAGCTCACCGCCCTCAATATGCAAGATGCGCTCACAGCGATTGGCCAGAGCTTCATCATGGGTTACCAGCACCAAGGTGGTGCCCTGCTGCTGATTGAGCTCAAATAGTAATTCTTCAATCAGCTTGCCATTTTTGCTGTCGAGGTTAGCCGAGGGCTCATCGGCAAAAAGGATTTTTGGAGTACCAACAAAGGCACGAGCAATAGCCACCCTTTGCTGCTCACCACCGCTGAGTTGCGATGGGTAATGTTCAATACGATGACTTAAGCCCACTTTTTCGAGCAGTGCCAAGGCCTGCTCTTTGGCGTCTTTTTGATTGGCAAGCTCAGCTGGCAACATCACGTTCTCAAGGGCACTTAGGCTTTGTACCAGCATAAAAGATTGAAACACAAAACCGACCTTTTGCGCCCGCAAGGCTGCACGACCTTCTTCATCAAGACTCTCTAGGGCATCACCATCAACGATAATACTGCCGGAAGTGGCTCTATCAAGCCCAGCCAACAGGCTAAGCAGGGTTGATTTACCCGAGCCCGAAGCGCCCACTATGGCCACCGACTCGCCCGGCTTGACATTAAAGCTGATGTCGTTGAGGATCGTTAAATCGCCGTCAAGCGTATTAACGGATTTGGTTAATTCTTTGACTTGAATAATGTTTAATTGAGATAACGCTGACATATGAATGCTTTAATCCTACGTATTTTACTCGTCCTATTAGTTGTCACTAAACCATTTATTGCTTGGGCTGACAACCAAATCCTGATCCTAGGTGACAGCTTAAGCGCTGCCTATGGTCTAAAACAACACCAAGGATGGGTGCAATTGTTACAAGATACGTATGAAGAGCAAAAAAAGCCCATTAAATTAATCAATGCCAGTATCAGCGGCGAAACCACAGGCGGCGCACTAAGGCGCCTAGAGGGCATTTTAGCCAGCCACCAGCCCAGCCATGTGCTGATTGAACTGGGCGGCAACGACGGCCTACGTGGTTTTCCTATTCCTAAAATGCAGCAAAACCTCACGGCCTTAATAAAGCAAAGCCAAGCGGCCGGTGCCGATGTGGCGGTGATGGCCATTCGCATCCCGCCCAATTATGGTCCCCGCTACACACAAATGTTTGAGGCCAGCTTTGCCACCGTGGCAGAACAGCACGGCGCTCATCTGCTGCCTTTTTTTGTCGAGCAAGTCGCCACCGACGGCTCCTTGATGCAAAACGACAATATTCATCCCAATGCCGAGGCCCAGCCGCTGCTGCGCGATATTATGGCCGAACATATTGATACCTGGTTGGCCGCTTCCCAATTAAGTTCAACTAACGCGGATAAATAAGACGCAAAAAGCGAAAAAACCTTATCGATATGAATAATTTATAAGCAAACGATTCAACACCCACTTGCAATTGCAAAATTTATCCGTACTATTGCAGTCCTAGTCGGCATATAGCGCAGCTTGGTAGCGCACTGTCATGGGGTGTCAGGGGTCGCAGGTTCAAATCCTGCTATGCCGACCATTCTTCTCCCCCTGAAATCAATAAGTTATATCAATTTTCTCTTTCTCATAATTCACAATACAACCTTTACATTTTCCAATCTGTAGCCAGAAAATAAACAAGACACCCATCCTATAGAAAATAAACAAGACACCCACTTTAAAATTGAGCTTTCACAAAAATTAAACAAGACACCCATCCTAAAGAAAATAAACAAGACACCCACTTTAAAATTGAGCTTTCACAGTAGGATCTGATACACACCTTTCAATCGTATTTAGCTCTGTGCAGCCGTATTTTCGATGATTTGCCTTACGTTGATATATTTTCGTGAATTTCTGGCGTGCGAAGTCTGCATCTTGTGAACACAGTTAATAATAGGGAAGAGGAAACGGTGTTTAAGCAAAGAGCGCTTGGCTGTTGCTTAAATCTACACGTCGTTTTCGGTGTTGATGATGGCTGTAGGTCGTTAGTGCTTCTTCCTTACCTACCGCACCATGAAATACCTTGGTAAATGAAGTGGTCAGCACCAGCCAATTCGCCGGGCAGATATCGAGCCGTTCCAGTATGGGGGCTGCGTCAGATGAAATATGACCTGGTTTATCTTTGTGCATACAGCGTCCAGTCCACTCAATCAGCTCTAAGTAGCTCTGTAGCTCAAAAGGCAAACCCTTAGGCATGTTTTTGCGTGGATTACCAACAAAGGGCATTAATGCGGTGGGTTGCTGACCCTGCTTTGCTGAAGCGATTCTAGTTTTCACGCTGGTGTAGTCGGATTGTTCAGGTAAATCAGCAGCTTTTGCACGAACAGGGTTTAAGTCCACATAGGCTAAACAGGCAACCAGGGCAGCTTCATCAAGAAGGGCTTGGGATTTAAAACGTCCCTCCCAAAAACGGCCGGTGCAGTCATCTTCGCGGTTAGCTTGACGGGCAATCCCTTCATTGAGCACGCGCATAAACCAGCTGATATCGCTGAGACGCTCCCGATAAATCCTGACTCGACCTTGTAGGGCAGCCAACTCTACGGTATCAAGCTGCTCTCCTTGTAAAAAGCGCTGACAGAGCACGGTGCCTTTAAATAGTTTATGCCAGCGCAGCAGAATCTCCTTATCAGTTAGATCCTGGGATTTGCGCTTATCCACATGCAGCACGACATGAGTATGGTTGCTCATTACCGCGTAAGCACACACATCAATGCTGAAAATTTGTGCTAGCTGTAGCACCTTACATTCAACCCATTCGCGGCGATGTTCATAAGAGCGGCCGGTCAATGCATCTATGCCACATAAAAATGCGCGCCGTACACAGCGAGAAATACAGTGATAATAAGAAGTATCAGCCAAACTGATTTGGTTTTTCCGAGGCGTTGCCATGATCCACTCCTCCTTGAGTAGCACCTTCAAAGTGTAGTCAATGGGTCTGGAAGTGTGAAATCTTGGAGTGGGTGTCTAACTTATTTCTGCTTATTTTCTCAACCCAATCACGGCGATGTTCATAAGAGCGGCCGGTCAATGCATCTATGCCACATAAAAATGCACGCCGCACACAGCGAGAAATACAGTGATAATAAGAAGTATCAGCCAGACTGATTTGGTTTTTCCGAGGCGTTGCCATGATCCACTCCTCCTTGAGTAGCACCTTCAAAGTGTAGTCAAAGGATCAGGGATATGTGCAATATTAGAATGGGTGTCTAACTTATTTCTATTAGAATGGGTGTCTAACTTATTTCTGCTTATTTTTTAAGTGGGTGTCTTGCTTATTTTGTTTCTGCTTATTTTTTAAGTGGGTGTCTTGCTTATTTTGTTTTAACCCAAAGATCGTTAACTAAACTAACAAGAAGTTACTTTTCCACAGGCCTATACAACCATCTATGCTATTGCTCATTGCTTTCGCCGTACTCTCTATTGCCGTGTCTTTTTTGTGCTCAATTTTAGAAGCGGCATTGCTCTCCATTACACCTAGCTATATCGCTAAGCAAAAATTAGAAAATCCCCTTCGCTATCAGGCACTGAAAAAGCTAAAAGACAGAATTGATCAGCCATTGGCCGCCATCCTTACGCTCAATACGGTGGCTCACACGGTCGGCGCTGCCGGGGTTGGCGCCCAGGTCACGGTCGTCTTCGGTAATGGTTATCTGGGTATAGCCTCGGCGGTGATGACAATTCTTATCCTATTACTATCAGAAATTATCCCAAAAACCATAGGCGCCCTGTTCTGGCGCCAACTAGCTGTGGTACTGCCGCCAATACTCAACGTCTTAATCTGGATACTCAAACCCTTTATTTGGATTTCAGACAAAATCACCCGCTTACTCGGTGGCAGCGCCAGTGAAGAAGACTTGCGCTCAGAAATTAAAGCTCTGTCCTCTCTTGGTACCGAGCTTGGTAGTGTCGATGAGACCGAGCACAGGGCGATCAGCAATATTCTCGATTTACATACCATCAAGGTACACGAGGTGATGACGCCTCGGATCGTCTGTGAAACGCTAAAACCTGACTTACCGCTGGACGATATTCGCGACAAAGTACTCAAAAGTCAGTTCACCCGCTTTCCCATCCTGGATAAAGATGAGGCTCCCCACGGCATGCTTTTTAAATCAGATCTGATTATGGTGGGCGACAAAGAATACGCAATTGACTTTGCTCGACCGGCTAAGGTCGTATCCAACAATACTAGCTTGAAACACCTACTTACCCAGCTTATAGCAGAGCAACATCATATGTGTTTGGTGTATGACGAGTATGGCTCGTGGCAAGGGTTAATCACCATGGAAGATATTATCGAGACCATTATCGGCCGCTCAATTGTCGATGAAACGGATCAAATCGCAAATATGCGTCGCTATGCTCGACGACGCTGGCAAAAGCAGAAAAAATCACAAAGAAAATCACAGGAATAGTTTTTCGCTCTCGCTTTAACCGCACATTTAGCTGTAGCTTTCACACTCTGCGCACACCACTTTGGCCTTATTACCCGTCACTAACCGTGTTTTTGGGGCATTCGCCGACTATTTGTTATCAAACGTCTAAAAATAAGGTAAAAATGCGCGCGATTTAGGTATTAAGGAGAGCATTATCATGTTGCGTAAATTTACTCTTAGCGCTATTGCCCTGGCCACACTGGGCACAGCCAATGCGTACGCCGCCGAATTTAGCTTTGATGGCAAAAACAATAACAACACCCTAATTTTGCTACAAAGCAAGGAGCAGGCTAAGCCACAAGCAGGTTTAAGCGAAAGCACCCAAACACATCTGGAAAAAGCCCTGACAGCCGCTGACTTTGAGGCTGAGTACGGTAAAACAGTGGAAGTTCTTGCCCCTGTTGGCAGCGACTATGCGCGTATTCTGGTAGTAGGTTTAGGTGAAAAAGACGAGCTAAATGCCGCCGCCATGGCAAAACTAGGCGGTGATATTCATGGCCAACTTAAAGCCGATAAAATCACTCAGGTTGACTTGGCCTTTGCCGACGTACAAGGCCAGCTAAGCAATGCGCAACTGGCAGCCCAGTTTGCCCACGGTGCCAACCTTCGCGATCACAGCTTCGATGTCTATAAAAAAGACGCAGAAAAAACCACCGTCAGCTACCACTTTAGCGTTGCTAACGCCGAGCGTGCTCAAGCAGCTTACCAAGCCTTGGCTCATATCGAGCAAGGCGTATTTCTAGCTCGCGATCTAACCTCAGAAGTGGCCACGGAAATGACTCCGGTTGATTTTGCCAAAGCCGCTAAAGACCTTGAGCAATACGGTGTAAAGGTAACCGTACTTGAGCCAAAACAGCTTAAAAAGCTGGGCATGGGCGCCTTAGAAGGCGTTGGTCGAGGCAGTGAGCATGGCGCCCGCCTTGTTGTTGCCCACTATAAGGGCTCAGATGAGGCGCCTATCGCCTTGGTAGGTAAAGGTATTACTTTCGACTCAGGCGGCTACAGCATTAAAAGCGGCCCGTCTATCGCACGTATGAAGTCAGATATGGCCGGTGCCGCTGCGGTACTGGGTACGGTTAAAGCCATGGCGCTGAGCAAGGCCGATGTCAATGTCGTTGCGGTAATGGGTATGGCAGCGAACATGGTTTCTCAATACGCTATTGCCCCAGGTGATGTGCTGCGCACCGCAGAAGGCTTAAGCGTAGAAGTGGTGAACACCGACGCCGAAGGTCGTCTGGTACTGAGCGATGCCATGTGGTACGCCCGCGAGCATTATAAACCGGAGATCATGGTGGATGTAGCCACATTAACCGGCTCTAAGGTACGCGCCCTAGGCGATCGCTACAGCGCCGTATTCTCTGAAGATGATCAGCTTATCAGCGAGCTTACCGCCGCTGGTAAAGTAGTAAATGAACAAGTATGGCGTCTGCCACTGGGCTACAAAGACATGCTGAAGTCGGATATTGCCGACTTGCAAAATATCGGCTCGGGCGGCCCAGGTGCAACCACTGCCGCTTCTTTCTTACAACACTTTGCCGGTGACACCCGTTGGGTACATATAGATATCGCCGGTAATGCCCTGTCCAGCAAGGCCAAAGGCGAAGTGAATGTCGGCGGTACAGGTTACGGTGTACGCCTGCTGAGCGAATGGATTTTAAAAACCAAATAAGCTCACAGATGAAAAAGGTGGCCAAGGCCACCTTTTTTGTTGGTTGGGTAACCAGCTAGAAAGTCTAGATCAGACAGCCCAGGTTAGAAGAAACCCAAAGCATTATCCGAGTAGCTGACCAAGAGGTTTTTGGTCTGTTGATAATGTTCCAGCATCATCTTGTGGTTTTCTCGCCCTACTCCGGATTTCTTATAACCACCAAAGGCCGCATGAGCCGGATAATGGTGGTAACAGTTGGTCCAAACCCGACCCGCTTCTATGGCGCGGCCCATGCGATAAGCCCGATTCATATCCCGCGTCCACAAACCAGCCCCTAAGCCAAACTCAGTGTCATTAGCAATGGCAATGGCATCGGCTTCATCCTTAAAGGTGGTGACACTCACTACCGGGCCAAAAATTTCTTCACGGAATACCCGCATCTGATTAGTGCCCTTAAACAGAGTCGGTTGTATATAGTAACCCTGACTAAATTCATTATCGAAATGCTCCGCATCGCCACCAATAAGCACCTCGGCGCCCTCGTCTCGGCCTATGCTAAAGTAGCTCATGATCTTATCGAACTGCTGCTGCGACGCCTGGGCACCGACCATGGTTTCGGTATCAAGGGGATTTCCGCGCTTAATCTGCTTGGTACGCTCCACTACTTTGGCGATAAACTCATCATAGATGCTTTCTTGCACCAATAAACGCGATGGACAAGTACAGACCTCACCCTGGTTGAAAAACGCCAGCACCGCGCCTTCCACACATTTATCGATAAACTCATCCGATTGCTCAAGCACATCTTCAAAGTAGATATTGGGCGATTTACCGCCAAGCTCCACCGTTGACGGGATAATGTTTTCGGCGGCACATTTTAAGATATGCGCACCCACAGGCGTCGAGCCGGTAAAGGCGATTTTGGCGATACGGGTACTGGTGGCCAGGGCTTGTCCGGCCTCGGCGCCATAGCCATTAACCACGTTAAGTACACCTGGTGGAAGCAAGTCACCTATGACCTCAACCAGCTTTAAAATCGATACCGGAGTTTGCTCTGCAGGCTTTAGCACCACACAGTTACCAGCAGCCAAGGCTGGCGCCAGTTTCCATGCAGCCATCAGCAGCGGGAAGTTCCACGGGATGATCTGCCCGACCACGCCCAAGGGCTCATAGAAATGATAGGCCACTGTGTTTTCGTCGATATCCCCTATACTGCCCTCTTGGGCACGAATACACCCGGCAAAATAACGGAAGTGATCCACCACCAAGGGAATATCCGCATTCAGGGTTTCTCGCACCGCCTTGCCGTTATCCCAGGTTTCTGCCACCGCCAACTGCTCTAAATTGGCCTCGATACGGTCGGCAATTTTCAACAGCATGTTGCTGCGCTCAGTGACCGAGGTTTTGCCCCAAGCGGCTCTGGCCTGATGCGCCGCATCTAATGCCAATTCTATGTCTTTATCGTTCGAGCGCGGCACTCGGCAGAAGACTTCACCTGTCACCGGCGTGGTGTTATCAAAATAATTGCCATCCACAGGCCCCACCCAGGCCCCACCAATGTAGTTCTCGTATTGGGCGGCAAAAGACACCACGGCGTCGGTTGAATTAGGTTTTGCATAAATCATTGTTATTGTCCTTCTTTGCTGCAATCCCTTTAACGCTAGACCAGTTTGGTGATAAAAACTTGATTAGCATTCCATCTTGCTTGACTCCAAGTACACTTTTTGGCCATGCTAGAGCATGCTTTGATCACGGCAAAGGAGCCTAGCGATGCCAGCAGCCATACACCCAGATGCAATTGAGCGCCTCGATACCTTGGTCGATCACCGCTCGGTATTTAACGCCGATGGCGTGCAATTGTGTTTATACGACACCTATGAGCACAGTGACGGTGTGCCCTTTAAGGCCGACGAAATTATGTTTTGCGCCATGATCCAAGGGCGCAAAGTAATGCACCATTCGAGCTTGAGTCAGGGTCAGGACTTTATCCCCGGACAGAGCTTTGTAATTGCGCCACAAGAGCATGTAGCCATAGACTTCCCCGACGCCACCTTGAGCACACCGACCCGTTGTTTGACCATAGAAATAGACACCCAAAAGCTGCATCAGGTAGCTGGGCAAATGCGCCTGCAAAGCGATAATGAGGCGTCCACGCAAACCGCCACCTTGCAACTGAATCACAGCGCCAGCACACAAGGCGTGTATCAAAGATTAATTGAGGCATTTAGTGAAAATGAAAAGGACAGAGGCTTACTCATCGAGCTTGCCAGCACCGAATTACTGGTGCGCTTACTGCGTGAGCAAGAGCATAGCAAGTTACTAAGCTGCGCCCAGCAAGACCCTCAAGCCACGCTTTGGCATGCTGTGGTGGCCCATATTGAGCATCATCTCGGTGGCCTTATTGATGTCGATACCCTGTGCAGCCTGGCCTGCATGTGCCGCAGCAAGTTTTTTAACGCTTTTCGCCAGCGCTTTGGGGTCAGCCCTCAAGCCTATATTCTTAAGCGCCGCTTAGAGCGGGCCCAGCTGTTACTCAATCAGGGCAAGTCGGTGACCAATGCCTGCTTTGAAACCGGCTTTAACAGCGTCAGTCATTTTAGCCGCAGCTTTAAGGGCCATTTTGGCGTATCGCCGCGGGACTACCGTCAGCAAGGAGTGAGTTAAACCAATTCACTTAAATAGCTAATCATTCTAGCGGGCTAAATATCGTGCTCACAGCGTTGTAATTTTTCTATGTAGAATAACTACATAAGAAAAAATTCCGCCTTGTTATCACATCATTTATCCAGCGCTATCTCTGATCACATACTTAACGAATTGGTATTAAACTAAAAAGGCCGCAGATGCGGCCTTTTAAAAGTAAATTAGCAGTGAGCTTAATCAACCAAGTCTTCGGTGCCGACAATCAACCAAGGCGCCGCTTCGCTGTTTTTACGCTCCATATGCCAAATCTCATCGATGCGCTCTTTAGAGTGCGCGATACGGTCTTGATACTGGCCGCTAAAGTGAATGCTGATAGCCCAGACATTATTGTCGCAGCTGGCGCGGACAATATTGGCATCAACAAACAAGACCTCGGTGAGCACTTCACCCTGCTCGGCGCGCAGCGCCTTAAATTCCTCGATAAGCTCAGGAGCTAAATACTCGGACACCAGCTCAAGGTTATTGTCATTCCAGGCTTGTTGAATGGTGACATAATGCTCTTTGGCGGCGCGTATAAAGCCCACCTGATCAAAGTTTGGCGGCAGTTGCATAGGCACAGAGCTTGGTTGCGGCTGAGCCTGAGCCGAGGCACTGCTTTGCTGCCATTGACCGTGACCTGCATAGGCCTGGCCTTGTGGCGTCGCCATCATGGGACGCGGCTGGTTTTTACGCATCGCCGAGCGAATAAACTTGAACAGCAAGAAGCCAATGCCCGCCAGCAATAAAATTTCCAGCAGTTGCATACCTTCAAAATCATCGCCCATCATGGCAGCGATAAGGCCACCGGCCAGCAGGCCGCCTAGCACACCGGCCATAATGCCTTTTTTGCTTGAAGTTTTCTTCGCCGCCACGGTTTTGGTGTCCGTGGTTTGCTGCTTTTGCGTGGTTTGTGTTTGCTCGGTTTTACCCGTAGTGCGTTTTGAACCAAACTTTTTACGCGCTTGGGCATCGAAGCTGGCGGTAAATAACACGCTCAATAGCGTTAACATAAGTACCAGATTTTTCATGGTTATCCTTAAAAATAAATACTGGCGCCAGTGTACCCTAGCAGCCCCCTAAGGCAAGTAATTCAGGATATCTGGCAAGCTATATGCCCAGTTTTTAGGTATAAAAAAGGCCCGTAAAATACGGGCCTAAGTTGAATATTAAACCGAGAAGGAGTTATTCAAAAAACAGCTTGGTACGTGCTTTTTTACCTACTTCCGTCATGGTTTCGGCGTCATATAAACGACCGTTTATCATGGTGTATTGCACCTTATCGGACTGACGAATATCGCTGAGAATATCGCCGTCAATCACAATCAAGTCCGCCAGTTTACCCTCTTCCAAAGAGCCAAGGTTTTTATCTAAACCTAAGGTTTTGGCCGGATCTATGGTGGCGGTGCGGATCACTTCAAGAGGCGTCATGCCGCCTTGGGCAAACATCCACATTTCCCAGTGTGCCGCCAGGCCTTCACGTTGACCGTGGGCACCCACATTCACTAATACGCCTTGGTCTTGCAACTCGCCGGCAACACGGGCGTTATTGAAGTGGTTATAGTGATGATCAGGCGCCTTAGTACGACGCATAGAGCGCGGTAACAACTGGTTCTTAGGCACAAACTTGCTTAGACGTGGGTGATTCCATACATCTGTTTTGTCGTACCAATAGTTCTCACCCCAAATGCCGCCGTAAGCCACGCCCAATGTTGGCGTGTAAGCCACGTCGCTTTGCGACCACAGTTGGCGAATATCTTCATAGATATTGGCAACAGGAATAGAGTGTTCAATAGTCGTGTGACCATCAACAACCATGGTTAAGTTGTGCTGCAGTAATGAACCACCTTCAGGGACGACCATCATGCCCAATTCACGGCCTGCTTCAATCACTTGCTGGCGTTGATCGCGACGTGGTTGGTTGTATGACTTCACACTAAACGCGCCCACTTTTTGTAAACGCTCAAGGTGGAATTTCGCATCATCCAGTGAGTCAACATGCGAGGTGTAACCCGGCATATTCGCACCGTACAAAATGGTACCCGTTGAGAAGATACGTGGGCCAACAATCTCGCCAGCCTTTTGCATTTCACTGGCTGCAAAGATTTCTGTGGTGTCGTTACTTGGGTCATGAATTGTTGTTACACCCAATGACAAGCCTGCGAGGTTCTTCCAGTTTTGCTCAGGAATGATTTCATCGCTACCTTGGCCACCGTGAGCGTGTGCATCAATAATCCCCGGCATGATTGTTTTGCCAGTTACATCAATAACTTCAGCTCCCTTTGGAATACTTACATCGCCTTGCGCACCCACGGCTTTAATGTGCTTGCCGTCAGTTAGTACTACACCATTTTCAATGACTTCCTCGCCGTTCATCGTGATCACCTTGGAACCGACAAGAGCAATCATACCCTCTGGCTCGGCCATGGCCTTTTTAAAGCCGATGTTGTCACCACTTTCTACTTTGAAATTAGCATTTTCATCTGCTTTGATATTGAAGATGCCATCGAGGGAAGCATGATAAAGCTCTGGGCCTAGGCTCCAGTACAAACGGTCGCTCGCGCCACTCCAACTGATGTTTTCACCTGCACGAACAGATAATTGCTCCACTGGGAATTGGCTGTCTTTCGGGCCGATATTGATGGTTTTACCGCGTTCAACAAATGGCGTTACGAAAACTTTAAAACGCTCTGCAAATGCAAGGTACTCGCCGTTTGGTGAGATACGGAATTCAGTCGCATGCTCAGACTCGTATAACTTGCGAATTTTCTTACTCTCTAGCTCAACAACGCTGAACGCCGGTTTTGGCCAGGGGCTCATTACGTAGATACGGTCGTTATCTTTACCGAATTGTGGCTGATAGCCGTGCTCTGTGATTAGCTCAGGCTTTTCGGGATCGTCTATGTTCACCGCGTAGATACCCGGTTTTAACGACCACTCCGGCGCCAGCAAACTGCTGCCGGATGATTTTCTAAAGACCAGAGTTTCACCATCTAGGCTAAAGGCCGGCTCAACGTATTTGCCCGGCTCTGTGGTTAGGGTGTCACCGCGGCCCGAGCGTGCAGAAACAACACGCACACTGCCTTGCTTCTCATCATCCCAAGTGACATAGGCAATTTGCTTACCATCACGTGAGAAGGTTGGGAAAAATTCAAAGTGATCGTCTTGCTTGGTTAGGCGTTTAACCTTACCCGATTCAAGGTCGCGCTTGTAGATATGACCCATAGCCTCGAAAATTGCGGTTTCACCGTCTGGCGATACCTGCACATTGCGCAGCATTTTTACGTCAAATTCATCGGTATCCAGGTTTTGCGTGAAACGCAGCGCCTTTTGAATTGACTTGGTGGTTTCAACCTCAAAAGCGATTTCTTCACTCTCGCCGTCATCTACATCCAGCTTATGGATTTTACCGCCGGCCCAAAATACCAGTGACTCATTATCCGGGGTCCAGGCCATGGTTGGATATACGCCGTGAATGGCCCAGGTTTCCTGCATATCACGCTCAAGTTTATCGTATAGCTTGGTTTCTTTACCTGACTCTAAATCATAAAGGTAAAGCGTGCTTTGGAAGTCATCGCGCTTGATATAAGCCAAAGTC
This sequence comes from Pseudoalteromonas qingdaonensis, assembly GCF_038739665.1. Lineage (NCBI taxonomy): Bacteria > Pseudomonadati > Pseudomonadota > Gammaproteobacteria > Alteromonadales > Pseudoalteromonadaceae > Pseudoalteromonas > Pseudoalteromonas qingdaonensis. Next base: position 126,376 of record NZ_JBCGCU010000002.1, on the reverse strand, counting down.
TTGCCATCGGGCGACGGCGTTGGACGAATGGCTCCACCTGTGCCGCTTAGGATAGTGTCGATTTCACCGGTTTCGCGGTCATAACGCTTAATCTTGTAAATGCCTTGCACCGAGTCTTTGGAATAGTGGAAGGTCTTTCCTGGGGTGTCATCCTGAGAAAAATACACATAACGGCCATCCGGTGAAAACGCCGGCTCGCCCAGGTCTTTTTGATCGTTCGGGCGCTCTGTTAATTGCACGCCGGAGCCGCCAGCTTTGTGATACATCCATACCTCACCCGCACCAAGTGAACGGCTTGCAGTAAAGTGCTTACGAGCAACGATGAAGTCGCCATCTGGACTCCAAGCAGGACTGTTAAGCAAGCGGAAAGACTCTTTAGTAACTTGTGTTTGTTCCGAACCGTCTAGGTTCATAATCCAAATGTTGTCACCACCGCCTTGGTCAGAGGTAAACGCAATATGCTTGCCATCTGGGCTAAAGCGCGGCTGCATTTGCCAGCCGATGTCTGATGTTAGCTGTGTCGCTTTACCACCGCTAACAGGCATAGTGTAAATGTCACCAAGAAGGTCGAACACTAAGGTTTTACCATCGGGTGACACATCCACGTTCATCCAAGTACCTTGGGTGACGCTGATTTTTGCATCTAAAAATTCACCCTGAGGGCTGTCAACTTGCCATTTTTTATCATCTTTTGCGGCTTCATCAGCATGAACCGTTGGCAAAGCGAGTGAGATAGCCAATGCCAAGGCGCTGTATAATGGAGTCTTCATATGATTCTCTGATTAGGTTTAGTTATTATCATTGCCTACTAAAACAAAAACCATCGCAAAGGGGAAGCAACATCGGCTTAATGGGCAAAAATCAGAGATAGAAATAAGTGAGGGGGAATACTCGGCCTAAGTTTCAAATTTACGAAACACGAGTAAATTTGAAAGTAGTTAGGTTGAGCGTTTAACAAATTTACCTGCTAAACGCTCCAATAGCTATGCGAGAAGGATTAATTAAAAATCAAACTTCACTGCAAGGCTCACCACATCAACACCATCAAACTGTTCATAAGACAGTTCTGCAGCCATGTTGTTGCTGAAGTTGTAACCTATGCCGCCACCTAGACCAAATTCCCATTCGTCTTCTGTGGCAGACTCACCGTAACCTGATGCTTTAACCTCAAGGTTTGCGTAAGAAGGAGCGCCATAAAGATAAAGACCGCTCTCTAGCTCATATTGACCACGAAGTGATAAAACCACAAAGCTTTCAACTTCAACTTTGACTCCGTATAGGTCGTCATCACCCATACCCGTACCTAGACGTAGTTCAGGCATAAAGTAAAAGTTTTCACCTGACTTGAATTTGTAACCTAAAGAGCCAACCAAAGCATCAAGGCTGATGCTATCACCACCCTCACTGTCAGATAGATTTACATATCCTACACCCGCCTGCCAGTTTGCCTGTGAAGCGAACGATGTACCAATCAATGCCAATGCAGCTAATGTTTTTTTAAACATGTCTTTCCCTTATGCTCCATCAATTAACGATGGTTTGAATTTCACGAGTGAGGAAAAGTCTGTTCTGAAGAATGCGAGTGTTGCAGCTGATGCCTTCACCAAGTGGCATACTCATTAGTAGGCTAAAACAAGTGAGCACCATACATTCCATGTAGATCCGAACTTTCCCTGTACACCTAACGAGAACTGTCTTTAAAACAACGATTTTTCGCTAGGACGCGCATATTAACAACATAAACTGACTAATACCAAGGCCATGCTCGTGCATTTAGCTTAACAAAAGCAGTATCTTGTATATAAATAATTACACTCTAACTGCGCTGCCAGTCACTTGGGTCAAACTGATAATAATCTCTCAAAATATTGAAAAGCTCTGCATCAAACTGACGCATTTGGTGGGGTTTTTCAATGAAGGTTTCGGTTGCTACGGCAAAAAACTCCGCCTCATTCGTGGCACCATAACCGTGCATCACATGGGGCATATTGTAGGCGATATGGCTTTTAAGTTTATTAAAGGCGCGCGAAAAAACCTCGCCCCAACGCTGGTAGCTTTGCCTGTCTGCCAATAAGGGCGTGCCATTGGTTTGCCCTGTCACCTGGTCGAGTTGATGGGCAAACTCATGAAACACCAGGTTGTGGCCATCACCCGGCAAGCGGTTACCTTCAAGCACATCATGCCAGCTTAATACCAAGGTGCCGCCAGGCCAGGATTCGCCTTCGCGCACCACCTGATGGTAACTCACCAAGCCCGCCATATCGCGCTCGGTCACATCGGCATAATAGGCACTGGGATACAGCAATATCTCTTTAACATTGGGGTACAGCGGCCAGGGTTTATTGAGCATTAGCAGACTGGCATTGGCCGCCACTACCAACTTCATGGCCTCATTGACCCTTAAGCCATCGCGACCTAAAAAACGCTTTTCTCCTAAAAACCAACAGATATGACGTTCCAGCTTGGCCCTGTCCGCATCCGTCATGGCGCGATAGATGGGCATAGCCCTTTGCAGCAACTGCTTTTGTGCCTGGCTTAAAGCGGCACCTTGATATTTACGTCGCCACAGGCGCAAACGCAACTCGTCCTGGCGCCAATACACAAGCACAAAAACCAGCATCAGGCCTATCAATACGACATTTATCATCTGTTAATTCCTTGACATAGTTACTTGTAAATATGACCCTTAGCCCGCTATTTCAATCTCAACGACACAAATTCACAAATAAAACGCATCATGACGCTTCCCATCTACGCCATAGAGCAGGCCTTTTTAGCCGCCCTCGAACACCACAATGTCATAGTTCATGCTCCCACAGGCAGTGGTAAATCAACCTGTTTACCTCTATGGGCCAACTCTCAAGGGCGCGTTTTGGTGGTGCAGCCTAGACGCATTGCCGCCACTTCTTTGGCAGACTATCTGGCAGGACAAAAGCAACAAAAACCCGGGCAAGACATTGGCTTTGCCATTCGCTTTGAGGCCCAGCTCAGTGAACAGACTCAGGTAGTATTTGCCACTCCAGGGGTCGCATTGCGCTTGTTTTTCGAAAATAGGCTCAGCGATTATGATGTGGTGATGCTGGACGAGTTCCACGAGCGTCGCTGGGATACCGACCTGTTATTGGCGCTGCTAAAACAGCACAAAAGCCATCGCCTAATCGTCACCTCGGCCACCCTCAATGATGAGCGTTTGGCCGGCTATTTAAGCGCCAAAACCCTGCACAGCCAAGGCCGACTCTTCCCTATCGACTGTGAATATCTGGCCGACAGCAGCGTAAGTATGCCCTCACGTTTTGACTTGGCTCCACGGGTGCGAGAGGCCTGCGCTTATGCCCTAGAGCACAGCAGCAAAGATATCCTAGTATTTTTACCCGGGCGCGCAGAAATTAACAGCTGCCTCAGTGCCTGTCGCGACCTGCCCGCCGAGGGCACTGCCCTGCATGGTGCCAGCCCAGTAAGCGAGCAGCGCTGCGCCATGCAAGAAGGCACGCAGCGGCGCATTATCTTTGCCACAAACGTTGCCGAAACCTCACTGACGGTACCGGGAATTGAGTGTGTAATAGACTCCGGCCTTGAACGGCGCACTCATCTGCGCAAAGGCAAAACCGTGCTTGGGCTCGATGCCATAGCCAGAGACTCGCAGCTACAACGTAAGGGACGCTGCGGGCGCACCGCACCGGGTCTTTATATCGCGCTTTTTGGCGAACATGCGCCGCTATTGGCACAGACACCGGTGGAGATAGAGCGCGAAGCCCTGGATGAGCTGGTTTTGGCCAGCGCTTGTGCTGGTATCGCCATAGATAATCTTGAGCTACTGACACCGCCGGCACCTTCCAGTCTGGCTCGGGCAAAACAGACTTTGAGCAAGCTCGATGCCATAGATGCGCAAGGCCTGGCCACCGAGCTGGGACGACGCATTTATCCCCTGCCTGTGGATGCAGAGCTAGGTTATCTGATAGAAAAAATGCCCAGCTCCACCCTGCGTCAGGCCATGATAGACTTGGCTGCGGTGATCGCCACACCGGCGCAGCTTTATTCGCTGCCAAACCAAGACACACTCACCGAGTTAGCCAAGGCCTTGGGTGAGCACCTAAAGCACAGTGATATCGCCTTGTGCATTGCCGCGCTGCGCGGCCAGTGCAATGAGTACCTGCATATAGAGGAGACGGCTCTGACTGAAGCACAAACCTACAGCAATTATTTACGCTCGGCCTATCAATTGCCCGAGCTTGAACGCTGCGCCAGTTTCGATTATCAGGCGCTGATACAGGCCATAGCCAGGGTGCGCCCGGATTGTATTTTTGTGCGCCGAGATAACCGTCGCGGCGGCTTTGGCAATGGCGAGCTGGAAATTCGCCCAGCAAAAAACTCCTTGCTTGGTGAGGACCAAGAAGCCGCCCTGGTCCTGGCCACCTTTGCGCTGGCGGGCAAAGGTAAAAAACACGCCGACACTTTGGCAACCTTATGCGCGCCCTTGACCTTAAAGCAGGTGTTGGAATTTGCCCCGACCACAGCAAGACTCAGCGATTATTACTGGCATCCTGATGAGGTAAATACGGGCGAGGGACTGGCGGGTGAAATAAGAGCCACCCTGAGCTACAGCTATGCCCAAGTTACCCTTAGAAGCATGGACACCCGGGTAGACGATGAGCAGCTCCTGCCAGCACTAACCGAGCTGATATTAGATGGCAGCTTATTTCCCGGGGTTGCTCAGCAGGTGAGCGATGCCCTTGCCTACCATAATCTCTATCTACTTTATCAGCAGCAGGAGCAAAACCTTGCCACCGCTGGCGAGCATTTACGAGCCAGACTTGTTGAATTAGGTATTCAAAGCCAGGAAGATTTAATGCTTATTGAAGCGGAAGATCTTTATTACCAAGGGCTTGAGCCCTGGCAGAGTAAGGAATTTATGGAGCGCTTTCCGCTACAACTGGTGCTGCCGGGGATGACTCTAGATATCGAATATGTATTTAAGGCCAAACGTGTCATTGCTCATTATCACAGCGGCGAGCGCAAAGACCCACCCAAACGTTGGGAGTTACCCAGTTGGAGCGGCCTGCAAATTCGTTATAAAAAAGCCAGCAAGGTAGTGGATATTCGCTAATACCAATTCTGTTGAGTATGTGAGCAGCTATTTAAGTGAATTGGTTTAAGGCTGCTCTTCGCACAAGAGGTAATCCCTGCGGTGGCCCAGGCAGCGATTGCGGCCTTGCTCTTTGGCCAGATACAAGGCTTTGTCGGCGTGGGATAACAATCTATCGACATTCACCGCACAGTCGATATCGGCGGCGCCGATACTAACTCTGACCTGCAAACCACTGGCCAGCATCGAATAGTCATAACTGGCTACCTGATGGCGAATGCGCTGTGCCCATTGCAGGGCTTCATCTTCATTAAGGCCTGGGAATAAGATGGTGAACTCTTCACCACCCCAACGTGCAAACAGGGCTTGTGGCGGTAAACAGTTGGCGATAACTTGCACCACGGAGACAATCACCTGATCGCCAATCAGATGCGAATACTGATCGTTAATTTGCTTAAAGTGATCTATGTCTATTAACAGCATACTCAGCGGCTGCTCGTCACGTTGCGCCTGAACAAAGTGCGCCACCAGCCACTGGTCAAAGGCACGGCGGTTAGCAATGCCGGTAAGCTGGTCGTGAGTGGCCTGATGCTCAAATGCCTGCGCCTGTTTTGCCAGCACCTGGGTTTGTTCCTTCACCCGCTTTTTCAAGTGCGCTTCAGAGCGCTTCAAGTGATAGAAACGCAAACGGTAAAACAGTAACAGCAGCAGCACCAGCATGGCCACCACAGCAATTTTAAAACCTATGGTCTGCCAGAGCTTAGGCGCTACTTTAATCTCCACAGCGGCGCCGCTGGATTGCCAACTGCCATAGGGATATCGAGCACGCACCTCAAAACGATAACTGCCCGGTGGCAAGTTAGTATACTCGGTGATATGTAAATTGCCGCGGTCAACCCAGTGCTGCTCGTAGCCTAATAAGCGAGTTTGATATTCGATACGCTCGGTCATTACATAACCAAGTCCCGCATAGGTAAAAGAAATACGGTTGTGTTCCGAGGACACATCAACCACGGTATTTTGATAGACCTGTTGCGGGTGACTATCAAACTGCACCGCCTCTATGCTCACCGGCAAGGCCATATTGGCCATACGGGTCAATTTATCAGGGTCCACCATGACCGCACCACGCGCTGTGGCCACCCAGACATTATTATCCTTATGTAAAATAGCCGGATACTGAGAGCCGCCATTGGCTTGTGAGCTGAGCATGCCATCACCCTGATCAAACAAGGTATATTCCATTTGCTGCTCTGGCTGCTCCATACTGGCGATGATGCTTGCGCGGCTCACCCGCATAACACCTCGGTTACTGCTGAGCCAGAAGTGATCAAATTCATCCACTACCACGGCAAACAGTTTATCAACGGGTAAGCCCTGCTCCTTGCCCACCTTCCGCAATTGCCCGGTCGCGCCATCATAACGTACCAAGCCTCTATCTGTGGCCATCCAGACCAGGCCGGGCTCCATAAGAAAGCCAAAGGCATACTCGGCATCGAATTGTTCATCTAACCACACGCGATTAAACTGGCCCTGCTCGAAGTAACCCACGCCAACCCCGGTGCCAACCCAAATACGCCCCTTATCGTCTTCGCTTAAGGCCATAATAAAATTGCCGGGTAAGTCGTATTCATCGGTATAAAGCTGCAATTTGCCGCGCTTATCTCTGTGCACTAAACCCGCAGCCGTGCCTATCCAGACGCCACCATCGTCCTGCTCTAACACGGCGCGCACTTCATTGCTGGGCAAGCCGGTGTCGCGGTTTAAATAACTGGTTAACTTAGTGCCATCAAAATACATCAGGCCATCTGTGTAGGTGCCGACAAAAATACCGCCGTCACTGCCGGAGGTCAGGCTTAATACCGAAATGGGTGCGCCTGGGCGCTGCCCTAGGGGCGTTGCGCGACTATTTTCATAACGATTTAGACCATTACTGGTGCCCAGATACAAGGCTCCATCGCTGTGACTAAGCAAGGTTCGTACATAATCGCCGGAAAGCCCTCGAGAATGGTTTAAAGTGGTAAAGGGGGCCTGGCGCAGGCGAAACAACCCAGCATTGGTGCCAATCCAGATGCTGCGTTCCTGATCCTCTAATAGAGAAAGAATACGGTTGCTCGGCAGGCCAACATTGGCATCGAGTTTTTCCAGACCGAATTCGCTGTAGCGGAACAGGCCATGATTAATGGTGCCAAACCAAATATCGCCACGGTAATCGACCATGATTGCCGACACCGATTCATGTTTAAGAGCCTTGTCCAACAGGCTAAAGCCGCCCTTAGCTTCTCGCCAAATGCCTTGCTCAGCGCCCACCAGCAAGCGTTGGTTATGATCCAGCGCCAACTTATAAATCATGCCATTGAGAGCATTATTAGTTCCCAAGGGGCGCTGCATTTGTCCATTTTGATAAACATATAAACCTTCACTGCTGGCCACCCACACCTTATCACCCTGCTCGAGCACATGATAAGTACTGACTTGGGTGAGAAAGTGCTGCTCTTGTCCTTGGAAACGGCGCATTACGCCACCATCTTCAAGCGCCAGCCATAAGGCGCCATCGCTTACGCGCTGAGCAAAGTTGATCATATAGGCAGCAGTGGGCAAAGGCTGCCAAAAATTCCCCTTAACGCTGCTCACACCGCCGCGCGAGCCAGCCACATACAACTCCTGGGATTGGCTATCCAGGCTCAGGCTGCGTATTCCGGAGTCGGGTAAACCCGTTTCTTCACCGCGAGTAAACAGGGCGAATTTACGACCATTAAAACGTGCCACCCCTTCCCAGGTGCCGGCCCAAATATAGCCATCAGGCGTCTGAGCCAGAGCATTAATACTGTTATGAGGGAGGCCGTCTCGGGTATCCCAGGTTTCGGCAAAGTAATGACTAAGAGGAATATTTTCAGGGACATTAACCGCTGCATTTACAAACACGGGAGCAACTGCGGAGCTAGGGGCACCCACAGGGTTTTGCTCGGCCGCCTGCGCAGACGCAGCAAAGGCCAGAAATACAAAAGTAAATATGCTGAAAATTAACGTCATGGGAATAAAAGTAAACCGCACCTAGCCTATATGAATTCTTAATTCTTTGTTTTAGGCAGTTATTAACAAAATCTAAACGTATCACTTTACACGCTTGAGGTGTAATTACAAAGGATTACCTGATCATTTAGCGTCCAATTCCACTTTTTACTGGCTTAGCTGTTAACTAGTCAGTTAGGTAACGCTGTGGGTCGCGAAATTTCTGCTGTAATTGGCCAATAAACTGACCGCTATGCAGGCCATCCATCAGCGCATGATGCACATCTAAAGACAAAGTCATACTGCCGCTGCCCTTATCATATTGGCCAAATACCAGCTTAGGCACACCGCTGGCATTGCCCTCACAGGTGGCATGAGAAAAGGCAGAAAAATTAAGCCAGGGCAGTACGGACACATGAATTAAATCACAGCGCCCTTCACTTTCGGCAAAGCCTTCACTAAACAAGGGCTGTTTTAAGGCTCGAGTCTTGGCCTCGCCATGCTGCTGACAATATTCGCTAAAACCTTGCACCAAAGGTAAATAACTAAAACGGAAGGTGTCATCGTCTGCCAATTGCACCACACTGATGCTGGGGTTGGCACAATGCACCGGACGACCATCAACAATACGCAGACCCATGGGCCAATATTCGGCGGCGCTGATATGGGCTAAATAAAGATAGGCTAAGAAAAACGACTTTTGTTGGGTGCGACAATAATCGTACAAGGGTTCGGCCCTAAGGCTGACGCACACATTAAAGTAAGGTTGTTGGAAATTTTTAAAAAAGGCGAAGTGCTGCTGCCTTTCCCAGTTATCTAAATCAACGTGAGTGTAGGATGATGACATAAGCTAATTACGTATAAAAAAGGCACGCTATGAAGCATGCCTTATTCATCATTGCGGCGCAATTAATTACGCACAATTAATACCAATTCACTTAAATAGCTAATCATTCTAGCGGGCTAAATATCGTGCTAACTGTGTTGGAATTTTTCGATGTAGAAAACTACATAAGAAAAATTCCGCCTTGTTATCACATCATTTATCCAGCGCTATATCTGATCACATACTTAACAGAATTGGCATAAGAAGATATTAAAGCCCGTTGGCAATAATTTCTTCTGCCAGTTCATTGGCAACCACATGGGTAGAAACCTGCTCAACGTCTGAACGTTGGAAGATTTCGATAAGGGTATCGTAGATACCCTCAACGTGCTTAGTGGCCGCTTCGGCGCTGTAGCCTTCTTCTTTGGTCTCGTAGTATACATTGATGATACCACCGGCGTTGATCACGTAATCCGGTGCGTATAGAACGCCCTTCTCACGCAGGATTTCACCGTGACGAGACTCGGCTAGCTGGTTGTTTGCACAACCGGCAATGATGCTTGCCTTAAGGCGTGCAATGGTGTTGTCGTTTACCGTTGCGCCCAGGGCACAAGGTGCGTATACGTCCACATCCAGGTCATAGATTTCATCAATGCCCACGGCAGTCGCGTTGAACGCGTTAACAACACGAGCAACCGACTCTTCATTGATATCAGTTACAAATAGCTCGGCACCGGCATTGTGCAGGTGTTTACATAGGTCGTAAGCAACCGCGCCCAAACCCTGTACCGCAACCTTGACTCCCTCAAGGTTTTGGTGACCATGCTTGTGCTGATATGCTGCTTTAATACCTAGGAAAGTACCAAGTGCGGTGAAAGGCGAAGGGTTACCACTTTTGCCTTCAAGACCCATTACATAGTTGGTCTCTTTGTGCATCATCATAACATCACCGGTAGTGATGTTTACGTCTTCGGCCGAGTAGTAGCTACCACCTAAACGCTCTAGCTGCTTACCAAAGGCACGGAACAAGGCTTCCGATTTAATTGTTTTCGCATCACCTATGATCACTGACTTACCACCGCCGAACGGTAAACGCGCTACCGCGTTTTTGTAAGTCATGCCCTTAGACAGGCGCAGAACGTCCGTTACTGCGTCTTCATCACTGGCGTAGTTCCACAGACGACAACCGCCTACCGCTGGACCTAGCTTAGTGCTGTGAACTGCGATAATCGCCTTAAGGCCTGATTCTTTATCGCTACAAAATACCACCTGCTCGTGGTTATCGAAGTCAACTTGATTAAAAACAGCCACTATTATTCTCCGAACTTTATACCCGAGATACGGGTGCGCTGAAATTGCCGCTGACTCTATCACTAAGTCACGCCCCTTGCCACTCAATGAGATGATAAAGTCGCAGCTGGTTAACAATGCAAATATCCTATCCCGATTAACTTGGTAATTTGAAAAGTTTATGCAAACAAACACCAAAAAGTAAATTTAGGAACCACTTCAAGCCAGCTTAGTAATAACATCTACCCCTTAGGTAGTGACGTTTACGTCAACGGCAATAATGATGTAAATATTTTAATACGCATTTGGGAATTGTCTAACCCTGATCTGGTGGGAGCTGGCGCCGAAAAAGCGCCAGCCTAAGGTTACTGGTCAGACTTGATGATATTACTGAGTGTACTTCGTCATCCAGGCAAATACTTGCTCATACCAGTGTTTCAAATTATCCGGATTACGGATCCAATGGTTTTCATCCGGGTAGACCACTAGGCGCGAGTCTATGCCCTTACGTTGCAAGGTAGTAAAGGCACCCAAGCTTTGTGCATAAGGCACACGGTAGTCCTTCAGGCCCTGAGTCACCAGCATGGGGGTTTGCCAGTTTTCAACAAAGTTAGCCGGGTTATAGCGCTTATAGTCCGCGTCTTTGGCCCAGAACGGCCCACCCATTTCATGCTCGGCAAACCACAGCTCTTCGGTGCTTTGATGGAAACTCGGCATATCAAACAAACCAGCATGGTTCACCAGGCAGTTAAAGCCCGTTGGCCAGTTGCCGGCTATCCAGTTCATCATATAACCGCCGTAAGAGGCGCCGAGCGCACAGCCGTTATCGGTATCAAGCCACTTATAGTTGCTCTTCACATAGGCTAGACCTTTTTGTAAGTCCTCAAGCGGCTTACCGCCCCAATCCCGGGAGATAGAGTTGGTGAATTCCTGGCCGTAGCCCACCGAGCCATGGAAATCTATCATCACCACGCCATAGCCTTGTGCCGCCCACAACTGTGCATTCCAACGACTATGGAACATATTACCAAATGAGCCCTGCGGACCGCCGTGCACTAAAAACGCCAGTGGGTAACGCTGCTGCGGGTCGAATAAGGCCGGTTTAACCAAATAGCCATACACCTGCTCATCGTTGGCGCCGGTAAAGGTAAATTGCTCCGTCTCACCCAGTTGTAGGGTTTCCAGATTGGCTTTATTCACCTGAGTCAGCTGGCTTAATCCGGCACCATCGCGATTAATACGATACAGGTCTTTGGGGGAATTAAGGGCATGGCGGGAGAAGATGATCTGCTGACCCTGCACCTGCACATCGCCGACGTAACCGTCGGAGAACAGGCTGCGCACATCGCCAAAGGCGGTGCTGATTTCAAATAAGCTGGTTTGTCCTAAATCTTTGGCGGTGGCATAGATGGCACGGCCATTAGGACCAAAGCTAAAGCTGTCGACGCTTCTGTCCCACTGTTGTGCCATGGGCTGGCGCTCACCGGTGCGCAGGTCTATCAATTGCAGGGTAAACTTATCCGCTTCAAAGCCGGGTTTACTCATGGCCTTATAGGCAAGGTAACGACCATCACTGGAAAACTGCGGGCTTGAATCCCAGGCTTTATTTTCCTCGGTCAGGTTACGCACCGCACCGCCTTCAATGGCTACTTCAAACAAGTCAAAGTTGGTGCTCCAGGCATTGTCCTTGGCTTTCACCTTGGCGCTAAAGACTACCTTTTGCCCATCCGGACTGATAGCTACTTCTTCCATGCCGGAAAAGGGTTTGGCCGGCACATCGGTTTGCCATTGCGGCGTCAGATCTTTGGCATCTTTAATGATCTCCTTGCCCATGCTGGCAACAAATAAATGCCTGACCTTATCATCATTCCAGTGATCCCAATGACGCACCATCAGGCTATCGTAGACCTGTGCATTATGGGCAACACTCTGCTGCTGTTTGTCTTTATCAACCGAGCAGGCAAGCGTGTCACATTCGGGATACACATCGAACGTCACCACCAAGGAGCGGTTATCAGCGCTCAGGCGATAACCTTCGATATCCAGTGGGAATTGAGTGACGGGCTTGGCTTCACCGCCGGCTAATGGCAAATACCAAAGCTGCTGTGAGCCAGAACGCGGCGATAGAAAATAGATGCCCTTGCCGTCGGCGCTAAAGCTCACGTCCGACTCGGTGCCGGCGCTGTAGGTTAATTGCTTTACCTGTTGCGATTGCGCTTGAGTCATGGCGCCAGCGGCGTTTAACGCCTGGGCGTAAAGCTCACTACCCTCAGGCGTTTTAATGGCGTAGACCAGGGTATGACCATCCGGTGACAGCGCCACGCTGTGAATTTTGTTTAGACTATTAAGTTTATCTACCGTCAGTACATCGGCTTGAGCGCTTTGACTGAAACCACTGAGACTGAGACCACTTAGCGCCAATGCGGCGGCGATACGAGTTGTTGTTATCATTATTTTTCTCCATAAAAAAGAGCGCCAAAGCGCTCTTTTTCTAAGGTTTAGACATTACTTTAAAGCGCCGTCTAGTTCTTCGATTTTTGCTTTCCAAATAGCTGGACCTTGAGTATGCGCATTGGCACCTTCACTATCTACCGCTACGGTTACAGGCATATCTTCTACTTCAAATTCGTAGATGGCTTCCATACCCAGGTCTTCGAACGCCACCACGCGAGCTTTCTTAATTGCTTTAGCAACCAGATAAGCGGCGCCGCCGACGGCCATCAGGTAAACCGCTTTGTTTTCTTTGATTGACTCAACGGTTGCCGGACCACGCTCTGCTTTTCCTATCATGCCGATAAGGCCGGTTTTCTCCAGCATCAGATCGGTGAATTTATCCATACGCGTTGAAGTTGTTGGACCTGCAGGGCCTACCACTTCGTCGCCAACGGCATCAACCGGGCCTACGTAGTAGATAAATTTGTTGGTGAAGTCCACGCCCTCTGGCATGCCTTCGCCGCTTTCGATCATGCCTTGCAGGCGTTTGTGCGCAGCATCACGACCAGTGAGGATTTTACCGCTTAGTAGCACGGTCTCACCCATTTTCCACTCTTTGATATCTTCTTTAGTCAGGGTATCAAGGTTTACGCGACGTGTGTCTGCACCAACTTCCCAGGTCACTTCTGGCCAGTCTTCAAGCTTTGGCGCTTTAAGGTCGGCCGGGCCGCTGCCATCTAGCGTGAAATGTACGTGACGGGTCGCCGCACAGTTAGGGATCATCACCACTGGCTTTGAGGCCGCGTGCGTTGGTGCGGTTTTAACCTTGATATCAACAACCGTAGTTAAACCACCCAGACCTTGGGCGCCAATACCGGTTTTGTTGGCACGCTCAAAGATTTCCAGACGCAGTTTTTCTTCTGTAGTTTCGGCGCCACGCTCCATTAGCTCGTGAATATCAACCGGATCCATAAGAGATTCTTTTGCCAGTACCGCGGCTTTTTCTGCGGTACCGCCGATACCTATACCCAGCATGCCCGGTGGACACCAGCCTGCGCCCATGGTTGGTAAGGTTTTTTCAACCCACTCGGCGACATCGTCAGACGGGTTAAGCATGACCATCTTGGTTTTGTTTTCAGAGCCGCCACCCTTAGCGGCGATCATCACTTCCACTTCAGCGCCTGGTACCAGGTCGATATGCACAACAGATGGCGTATTGTCCTTGGTGTTCTTACGTGAACCGGCAGGATCGGCAACGATAGAGGCACGCAGTGGGTTATCCGGATTCAGGTAAGCGCGACGGGTACCTTCGTCAACCATTTGCTGCACCGTCATGTCCGTTTTATCCCACTTTACGTCCATACCCACTTTTACGAAACAGGTTACGATACCCGTATCCTGACACAGTGGACGTTTGCCTTCAGCAGACATACGAGAGTTAATTAGGATTTGCGCAATGGCATCTTTTGCCGCTTTGTTTTGCTCTTTGTTATATGCTTTTTCAAGCGCCTGAACAAAATCCAATGGGTGATAAAACGAAATGTACTGCAACGCATCGGCAATGCTGTCGATGAAGTCTTGCTGACGAATAGTGCTCATAAATCTTCCTTCATACTGGGTCGTGGTGCCATTAACAAGCAATGGCAGGCACGACAACTCGGTGACGTGCGCACGGTGAGAGACCGCGACTTCTGAAAAAGTGTAACTTATGATACCCTCCCAGCCCGTTTCGGGCTAGCTCTTCGAGTTGAAGATAATGACAAAATCGCAATTGCACTGCATCAAGGCGCCAATACAGGCACAAGCCTGTGATGTTTTTACCCATTTTCACCATTTGCCGGGGGCTATTTTCCTCGACTCGGCAAGCGATAGCCATGTCAATAGTCGCTATGACATTATCGCCTTTGCCCCCACCAAGTGGCTCAGTGTTGAAGATGGCAAGGCCATGTTGGACAACCAGCCCCTAGATCAAGATGTTTTTGTGCAAATGCAGGCCGAGCTCGGCGAACTATGCCAGGACAGAGCCCCTTATGGCCTGCCCTTTAACGGCGGTTGGCTTGGCTATTTTGGCTATGATCTGGGTCGCTTATTGGAGCGTCTGCCGGAAACTGCAGAAAAAGATATTCACCTGCCCGAGATGCAAATCGGTTTGTATCTCGATGCGCTCATTTTTGATAAAGCTGCCAAGCAATGGTATTACCTGGCGCAGCCTAGTATCGACGCCGAAGCCGGGTTACAAAAATACCTCACCCAGCTTGATAAGACCCCAAAGGCCGGTGACTTTGCCCTGAGCTCAAAGTGGCAATCGAATATGAGTTATGCCTTTTATGCGCAGCAATTTGCTAAAATTCAAGACTATTTGCGCAGCGGCGATTGTTACCAAATCAATCTGGCACAGCGCTTCTGCGCCCAGTACCAGGGCTGCGAATGGCAAGCCTATCAGCGCCTGCGCGAGCATAACAGAGCGCCCTTTTCAGCCTTTATTCGCCTAACCCAGGGCGCCATTTTGTCCATCTCGCCGGAGCGCTTTATCGAGGTAAAAGACAAGCAGGTGGAAACCAAGCCCATTAAAGGCACATTGCCACGCAGTAAGGACGCCGAAGAAGATAAGGCACTGGCCGAGCAACTTGCGAGCTCGCCAAAGGATCGCGCCGAAAATGTCATGATAGTGGACTTGCTGCGTAACGACTTAGGTAAGGTGGCTAAACCCGGCAGCGTCACCGTGCCCTCACTGTTTGCTATCGAGAGCTTCCCGGCGGTGCACCATTTGGTCACTACGGTGCAATCCCAACTGGCCGAAGGTAAAACCGCCATAGATCAGCTACGCGCTGCCTTCCCCGGTGGCTCTATCACAGGCGCGCCGAAAATCCGCGCCATGGAGATCATCGAAGAGCTGGAGCCACACAGACGCAGCGCCTATTGCGGCTCTATCGGTTATCTCAGCGCCTGTGGCGATATGGACACCAGCATTACCATTCGCACCTTGGTTGCGAACGACAATAAGCTCTACTGCTGGGCCGGCGGCGGCATAGTCGCGGACTCACATGTTGATTTGGAATATCAGGAAACCTACCATAAGGTAAATAAAATCTTACCCGTATTAGAGTGAGTATCGCCTTTTGCCAGCCAGTACCTGTGCCCAGTTGATCAGCCGCTTTAACCTCTGTGTGGTTACAGAGCCGCAGCCCAAGCGCCACCCAAAACGGCGCAGCGCCGTGGTTATGCTGCTTAGCGACTCGCCCCAAGGGGCTCAGGTACTGCTGTGTAAACGCCCGCGCCATTTACGCAGTCATCCCAGTCAGTTGTGTTTCCCAGGTGGCAAACAGGAGCGTCAGGACGCCAGTCTCAGGCACACGGCACTGCGAGAACTGCATGAAGAGCTCAATATTTCCGCCCGCGAGGTGGATATTATCGGCCACCTCGAGGACATTGAAACCCTAGGCGGCATGGTCATTACCCCCTATCTGGCCTATCTTCATCCCGGTGCCCATTGGCAACTGGATCGCAATGAAGTGGATGCCGCATTTTTTATTCCATTTGCCACCCTAGCAGTACAAAAAAACTGGTACCCGCTCATTGTTGAGCGCCAGGGTCAAGCTCTGGAATTTCCCCTTTTTAATACCCCCTATGGCGTGTTATGGGGCGCCACCGAGCGCATTATCAGCCAATTCACAAAACAACTTGGTCTGATCAGCTAAAAAACCGATCCCTGGGATTACATCTATAATTATTTAACGTTATCATGGCCGACCGTTCAAAGGTTATGTGAGTAATAGGTTATATGATCAGTGCATTCGATATGTTCAGCATTGGTATTGGACCCTCGTCGTCGCACACAGTAGGCCCAATGCGCGCCTCGCGACTGTTTGTCCAAGCTCTTGAGCAGCAAGGTAAGCTTAAGGATGTTACCGAAGTTAAAGCCGAGCTGTTTGGCTCGTTAGGCCAAACGGGGGTCGGTCACGGCTCAGGTAAGGCGGTGATCTTAGGCTTGGCCGGCTATGATCCGGAAACCGTTGATGCCGATGCGGTACCGGAGATCCTAGAGAAGATCGAGCAAGAGCAAGTCATTCACCTTGATAAAAAGCATCAGGTCAAATTTCCCAAGCAAGGGGCGATTGTCTTCCATCGCCGTAAAACCTTGCCCAAGCATTCTAATGCCATGGAGCTGATAGCCTTTAAAGACAAAGAGATTATCGCCTCCCAGGTGTACTACTCCATCGGCGGCGGTTTTATCGTCAGCGATGAAGATTTTGATAAAGAAAAGCTGGCAGCACTGGATATTCGCGAGCAAAATCCGGCGCCCTATCTCTTTGATAGCGCCCAGGAGCTTTTAGAGCTGTGTAAAGAGTCAGGGCTAAGCGTTTCCAGCCTGATGATGGCCAATGAAAAAACACTGCGCAGCGAAAGCGAGATTCGCGATGAGCTGTTCCATATCTGGGAAGTAATGAAAGCCTGCACCGAGCGCGGCATACGCACCGAAGGTATTTTGCCCGGTGGTCTTAAGGTACGCCGTCGTGCCCCAAGTCTGTATTTAAAGCTCAATGTTGAGAGCAATAACGACCCACTGCGCGCCATGGACTGGGTTGATTTATTCGCCTTAGCCGTGAATGAAGAAAACGCCGCAGGTGGTCGTGTGGTTACGGCACCAACCAATGGTGCGGCGGGTATTTTGCCTGCGGTACTTATGTACTACCACACCTTTATCAAGGAAGTGGATAAGGAAATAGCCACCCGTTACCTGCTGACGGCTGCGGCTATCGGTATCTTGTATAAGAAAAATGCTTCTATCTCCGGCGCCGAAGTGGGCTGTCAGGGCGAAGTGGGTGTGGCCTGCTCCATGGCCGCCGGTGCCTTGACTGAAATCATGGGCGGCAATGCTACTCAAGTTGAGAACGCCGCAGAAATCGGTATGGAACACAACCTGGGCCTAACCTGCGACCCAGTCGGTGGTCTGGTGCAAGTACCTTGTATCGAGCGTAACGCCATGGGCGCGGTCAAAGCCATTAATGCCTCTCGCTTGGCCATGCGTGGCAGCGGCGAGCAAAAGGTCTCACTGGACAAGGTGATAAAGACCATGTGGGATACGGGTAATGATATGAAAACCAAGTACAAGGAAACTGCTCGAGGCGGCCTTGCGGTTAATATTATCGAGTGTTAATTCGGCTTAGAGTAACACATTAAAAAAGGCGACCTAGGTCGCCTTTTTTAATGCCTCATTCAAGCGCCAAAAATAGCGCCAGCGCTTAGCGTACCGGCAGCTCAATATTGGCAAACATGGCATCTACATCATCCTGATTGCGCAGTAAACAGGCTTTTTCGACTCTGTCCTTAGTCAGGTGCGGGGCAAAACGCTCGATAAAGTCGTACATATAGCCGCGCAGGAAGGTGCCCTTTCTAAAGCCAATTTTAGTGGTGCTGGCTTCAAACAAATGGCTGGCATCGATACAGACCAGATCTGTGTCGCTCACCTGATCTATGGCCATAGAGGCAACCACACCCACACCTAATCCTAAACGCACATAGGTTTTAATTACATCCGCATCGGTGGCGGTAAAGACGATATGCGGCTCGTGGCCCTGGGCGTTAAAGGCCTTATCAAGCTCGGAGCGGCCGGTAAAACCAAAGACATAAGTGATTAAAGGATACTGGGCAATATCGGCTATGGTGAGGCTATGGGCTTTTTTCGCCAAGGGATGATCCTTAGCCACGACGATACTGCGATTCCAGTGATAACAAGGCAGCATCACTAGATCCGAATATAAATGCAATGCCTCGGTGGCAATGGCAAAATCCGCATCACCGCGGGCGGCGGCGTCGGAAATTTGCTGTGGCGTGCCCTGATGCATATGCAAGGACACCGCCGGATATTTTTTCATAAAGCCCTGGATCACACCGGGTAAAGCATAACGAGCTTGAGTATGGGTGGTGGCAATATTGAGCTTACCCTGATCCGGCAAGGTGTGCTCATTGGCTACGGCTTTAATGCCCTCTACCTTGGAAAGAATTTCTCGAGCAATATTGATGATGTCGTTACCGGCGCTGGTAACATGAGTCAAATGCTTACCACTGCGGCCAAATATCTGCACACCGAGCTCGTCTTCAAGCATACGAACTTGCTTAGAAATCCCCGGCTGGGAGGTATAAAGACTCTCTGCGGTGGCAGACACATTGAGGTTATGGTTGAGTACCTCAACTATGTACTTTAGCTGCTGTAATTTCATGATATTAACTTTCTTTTATTATTCTACTTAAAAAACAAACTCAAGCAGCGGCCACTAGGGACAGCGCCAGGCGCCGCAACACATATGCACCAATATGGACAGGCAACCCACAAGCCGAGTACGACGAATCGATAAACGCCAAAATGAGCCAAGTATTGCGAAGGATTAGGCTAGCATATTTAATTGCCGCTCGGTACTGTTGATTCATACCAATTCACTTAAATAGCTACTCATTCTAGCGGGCTAAATATCATGCTCACTGCGTTGGAATTTTTATATGTTGAGATAAAGAATTGCTATTAGCTCCAGCCCTAAAGGTCTTACCATTGCGTTCATTGCACTTAGGCGTACTTGGCAACCTTGGCTTAATTTGCCGAATTTTCCCCTGATCACTACCGCGCCCCCTGTTCTTTAGGTAACATGGAACCACAATAATGAATAAAAACCACTAAGAGAGCCTGTGCATGATACCCTCCATCATCATCATGTTGATTGTTGCGCTCATCGTTATTGCGGTGTGGGTCAGCGCCGTACAGCAACATAGAGAAAAACAAGAAGCCTTGCGACGCCAAGAATTGAGCAAGCAAAAGAAGATCATTGAAGACACAGAAGAGGCTCTAGTCAACAGCGTTAATATTCCCCTCTCCAACAGTTTGCTGACCATCTTGTACCGCCGCATCTACAATGCACTAGCGACCATGGTGGAGATGTCGCCCCAATCAAAAGAGCTAAAAACCCGTCTTCATGATGCCAAACAGCGCCTTATTAATGGCAGCGACGAGAAGGTTAATAACGGCGAGACCTTTGTATTACCCGAGCATGACAAACAGTTGATCAGCCTGATCCAGGGCATTAAAAAATTACGCAGCATTCTGCGCTCGGAGCACAGCAAGGGCAAAATAGACACGGCTACATTTACCCAAGAAGACAAGGTGTTCGAACACCTGCAACTGAAAATAAATATTGAAAGCCTGCTCAAGCGCGGCAACGCCGCACGCCATGCCAACATGGTAGGCTCGGCACGTCAATATTTCGAAAAGGCCTATGCCACCATTTGTGCCCTAAGCTATAGCGATGACTATGTCAGTGCTAAAAAGCAGCAGCTGGAGCAACTGCTAAATGAGATCAGTACCCACCTCAAGGCGTCCAATGCCTCAGCACGGAAACAACGCGAAGAGCAAGAAAAAGATGACTTAGATGTGCTGTTTGCACCGAAGAAAAAGTGGTAATGAGCGCTATTACCACTCAATGATGTTTACGCCATATTCCTGTGCAAACTCACATTATTGCAAGTGATAAAAAGCCGCTTAACAGCGGCTTTCTTTATTAAAAAGAATTAGGACAGGAAGATAAATTTGAGCACAAATAAGGCACTGAGTATCCACACACTGATACTGACCTCATTACCCTTATTGCAAACCACCTTCACCGCAGTATAAGCGATAAAGCCAAGGGCAATACCATGGGCAATCGAGAAGGTCAGCGGCGTCATTAGCAAGACCACAGCCACAGGGATGGCGTCTGTCATATCATCCCAATCAACCAACTTCAGGTTTTGCAGCATCAAGATAGAAACATACAAAATCGCCCCCGCAGTGGCATAGGCTGGCACCATGGCAGCTAATGGCGCAAAAAACATCATTAATAAGAAACACAGACCGACCACAACGGCGGTTAACCCCGTACGGCCACCGACGGAAACACCGGCTACCGACTCAATATAAGAAGTGGTAGTTGAAGTACCGAGCATAGAGCCGGCAATGGTGGCACTGCTGTCGGCGCTTAATGCACGACCCAGGCGCGGCATACGGCCTTCATCATCAGCCAAACCCGCTTTTTGCGTTACTGCTACTAAGGTGCCTGAGGTATCAAATAAATCAACGAACAGGAATGCGAATACTACGCTGAGCATCGACAGCTCAAGGGCTCCGGCAAAATCCAGTTGCATAAAGGTTGGCATAATCGAAGGCGGCGTCGAGACAACACCCTGATATTCAACCAAGTCCAGCCCTAGGGCCACCAGGGTAACCAACATAATACTGATCAAGACACCACTTTTGATATCGCGGTACAGCAAGGCAGCAATAATAAAGAAGCTCAAAATAGCCAACAGCGGACCACTGCTGGTGATATCACCCATCTGTACCAGGGTCGCCGGGCTGGCAACAACAATGCCAGCATTTTTTAAGGCGATCAGGGCTAAAAATGCACCTATACCCGTGGCAATGGCTCGCTTTAGCACTAAGGGAATGGCGTTAATGATCCATTCCCGCACCTTAAACAAGCTCAGCAGTAAAAAGATACAGCCCGACATAAAGACCGCGCCCAGCGCCGCTTGCCAGGTGTAACCCATACCTAATACCACGCCATAGGTGAAAAAGGCGTTGAGCCCCATTCCCGGCGCCAAGGCCAATGGATAATTGGCCCAAAAACCCATAATAAAACAGCCAATTGCGGCGGCAATACAGGTAGCAACAAAAGCCGCGCCTTGGTCCATTCCCGCTTCCGCTAACATCGCCGGGTTAACAAAAACTATGTACACCATGGTGATAAAAGTAGTGATACCGGCAATCACTTCACGCTTCACAGAGCTTCCATGCGCTTTGATCTTAAAAACACTCTCTAGCATTGGTCTTTTTCAAGCTGATAAACAAGCCGTCAATGCTAGCACAAATACGGACAAATGACCTTATAAATAGCGGCTCTACGACATATTTCCGTGCAAACTTTTTATCTTGGTGAAAAAGTGCCGTTTAAAAAAGAGGCAAAAAAAAGCTTGCACCTGATAACTGTATAAACTACTGTATATGAACACTGTATAAAACACTGTATATCGTTTACTTTACCCCCAGCGAGGCAATTATGTTACATACAGCAGCGGTTCGACACGTAAAAAGCTATCAGCAAGAAAACCCAGCGGCCATTAACCTGGTTCACACAGAGGATGAGATCTCAGCTTCTTTTGAATTACTGAAAATTATTCACCGTTACAATAGCAGCAATGGTTGGACCCTGCTGGTTGCACCGGATCATATCCCCAGCCGCGACCTGCTAGATTCTTGTTCTATCAACACCAGTAAGCTCTTGGTGATCCGCCGCAAACACATTGTTGATTGCGAATATATGCTTAATTGCGCACTGCAAAATGGCCGCTTTGCCGCCATAGTTACCTGGACGGATATTGTTACTTTGGCGCAACTTGAAGCCATGCAACTCAATACCCATCAGGCCAAAGCACAATTATATTGCTTTGCCTCCGAAGCCGATGTGGATAACCAGCAGAGTACTCTGCCCCAAGCCATGCAAATTTGCTAATATTTGGCTTTTGCCTTTATGGGATCATGTATGTGTTATTGTGGGTCTGAGAAACAGTATGTGGATTGTTGTGGTAGCTTTATCGACGGAAGTGAACTCCCAGGTGACGCCCTTACTCTGATGAAATCTCGCTACAGCGCCTTTTGCACCCAGGCCATTGGGTATTTAGTTGCCACTTGCTCGGTGACGGCACTTAAGAATAACCAGGCAGAAGATGTAGCCGAATTTGCCGAGGCGGCTAAATTCACCAAACTAGAGATAATCGACACCGACCTCAGTGCCTATCCAGCCGAGGTTGAATTTAAGGCCTATTATCTATTTGCCAATAGCCTGTGTTGTATTCACGAGCGCTCGACCTTTATCCAGCAAGATGGTCATTGGCTTTACGATGCAGGCACTCTTATGCCCGCACCAGAGCGTAAACTCAGCCGCAATGACGCTTGTCCCTGCGGCAGCGAAAAGAAATTTAAAAAGTGTTGTAGCAGCTAGAATAAAAATGCGCCCTCACTGGGGTTATGTGGGCGTACAGAGGAGCACTTATTCTCTTGGGCCAACGGCACCATAATGTGCGCATAGGGAGTTCCTTTCCACATAACATAAGGGCCACCTGCATAGGGATCTGTGGGTAAGCTATCCAAAAGAGCATTATCCGGCATAATAATCATCAAATGTGGACCTTCTACTATCCATTGATTATCTTCCGTT
This sequence comes from Pseudoalteromonas qingdaonensis, assembly GCF_038739665.1. NCBI lineage: Bacteria > Pseudomonadati > Pseudomonadota > Gammaproteobacteria > Alteromonadales > Pseudoalteromonadaceae > Pseudoalteromonas > Pseudoalteromonas qingdaonensis. Next base: position 103,491 of record NZ_JBCGCU010000002.1, on the reverse strand, counting down.
TCCCCTTCTGTATAAGGGTCGGTATTACTGGCACCGCCATCACCGGCCAGCATATAGGAAATACCTACCGCTTTAGCCTGAAACGGCTTTTTATTGGTCCAGGCATTTGCCCATTCCATCCAAGGCCCATCCATACACATGGGCGCGATGCCGTTTAGGCTAGGTGGTGTAGGAAAACAGGTGTAATTACTGCTGCCTTCTTGCAATACATTTTGTTGCCTGTCCATCACAGTTACCTTATCTCTTAACGTCAACGGTGCGGCGCTCAAAGCATCCTCTAATAAGGCTTGTTTATCTTCATCAGCAATGGCTGAGCCGGCCAATACGGCCAGTGAAGCACTCAGCAGTAGAGCGTTTTTTTGTTCATAACACTATCCTCAGGTGAGTTTTACTACCTTATGCCAATTCTGTTAAGTATGTGATCAGATATAGCGCTGGATAAATGATGTGATAACAAGGCAGAATTTTTCTTATGTAGTTTTTCTCAAGAGGTGAGCGCATGGATGCGCGATGTAACCAAGCTTCATGGATGAATTTAACCGCAAAAATAAACAGATTAGCTATTTAAGTGAATTGGTATTAAATACTGCCTTAAAGAGTATAGACGCCCTTGGTCCTGTTCCTAGTATTTATGGCCTAGGCCGTGGTGTTATGCGCTGGCAAACAGCTTCTGTGCTTTTATCTCGCTAAGTTGGTCGTAGAATGCAGCGGCATCCATTTGCACTTCACTAAGAGACGTTGCCTGCTGGCCATACTTTGCCTGCACACTGGGGGCACAATTGGTAAGAACGGGCAAAGGGAGGTGTTTAGCGTCGTCGCGTACTGCCAATGGTGTGGGCGCCAAGCAATCCTGTAAACGCAGGCTGGTTAAGGAGCTCAATGCCAGGGTTTGGCGTTGCCCCTGTGTTAAAGCAATGTCGTAGTGTGGTGGTGCGCAAGGTCTGGGAGTGGCACCACCGAGTTGGCAACGCAGCTGTTCATCGCTAACTACTCTAGTGTGAACAGGTGTTTTGGGCAGGTGAAATTGAGCGAAATCCAGGGCGTCATAAGAGAGCGAAGCTAACAGCAAGGCAAAGTCATTACGGCGTTGATGCGTAATACTGCTATTAAGCGCTGTACCTAATTGTGCTTCATTGATGAGCACCGACTCGATTTGCATAAACTTTCGACAAGATGATTTATATCTACACGGTTATCGGCATAATTTAGTATTTCTTTAGTTTTTTTCTTTACTTGAAAGCTCAGTTTGCTATTATCGCCGCCGTTGCTTAGGAGGGGTTCCCGAGCGGCCAAAGGGATCAGACTGTAAATCTGACGGCATTGCCTTCGCTGGTTCGAATCCAGCCCCCTCCACCACTTTTCTAAAGTTTAATAAGCACGCATCCATTTTTAGTGGAGGGGTTCCCGAGCGGCCAAAGGGATCAGACTGTAAATCTGACGGCACTGCCTTCGCTGGTTCGAATCCAGCTCCCTCCACCACTTTTCTTTCTTTATTCGAATCTTAATTCCAACTTTTGACCATTCTCTTTCAGCCAAGCTTTAGCTTGATTCTTATGCGCGTATTTTGTCTCTACAAATTGCCAAAACGCATTGCTGTGGTCCATATGGCGAATATGTGCAAGTTCATGCACAATCACATAATCAATCACCCACTTGGGTGCACCAACTAGAAAAGTGTTAAAACTCAATTCACGACGTTGATTACAACTACCCCATCTGCGCTTGTACGTTCTGACTTTTACATCGCTGGCTGTAACACCCATCTCATTTTGCCAATACGCTATGCGCTCGTTTACGTATACAGTTAAGCTTTGTGATAGATAAGCGAGTAACATGTCCTTAGCTTTACTCGTAACCTGACTTACTCTGTGTGCGATGACTAATTCGACTGCGCCCATCTCGCAAATTGTCTGGCTGCGTTTTCCGCGGCTCACTTTAATGTTTACCCACTCGCCAAACAACATAACCTTGTTGTCTTGCAGCGGTTTCGTTACCTGCGAGGTGAAATCGCTTTGTTTCAGTAATTGCGTTTCTATCCATGTGCGTTTGCTGAGTACGAAGTCATCAATAAAACGCTTACACGCACCATGGGGTGCTCGCACTGAAACACTTTGCGCCTTCACATGAATCGCGGTGGTTCTGCGTTTTTTACTAAAAATCAGGGAATAATTTATTGGTTGGCGTTCCAAAACAGCTCCACAAGAACCTATTTGAGTTACGATATGTATTTTGCTAATGTGATGATACCATCGTTTCGCATACTGCCTTCAAGGTAATATTTGGCGAGATAATGCTAATTCTTTAAAATCAATGCACTATACTTATTATCGTTTGGGCCTACGCCCAGTTGTTTATCGGGGTATTTGGCTTTCTAATGCTTTCACAATTTTTCGCAATCGATCCTGCTTCTGAGTTCCTCGTGAACGGCTCTTACAATTATGGACTGGTTGCACTTTCAGTCATCATCGCCATTTTTTCTTCATTTTTTGCTTTGCAATTACGTTCATTCGCAGATTCAAATCGCAACACTGCCTCCTATAAATATGCACTTGTCTCAAGCTCTGCCGCCTTTTCAGGTGGAGTTTGGAGTATGCATTTTATCGGCATGCTGGCATTTAGCCTATGTGTCGAGGTCGATTACAACCTCACCATGACAGCATTGTCTTTTCTACCGGTTTTTGGCGCCACAATTGTCGCATTCCACCTTATCCGCGGGTTTAAGGTTGATACTAAGACGCAATTCATCAGTGCCCTATTACTCGGGGCGGGAATTGGTCTTATGCACTACAGTGGCATGGAAGCTATGCGCTTAGGGCCAAAACTCGCTTATGATCCCCTGTGGTTCGCACTATCTATTCTCGTCGCTGTATCTCTTGCCTGGATAGCGCTTGCGATTCATATGAAGCTTCGTAAGCCAAACGCAACAACAGCACAAGGTGTTTGGGCCTGCTTTATCGGCGCCATTGTAATGGGCTTAGCAGTATCAGGAATGCATTATACGGGTATGCATGCAGCACGCTTTATTTCGCAAACCCCCTACTATACTGAGCAAGCTAACTTGGACCATGTCGTAGACTTGGCGCTCGCCATTGCTATTGTCAGCGTGTTATTAGTCTCTGTGATTGGCTTGCTACACAGCTTGTTGCGTTTTCGCATTCTGTTAAAGAAACAAAAAATTAGTCAATCTCGCCTTGAGGCGGTTTTAAACACCGCGGTGGACGGCATTGTCACTATAACCGACAAAGGTAAAGTATTAAGCTTTAATGCTGGCGCTGAAAGGATCTTGGGATACAGCAGTGATGAAGTCGTCGGGAATAACGTAAAAATGTTAATGCCTGACGATATCGCCGTACAACACGACTATTTCCTCTCCCGTTATAAAGACACTAGGCAACGCAATATTATCGGCTACGGCCGCGAAGTCACGGCCCAACACAAAGACGGTCATACTTTGCCCATCCATCTCGGTGTCGGTGAAGTTGCGCTACCAGACAAAAAAGTCATGTTTGTTGGCTTTATCACTGACTTAAGCGAACACAAAAAAATGCAGCAACAACTCGCTGCCCAAGAACACCATTACCGTACGTTAATCAATAATATGCCCGGCGTCGCCTTTCGTTGTCGCTTAGACAAGTACTGGAGCATGGTATACATCAGCCCAATCGTTGAGAGCCTTACCGGTTATACGGACGAGGAGTTTGTCAGTGGAAGTATTCATTTTTCAGATTTAATTGACCCTGAGTTTGAAGAAAGCTTACGAGAGAAGATTTATAACGCCATAGCGATAAACCAAAGTGACTACTCCTTTGAATATCGAATCAAAACTAAGTCTGGTATGCAAAAGTGGATTTTGGACAAAGGCACTTTTGAGCCCGATGACGAAAATGAAATGTGTATTGCTGGCGTACTGGTTGATATCAGCGAGCGCAAGAGCATGGAACACGAGCTCGTTGCAGCCAAAGACAAAGCAGAAGCAGCTGCGGAAACAAAACAGGCTTTCCTCGCTAATATGAGCCATGAGATACGCACTCCCATGAACTCGATTATCGGCTTTTCTGAAGTCTTGTTGGACAGCCCACTCAGTAAAAACCAGCGTCATCAACTCACCAATGTGTTGCAATCCGCCCGCTCACTGCTGCATTTACTCAACGACATTTTAGACTCTGCCAAATTAGAGCAAGGCAAAGTCTCAATTGAACGTATCCCATTTGACCTTCTCGTTCTATGTGATTCTGTCGTTTCAAGCTTCTATCACCAAGCACAGAAAAAAGGTTTGACCCTGGATATGCAATTGGACGACTCCTTGCGTACCTATTACGTTGGTGATCCGCAACGGATCCGCCAAGTGCTCGTCAACCTGCTTGGTAATGCCCTAAAGTTCACAGAGCAAGGCCGTGTCACGCTTAAGGTAATTGTTGCCGGTAACGATGTGCGATTTGTTATTGAAGATACTGGCATCGGTATTGCGCCAGAGCGTGTCAACGCTATTTTCATGCCCTTCGAGCAAGCTGACGATAGCACTACCCGTCGCTTCGGGGGCACTGGATTGGGCACCACAATATGTCGCCAGCTAGTCAATCTGATGGGCGGCGACATAGATGTGCAAAGCACACTAGGCGTAGGGAGTGAATTTAGTTTTAACCTGCCGTTATTACCCGCAAGTGATGAGCAAATAAGTGAACTGCAACAAGAACATGCTTCTTCAAAAAGCTTGCCCACAATGCCGACGCTGAATATTCTCATTGCTGACGATGTTGCTCAAAACCGTGAATTACTCGAGCTACGACTAGGCAATTTAGGCCATAAAACACAAACAGCCGTAAATGGTGAAGAGGCGGTCATCAAGGCTACATCAGAGCATTTTGATGTTGTACTCATGGACATTCATATGCCAATTTGTGATGGCTTAGAGGCAACACGCCAACTGCGCCAGCACGAAAGTGCAACCAACATACAGCCAACTGTCGTAATCGCACTGACAGCCAGTGTATTGCAAAGCGACAGAGAAGCTGCGCGAAAGGCTGGTATGAATAGTTTTGCGACTAAACCTGTCGTGGTTGAAGATCTAATGTGTGATATCGCTCGCCTTTTGAATATTCAAGTGGATGTCGCCAACGAAAGTGTTGTTCAACACACCACGCATACCGGTAACATCAGTGTTAATGAAGAAAAAGGCATCAACCTTTGGGGAACATTAGAGCTATACATCCACCAGCTACAGCAATTTTTTGTTTCCAAAGCCGCAGATATTAAAGTACTGGGCAAACTCAATGAATTGGATGAAGAGCAATTGATGTTGGTGCATACATTAAAAGGGCTTGCTGGAAACCTGTGTTTACCAAATCTCAGCGCCCAATTAAACGACATCGAACGCCAAGGCATGGTCACCGACGAACACCGATTTGCGTTATTCAGTTGTTTAGATGAAATTGATGGGTATCTGCAGCATCATCCTTTAACTAATATCACCTCAGCTCAAACGTCTGTGGAAAACGTGAGCGTTTTAAAACAGTTACTGCCACACATACAAGAGCTGTGCGATAACTTCGAATATGACAGCAATAGTTGCGAGCAGCTGCAAGAAGCTGCAGGTCAACAATTTATGGGCGATGTGGAACAAATTATTGAGCTAATAAATGAGTTCGAATTTGATAAGGCCAAACAACACATTGCTACCCTTATGCCCCAATTAGAGAGCTTTGAAGATGATTGAAGATGCACGTCCTACTCTGCTCGCAGTAGATGATGAGCCAACAAATTTAAAAGTACTCAACGAAGTGCTCGGCAAGGACTACCGTCTTATCTTCGCCAAGTCAGGTGAGCAGGCGCTGATGTTAGCCGCGCAAAAGTTGCCGGATCTGATTTTGTTAGACGTGATGATGCCTAACATGTCAGGCTTTGATGTATGCAAAAGCCTAAAGCAGAACACAGATACCGCTGCCATTCCTGTTATTTTCGTAACCGCGATGCAAGAGGAAATAGACGAGGCCAACGGCTTCGCATTGGGTGCTGTGGATTACATCACCAAGCCAATCAGCCCAGCAATCGTGCGAGCTCGTGTTAAAAATCACTTATCCTTGGTGCAAGCCGATTTGTTGAAATCTGCGCAACTCGAATTAATCCAGCGACTCAGCCATGCAGCGGAATACAAAGACAATGAAACGGGTCAGCATATCATTCGTATGAGCCGCTATTGCCATATCATTGCCCTTGCCTATGGCATGAACGAGCAACAGGCCGAATCTTTGCTTTTAGCCGCACCTATGCACGATATAGGTAAAATCGGCATTCCTGACAACATCCTGCTTAAACCCGGAAAGCTCGATGATGAGGAATATCAATACATGAAAGCTCACGCAACGATAGGTGCTGATATTTTAGCTGGTTCAAGCTCTGCACTAGTGCAATTGGCACATCGTTTAGCATTGGAACATCACGAGCGTTATGACGGCAAGGGCTACCCAAACGGCCTAAAAGGGGAAGAAATATCTATTGAAGGGCGAATTTGTAGTATTGCCGATGTGTTTGATGCCCTCACGTCCCGACGCCCGTACAAAGAGCCATGGCCTGTAGAGCAAGCGATTGAGCTTATGCGCGAAGAAAAGGGGAAACACTTCGACCCAGAGTTAGTCGATGTTTTTATATCTCAACTTGATAAGATATTGGCAGTGAAAGAAAAGTACTCTAATTAAAGTTGGGCTTTAAGCGCCGAGTATTCAAAACAGGTGATCTCATGCATATTGTTGTAGGGATCACGAAAATACATTGAAAATGACACCTGATGATCGGCTAAGTGGACAGTAACTCCATGCTTTTGCAGATGAGAACGCCAGTGCACAAAGGCCGCGGCATCAGTATTAAAGGCAATACCATTACTTCGTTTACCGCCTTCAAATAACGCCAAACAGATGGACCGTGCTTGGTCTTGCAGCATCAAAGGCCCATCTTCTTGTTCGTAATACCAAAACTCCAGCTCAGGAACGACATCAAAGCCCATCACCTCTTGATAGAAGGCTTTCGCCTTTACCACGTCATCAACCTGTAGATGACAGTGATGAATGCCCCTGAGCGGTGGTGCACTAGTATTCATAGACAATACCGATTTCCTCTCCTAATTGGCTCAAAAAATCATGCATATACTGGGTGCGCTTTTGCGCTTCAAGACGCGCACTCTGGGTATTCATACTATCAGCGATACCCAATAATTTCACAAAGAAATGGTCAAGTGTATATTTACCATCATCCGCTTCTCTGTGGTAAGCAAACGGGTCTGTGGGATGATACAAGCCGCGACAAATTGCGCCCCCGACTTTCATGCAACGACTAATACCAATCGCGCCTAGGGCATCCATTCTGTCGGCATCTTGCACAATCTTAGCTTCCAATGTCAGTGGCGTGATATTAGCGCTAAAGCTGTGAGCGACAATAGCATGGTGTATCGCCTCAAAATACTGCTCGTCGTAGTTAATACTGTGCAAAAATGACAACGCTTTATCAGCTGCCATTTGCGATGCTTTCGCTCTATCCGGGTGATTTTTTGCAACAGCGACACAATCATGCAACCACGCGGCAGGTAACACCACAGCCATTTGAGCTTGCTCATCAACACACAGGGTTTTAGCTACTTTGACCACGCGCTCAATATGGGTGATGTCATGTGCTGCATCCGCACTACCGCACTCAAGAAAAAAATCTCGGCACAGCTCCTCGACCCTCTGTAATTGAGGTGGTAATTCAACTATTTGTTTATTCACTGATTCTCACTATTAAGACCGATTATTTTTATCTAAAGCTTGGTCGAGAAATGGATGTTATCAAAAACGTCCGCGTTAATTAACTCAAATGACATTAAAACACGCTAACTAAATTGGCAAAATTAATTTGAGTATCGGCGCATCACTGCCTAGAATAGCGCCTCATTTCACAAGCGGGAACAGCAATGGCCGGTGCAATATATCTTCAAACTGGACGCGAAAAATCTTTAAAGCGTAAACATCCTTGGATTTTTTCTAAGGCGATAAAAAAAGTGAAAGGCAATTTAGCACTTGGTGATACCGTCACTGTCTATGACAGTAACGGCAAATACTTAGCAACCGCTGCATACAGCCCTGAATCTCAAATTCGTGCCCGAGTATGGTCGTTCAATGAAAAAGAAGTCATTGATGGCGAATTCTTCTATCAACGCCTAGCGCGCGCTTATTCAGTCCGTGAGCACACGATTGAAATGGGTGGTCTCACTGGTTTTCGCTTATGCGCGGGTGAGTCAGATGGCTTACCAGGTGTCACGATAGACAAGTTTGACAACTACCTTGTGTGTCAGCTGTTAAGCGCCGGTGCTGAACGTCACAAAGGCGATATCGTTAATGCCCTGCATCGCCTGTTTCCAGAGTGTGCTATCTATGAGCGCTCTGATGTGGATGTGCGCAAAAAGGAAGGCCTTGCGCCAACAACCGGAGCTCTTTTGGGTGAAGCGCCAGCAGCGCCAGTGCTTATCAAAGAAAATGGTTTAACCTGCGAAGTTGATATCATTGGTGGCCACAAAACCGGCTTCTACCTTGACCAGCGTGACAGTCGCGCAGCACTTGAGCGCTATGTGAAAGATAAAGAAGTTCTGAACTGTTTCTGCTATACCGGTACCTTTGGTCTCTACGCGCTACGTGGCGGCTGTAAAGAAGTCACTAACGTCGATGTGTCGCAAAACGCCTTAGACATAGCTAAGCGCAATGTTGAGCACAACAATCTAGACATGAGCAAAGCACAATTTGTAAAACAAGACGTGTTTAAACTACTTCGTGAATACCGCGAACAAGGTCGTAAGTTCGATACTATCGTGATGGATCCACCGAAATTTGCAGAGTCTAAAGCGCAGCTAACTGGTGCATGCCGTGGCTATAAAGATATCAACATGCTGGCCATGCAGTTATTGAACCCAGGCGGCACATTATTGACCTTCTCATGCTCAGGCTTAATGGAACAAAATCTGTTTCAAAAAGTGGTGGCAGATGCAGCCTTAGATGCCCACAAAGACTTGTTGATAGTAGAGCGTTTAAATCAAGCGGCCGACCACCCTATCTCAGGGCCTTATCCAGAGGGTTTTTACCTCAAAGGTCTGGTTTGTAAAGTCTATTAAGTGCTCGCTCGTGAGTGGCAACCGCCACTCACACTCATTCTTGGGAGTTAATTGATATCCAACATCTCTACACCCACACAATACTGCCCATCCTCGTCTTGAGAACATCGCACTACACGGGTCAGAGCTTTTAAAGGTGGAATTGCACCGCCAGAGGACTCAATGTGCACAGTCGCAGTAACGCCTGGATCAATGGCTTGTTCAACGTACAAATTCATACCCGTTGCGCTTAAGTCACGACAGGTAGCAGCTAGTAGGATGGATTGATTATCGATAGATAACTCTATGGTGGCTTCTGTATCGACCGTCATGCGGCGAAAATTGCGGCGCTCATCATTATAAAGCATGGTTATTATTCTCCTTATTATGCTTTAAATCAGCGTTTGCAAGCTCTCCAGTAGTTCGTTAAAGGCTAAGGGCTTTTCAAAGAAACCATCGCATCCAGATTCGAATGCTTTCTCCTTCGCCTCTTGTGTCTCCAACCCAGAAATAATTAAAATGGGTATACCACTGGTTTCAGGTGTGTTTTTCAAGATCCGACAGGTATCAAACCCATCGATGCCCGGCATACACACATCTAACAAGATGGCATCTGGATTAATGACAGACACTTCCTTTAAGCATTGCTCGCCTGATTTAGCGTATTCCAACTCAAATTGTTCACTCAATACATCAGTGTAGAACTTAAAATTGAAATACTCATCATCTACGACAAGAAGCTTAGCCCTTTTTTCCTTACGCAACAAAATTTGCCGTCCCTGTAATACTACTCATTGACGAATAATTATAACCCAATTCATAAAAAATTCAGGTGATTAATTTTGCGTAAGGTATTCATTTATAAGGTTAAGTACCCTTTTTGCGGACACTGGATATGGCGTACCCAAGGTTTGTGCAAAAAGTGACACGCGTAACTCTTGTTGCATCCAAAAGAGGTCTTTTAATGCATCCGGTTGCGGTTCACCTTTAGGATGTTTGGCTACGCATTTTTGATAAGCATCAGCGACTTTATCGAGCTCTAAGGTACATAAACGATCCCGATTAGGATCTACTGGCAATTTTTCCAAACGACGGTCTATGGCCTTAAGATAACGCCCTAAATCAGCCATTTTACCGGCGCCATGATGACTCACGAAGCCTTTGAATATAAGACTCTCTAGCTGAGATTTAATATCACCATGGGCTGTTATCATGGTTAAGTCGACTTTACCGCGCATGCGCTTGTGAATAGCGTGAGCAAGGCTAAGCACCTGCTCCACTTCTAACGCGATAGCAACTACGGTATCTCCTAGCTCACCACGTATATGCTCTTTGGCCTTTTCAAATTGCTCTGGTTCGCGAATATCACCAAATTGGCTGAGTAATTTGTCTACACCCGCAGAAATACAATCATCAATCAGCAACTGCACCTTACCAAAAGGATTAAAGTACAAACCAAGCTTGGCTTTATTGGGCAAGTTTTGTTGCAAGTATTTAATCGGCGATGGAATGTTAAGTAACACCAAACGTCGCAAACCTTGTTGATGCGCTACGTTCGCTTTAGTTGGAGAATCAAATAGCTCAATGGCCGTGCTGTCTTTTTTATCCACTAGTGCAACAAAAGCTTTGACCTCATACTGGCCTTGCTTCTTAACATATGACTCAGGTAAAGAGTCAAACTCCCACTGAGTCAAGCCTTGACGCTCAATGCCCTCATCCGCCACTTGTGACAGCGTTGAGCTGACTTTGTCAGCGAGCTGTGCTTTAAGTGCGTCTAAATCATAACCTCGCGCGACCAACTTGTTCTTGTCATCACGCACTTCAAACGCCATACGTAAATGCTCAGCCAACGCAGAGGTATCAAATTGTTCTGCATCGACTTTCGCTCCCGTCATACGGAATAAACGCAGTGCAAGCGCGTCCACCAACTTGCCTTGTAACGGCTCAATGGAACTCAATACCGCATCTGCATAGTTAGGTGCTGGCACGAAGTTTCTGCGTAACGCTTTAGGGAGGGATTTGATCAAGGCACAAATAAGTTCATGGCGCAGTGCTGGAATGTGCCAATCAAACCCTTCAGCTTGCACTTGATTGAGCAAGGCGAGAGGTATTTGCACCGCTACACCGTCAACGTCTTGACCAGGCTCAAAGCTGTATGTCAGCGGCAAGACTAAATTGCCTTGCATCCAAATGTCAGGGTAGCTATCAGCAGTGATTTCATCTGCACCATGTTGCATCAAATCGGCTTTGCTCATGTGCAAAAAGCGTTTGTTTTTATTCTTTTGCTCTTTGTACCACTGCAAAAAGCTAACACGGTTACACACATCCGCGGGGATGTGTTTGTCATAAAACTCATACAAGGTATGCTCATCAACTAAAATATCACGGCGACGAGCTTTGTTTTCTAGGTCTTGTACTTCTTCAATCAGCTTACGATTAACCTGTAAGAAGGATTCATTGGCGCCAAGCTCTTGCTCAACCAGTGCCGTACGAATAAAAATTTCTCGGCTAACCACTGGGTCGATTTTGTCGTATTGCGCACGTTTTTTCGCAACGATAGTTAAGCCATATAGAGTTTGCTGCTCGAAGGCGATAACAGCACCGGCTTTTTTCTGCCAATGCGGTTCGCTGTAACTGCGTTTTACCAAATGCTGGGCAACAGGTGACAACCAAGTCACATCAATTTTGGCGTTAATACGTGCATAGAGTTTAGAGGTTTCAACCAACTCAGCCGACATCACCCACTTAGGGCGCTTTTTAAACAAGTTTGAGCCCGGAAAAATATGAAACTGGCTGTTACGCGATCCTTGGTAGAACGCATTTTTATCGTCTTTTTGACCGACGTGACTCAATAAGCCGCTGAGTAATGCTTGGTGCACACTTTCAAAACTCGGTTCATTATTGGAGTCTTTCAATCCCATCTCGTCGCAAATAGTCGAGACTTGATAAACAATGTCTTGCCACTCACGCACGCGCATATACGCCAAGAACTCTTGCTTACACAGCTTGCGGAACTGATTATTGGTCAGCGCTTGTTGTTGCTCTTCAAGGTAGTTCCACAAATTTAAGAAGGCGATAAAGTCTGAATCATCATCATTAAAACGCCCATGCAATTCATCTGCTTTACCCTTCTTATCTTGCGGGCGTTCACGAGGGTCTTGAATCGCCAGTGCCGCGGTAATGATGATCACTTCGCGTAGCGCGCCAATCGGCACACTCGCCAACACCATTTTTGCCAGACGTGGGTCCAGCGGAATGCGCGCCAAATCTCGACCCGATTTTGTTAACGCTATTTGATTGCGGTGTTTACCCTCTTTAACCGCTTCCAACTCTTCCAGAAGACGCACACCATCACTGATATTACGGCCATCCGGTGGCTGCACAAAGGGGAAGCGGCTGATATCACCAAGGCCAAGTCCAAGCATCTGCAAGATAACCGAGGCCAGGTTAGTGCGCAGGATCTCAGGGTCGGTAAACTCAGGACGCCCTAAAAAGTCTTCTTCGGAATAAAGACGAATACAGATACCCGCTTCCACACGTCCACAACGCCCCTTACGCTGATTGGCACTGGCCTGGGAAACGGCCTCAATGGGCAGGCGCTGCACCTTGGTACGATAACTGTAGCGGCTGATACGGGCGGTACCCGGGTCAATCACATAACGAATGCCGGGCACGGTTAACGAGGTTTCCGCGACATTGGTGGCAAGGACGATACGACGCTTATTACCTGGATGGAAAATACGGTTTTGCTCGGCATTGGACAAGCGGGCATACAAGGGCAGTATTTCGGTATGCTTGAGGTTGCGCTTGCTCAGAGCATCGGCGGTGTCACGAATTTCCCGCTCACCATTCATAAAGATCAGGATATCGCCCGGGCCTTCGTCATAAAGCTCATCAACGGCATCGAAAATGCCCTGCAGTTGGTCGTTTTCATCCTGCTCTTCATCACTGCCGCTTAATTCAGTGATAGGCCTGTAACGCACTTCCACCGGGTAGGTACGCCCGGACACCTCGATAATAGGCGCATCATTAAAGTGACGGGAAAAACGCTCCGGATCTATGGTCGCCGAGGTAATAATGACTTTAAGGCCCGGACGCTTGGGCAACAGGTTCTTTAAGTAGCCGAGGATAAAGTCGATATTCAGGCTGCGCTCGTGGGCCTCATCGATAATAATGGTGTCGTACTGGTTGAGATAGCGGTCGTTTTGGATCTCCGCGAGCAAGATACCGTCTGTCATCAGCTTGATATAACTGCGCTCGCTGACCTGATCGCTAAAACGAATTTTAAAACCGACGGTTTGACCAATTTCGCTTTCCAGCTCTTCGGCAATACGGGCGGCAACGCTGCGCGCCGCCAAGCGACGCGGTTGAGTATGGCCAATTAAGCCTTCAACACCACGACCTAATTCCAGGCAGATTTTTGGCAGCTGAGTGGTTTTACCCGAGCCGGTTTCACCGGCGACAATCACCACCTGATGCTTGGCAATCGCCGCTTTAATATCTTCGCGCTTTTCACTAACGGGTAAGGCCGCAGGGAAACTGGGCTTAGGCAACTCGGCCAAACGCTTGGCACGGGCGGCCATGCTGGCATCTATACTAGTGGCAATTTTAGCAAGAACGCCCTGTTGTTTTTGGGCGTCGGCTATTTTTTGCGCCCCTTGTAGGCGTTTTTTGAGTATAAATTGATCTTTTTTTAAACACTCATTGAGCTTGGCATACAAGGATTTGCTGACAGACACGCAGGCCTCTAATTAACGGCATAAAATGGCCGCCCAGCTTAGCAAAATATCGCCTTAAAGTGTACTAGATGTGGTTATACCAATTCTCTTAAATAGCTAATCATTCTAGCGGGCTAAATCTGATCACATACTTAACAGAATTGGTATTAGACAAAGCGTTTCCCTGGCGCGTAATTGTCGTGTAAGTGCTTGTCCAGCGCCAACAAAATATGCGCTCGAGTAATGACTCCCATCAACTTACCCTGCTCATCACACACCGGATACATTTTCGGTTTATCTATCTTCATGTTTTCGGCGAGCGTCATCACGCTATGCTCTGGCGTGACACACAAGGGCTCCTTGGTCATCACATCACCAATCACGCAGTGCGCTTCGTTTTGATAAGTTGAATTAAGCATTTGTTGCAAGCAGTCTTGCTCGGAAACGAACCCTATGACGGTGCCGAGATCATCGACTACCGGACCACCGGTTTGACAGCTTTGAAGAAGTTTTTCCACCGCGCTTTCAATGGACATATCGGCTTTGAAAGTCACAGGTCTGTGGTTATAGTAATCAGCGACTTTGATAGATTGCATACGCACCCCCAAAATTATTAGCGCCAACATTGTAAATATAGTTGGCGCTAGGGATTTTGCGTAGCTGGTTTAGCGCAATTCGCCGTTATTATTCGTCTTTAAAAATAGCCACATAGGTTGGGGTTGTGCTGCTCTTACTGGCGCGATACATGCCTTTGGTATTAAAAGGCATGCTGATATTACCCTTGGCGTCGACTATGATCACTCCGCCTGTGCCACCGGCTTCAAACATGGGCCCAAAGATCACCTCGTTACCGGCCTGCTCTATGCTCTTGCCTTGGTATTGCACCCGGGCGCAAATATCGCTCGCTACCTGGTAGCGGATAAAGTATTCACCATGACCCGTGGCCGATACCGCACAGGAGGCATTATCGGCAAAGGTACCTGCGCCTATTACAGGCGAGTCCCCAATGCGACCAAAGCGCTTGGCGGTCATGCCGCCTGTGCTTGTGCCTGCGGCGATATTACCCTGGCTATCGAGTGCAACCGCACCGACCGTGCCCATCTTGTATTGGCTTGGCAAGGCCTGATGCAGGGCCTGATAATCCTTGGTGGCCGGTTTGGCCTTATCCAGCTTTTCCTTGGCTTTAAGCAGGGCTTCATAACGATGCTCGGTATCAAATATACTGTTTTCCACCAGTTTCATACCCTGCTGCTGGGCAAATTCTTCCGCCCCTTCCCCGCTTAACATGACATGCACAGAATTTGTCATCACCAAACGAGCTAAATCGATAGGGTTTTCAATATATTTAACCCCGGCTACGGCGCCCGCTGCACGGGTACGACCATCCATAATCGAGGCATCGAGCTCATGCTCACCCTCGTAGGTGTACACAGCGCCTTTACCGGCATTAAAGTAAGGGGAATTCTCCAGCACATTAATGGCCGCATTGATGGCATCCAGGCTGGCACCGCCTTGCGCTAACACCGCATAGCCAGCTTCCACCGCCTCGGTTAATTTAGCGCGATACGCCTTTTCTTGCTCCGGCGTAAAACGGGCCTTCTCAATGGTCCCGGCCCCACCGTGAATGGCAATGGCTATGGGATCCGCAGGAATATCTGCTAGCGACGAAAAAGAAGAAAGACTAAGAAGTGCCAAGGCACCGAGTAAAGACGATTTCATATCTTGCTCTAATGATGGAAATAAGAGCATTCCACTATGCGCAATGTTCTTAACTGGCGCAAGCACTTGCGATAAAGCGTCTTTTTCCTTTTAAAGTGGGTGTCTGCGTTAAGGTGGGTGTCTGCGTTAAGGTGGGTGTCTGCGTTAAAGTAGGTGTCTGCGTTAAAGTGGGTGTCTGCGTTAAGGTGGGTGTCTGTTAAAGTGGGTGTCTGCGTTAAGGTGGGTGTCTGCGTTAAAGTGGGTGTCTTTAAAGTGGGTGTCTTTAAAGTGGGTGTCTGCGTTAAAGTGGGTGTCTGCGTTACTGTTTTCCCGCAACGATTTACCGGCATAAAAAAACCCGAGTGGTTGGACTCGGGCTCTTTGGTTGGGATAACTTATTTGCTTAAATCCAGCATCAGCTTATTCAATCGGGTTACAAACCCGGCCGGGTCTTTTAAGCTGCCACGCTCGGCAAGCAAGGCCTGATCCAGCAGTACCTCTGACCACTGAGTAAACTTGTCTTCATCCTGCTCGTCGTTAAGGTGCTTAACCAGCTGGTGCTCAGGGTTAAGCTCAAACACTGGCTTAGTTTCCGGTGCCTTTTGACCGACGGACTCCATGAGCTTGATCATCTGTGAGCTCATATCGTGTTCATCGGCAACCACACAGGCCGGTGATTCCGTTAGACGATGGGTAAAGCGTACTTCTTTGACCTTATCGCCCAGTGCCGTTTTAATGCGCTCAAGCAAGCCTTCCACTTCCTTCTCAGACTCTTCTTGGGCCTTTTTGCTCTCTTCGTCGTCAAGGTCACCTAAGTCCAAGTCGCCGCGAGTGATCGACTGGAACTGCTTGTCTTGGAACTCGGTGAGGTGGCTCATCATCCACTCGTCAACACGGTCGCTCAGCAGCAAGACTTCGATGCCCTTCTTGCGGAAGATCTCTAGGTGTGGCGAGTTCTTCGCCGCCTCAAAGCTGTCGGCAACAACGTAGTAAATCTTATCCTGACCTTCGCTCATACGCTCGATGTACTGCTCAAGCGACACATTCTGCGTGGCTTCATCCGTGTGCGTTGAAGCAAAGCGCAGCAGCTTGGCAATGGCTTCTTTATTCGCCATGTCTTCCGCCGGACCTTCTTTGATCACGCTGCCGAATTCATCCCAGAAGGTTTGATACTCTTCTGGCTTGTTCTTACCCATGCGATCCAGCATTTTCAACACGCGAGACGTACAGCCCTTGCGAATTGTTTGGGTGATCTTGTTGTCTTGTAGAATCTCACGGGATACGTTTAGCGGCAGGTCGTTTGAGTCCAGCAGACCTTTTACAAAACGCAGGTAGCTTGGCATAAACTGCTCGGCGTCATCCATGATAAATACGCGTTGTACGTATAGTTTTAAGCCGCTTTGACGCTCGCGGTTATACATATCAAAAGGTGCGCGTTTAGGAATGTACAGCAAGCTGGTGTATTCTGTTTTACCTTCCACCTTGTTGTGGGCCCAGGTCAAAGGCTCTTCCCAGTCATGACCTACGTGCTTGTAGAACTCCTGGTATTCTTCATCGCTTATCTCAGACTTATCACGAGTCCACAGCGCTTCGGCCTTATTGATGACTTCCCAGTGACCTGGTTGCGCCTCGATTTTCTCACCGTCCGGGCCTTCTGTTTCTGGCACCGGCTCACGGTACATCTCTACCGGAATGGCGATATGATCTGAGTATTTATTAACTATGCCGCGCAGGCGGAAATCATCGAGGAATTCTTTTTCATCGTCGCGCAGGTGCAAAATGATTTCGGTACCTCGGCTGTCTTTTTCGATCTCGGCCAGGGTGTAATCGCCCTCACCTTTTGATTCCCATTCGATAGCATGCGTTTCACCGGCCTTGCGCGTGCGCACGGTTACTTTGTCGGCCACGATAAAGGCCGAGTAGAAACCCACACCGAATTGACCAATCAGCTGAGAGTCTTTCGCTTGGTCGCCGGTCAGGTTTTTGAAAAATTCGGCGGTGCCTGATTTCGCAATGGTACCAAGGGCGCTGATCACTTCATCACGGGTCATACCTATACCGTTATCGGCAATGGTTACCGTGCCCTTGTCCTTATCGGCGCTGATACGCACCTTGAGTTCTGCATCGCCTTCGTACAGGTCGCCGTTTTCAAGGGCTAAAAAGCGCAGTTTATCTGCGGCATCAGAAGCATTCGATACCAGCTCACGCAGGAAAATTTCTTTGTTTGAATACAAAGAGTGGATCATTAAGTTAAGCAGTTGCTTTACTTCAGTCTGAAAGCCAAGCGTTTCTTTTTCTGATGTTGCTGTCATTTCTCTCTCCGTTAGCAAACAGGTTCAACTGAGTAGGTTGATAACCAGATATGCTCTTGTATATGGGGTGATGCAGTTGGGATTCAAGAGAGAAAAAACGAAAAAAGCGCCAAAAGGCGCCTTTTTGCTGGATTTTAGAGCAAATCAATCGTCAAAGGTGACCTGCTTACGACCGTTAAAGGCATGGGATAAGGTCATGCCATCAACCAGATCTAATTCGCCACCGACAGGAACGCCGTGAGCGATACGTGAAGCACCCACCTGGTATTGCTTGCACAGCTCGGCAATATAATGGGCTGTGGTCTCGCCCTCTACCGTGGGGTTAGTTGCTAGGATCACCTCGTTGATCCCTCCCGCAGCCAGCTTCTGCTCGAGCACATCCAGGCCAATTTCTTTTGGACCTATGCCATCAAGGGGTGACAAGTGACCCATTAACACAAAGTACAGACCCTGATAATGCCCGGTTTGCTCCACCGCTAATACGTCGCTGGGCGATTCCACCACACACAGCAAGCCGGAATCCTGGCGTTTAATATTACCGCACAGCTCGCACTGCTCTTGCTCGGTAAAAGTACGACAACTGTTGCAATGACCAATATCCACCATGGCCTGACTTAACGCAGCGCCCAATTGGCTGCCGCCCTCACGGTCGCGCTCCAATAAGTGAAAGGCAATCCGCTGAGCCGATTTCGGGCCTATGCCCGGTAAACAACGCAAAGCATCAACAAGTTGAGTTAATTTTGGCGAAAGCTGCATGTAAATTCCGATTAAGCTGCGACACTGTGTAATTCAGCGCTCTATTATGTGGCGTTAAGGTATCAAAACCAAGCGCAAAAGTATAAGGAGTTGTT
This sequence comes from Pseudoalteromonas qingdaonensis, assembly GCF_038739665.1. NCBI lineage: Bacteria > Pseudomonadati > Pseudomonadota > Gammaproteobacteria > Alteromonadales > Pseudoalteromonadaceae > Pseudoalteromonas > Pseudoalteromonas qingdaonensis. The sequence continues at coordinate 84,803 of NZ_JBCGCU010000002.1, read as the reverse complement.
AACCCTAGTTTGAGGCCGACTCAACCAGCTCTCGATATGGCGTAACTTTAAGTTCTGACTGAGCGCTGTGTTTCTCATACAAGAAAGTGGTCGAGCCACCACCCTCTTTGTAGGCATTAATCATACGTATAAAGGGGACTTTAAATTCTTCTATTGCCTGAAGGGCTTTTAAGCTTTGGTCGTCGGCCTGAACGTGTGTCGAACCAAGTGCTAACAGTGTCGTCGTCATTAAAATTGAGGTTAGTTTGAACTTCATAGCTGAGTATCCTTTCTCTTGGTTTTTTACGGGGGTCTTATTGTGATGCCAATGATAACGCACCTGAGTCCCTATACGTATTGCTCTTAGGTACTAACAGGCAAAAAAATAGCGCCCTAAGGCGCTAATTTTTATATGGTTCTTAATTAGAACGGCATTTTAAAGCCAGGAGGTAAGTTCATACCACCTGTTACTTCTGACATGCGTTTTTGGCTTTCTTCAGCCACGCGACGTACGGCGTCGTTACAAGCCGCTGCAAGCAAGTCTTCAATCATATCCTTGTCGTCTTCCATCAAGCTTTCATCCAGCTCAACGCGACGCACATTGTGGCTACCCAGCATGGTTACTTTAACCAGACCAGCACCGGCTTCACCTGTTACTTCTAAGTTTGCGATTTCTTCTTGGGCTTTTTGCATGCGCTCTTGCATTTGCTGCGCTTGCTTCATCATGTTACCCATTCCACCTTTAAACATAGTGTTCTCTCTTCATTTAAATCTATGCTGGCAAAGATAAGGCCAGCGAGGAAAAATTACAATGGCTGCACCGAGTTTTCATCAAGGTTCGCCGAAAATTGTGTCATTAAGCGCTGCACATTGCTATCACCGTGCATGGCCGCCACCGCCTGTTGCAAACGCTGGGCGTCGAGTGCTTCTTGGATCAGTTTCGGGGTGCCCGCCACCTCGGGGCTAAACGCGATGTGCAATTCGATGGGCTCGCCCAGTTGCTCGCTAAAACATTGCACCAAGCGTTCACGCAACGCCGGTCCATCGAGGTGTTGCTGACTGGCGTCGACTTGCAAAAACACCTGCCCTTGTTCCTTACGGTAACAGCTTTGCAAGGCAAACTGACGGGTACGCCCACCCAGATTCATCTCGTCTATCAAGGCCGCCCAGGCATCTTGCTGATGGGCAAATTTGATGTCGCTAATGCTGCTGGTAAAGCCCTCAGGCACTGGTATCACCAAGGGTTGCTCTTGCGCCTCGGTATTTGTCGCCGGTGCCTGCAACTGTTGCAGCAACTCGGGGGCCAGCTTTTGCGGGTCCGGCTGATGCCTATCAAGTAGGCGCTGCGCCGGCGTTTGCTTACGCTTAGCCGCTTCTAGCTGCTGTTGCTGTTGCTGTTGCTGTTGCTGTTGCTGTTGCTGTTGCTGTTGCTGTTGCTGAGCAGGCTCAGGCGTGGCAACTGCAGTTGCAACTGGGGTATCAAAATAACTTGGTGATGCGCTTAGTTCGGCCCGCTCACCTCGGGCCGCTGCCTTTTTTAGGTCATCGCCACCTTGGGTCACTTCATTACGGCTTTGCGCCCTTTGGCCAGGTGCGGCTGAAGGCGCAGGCGTTGCCAACTTACGGTTTTGCAAAATACGGGCGATGGCCGATTGAGTTTGCTCTTCTAATGCGTGCAGCTGCTCGGCCGGCGCCGCCTGAGCTTGACTGTCCTGCTCAGCGTTAGCTGGCTGCATTTGCTCAGCACTTACTGACTGCATTGGTTCAGCACTTACTGACTGCATTGGCTCAATGCGGGGTTGCGCTTGCTCTTGGTCTTGTTCTTGAGCAGTGCCCTGAGGTGCTGGCTCTGGTGCGCCTTGGTGCTGAAGTACAGGCTCTGCTGTAGTAGGCTGCACTGGCTCGCCGCCCTGATAGCCTAACTCTTGAGCTTGTTCTAACACGGCATCAAATTGCGCCGCTGCTTCTTGCTCCTGCGCTACTTGCTCTTGCGCTATTTTCTCATCCATTTCTACAGCTGGTGCAGAGGATACAGAAGGCACAGAAGGTGCGGAAGCTACGTCAGGTGCAGCAACAGGCGCTGTCGCCACAGGTGCTGCCACAGGCTCTGGCTTAGCAGCCTTGGGAGCTGAAGCCAGCTCAGTATTATTGCGGGCCAGCATGGCACGCAGATTGGCCGCTTGCTCTTGGCCCGAGGCCTTAGGGCTGGCCATCTCGCTCACAATGGTTTGCGTTGTTGGCATAGATGCTAAGGCCGCAGGCTCGAAGGCCAATAAACGTAACATCAGCATTTCAAAGCCCACCTGTGTCGAGCTGCTCCATTGCAAATCACGTTTACCGCTTAACAGCAGTTGATAAAGAGTGTGAATGTGCTGAGGGTCGGCAGTGTTGGCCGCCGCACTTACGTATTCGGCGTCGCGCTCGCTAAGCGCCGCAGCACTTGGCACCAACTGAGTCAGCTGAATGCTGTGCATCAGATTTAATAAGTCATCCAGCACAGCAACATAATTAGGATTGCGCTGCGCTAAAGCTCGGGTTTGCTGCATCAGCTCGGCGCCATCGTGCAACAGCACGGCACTCAGTAGCTGCTGAGCAAAACGCACATCCATCAGACCGAGCATGTCTTTGACCGCTTCTTCCACCAGCTGGCCATTGGTTTGGGCTATGGCTTGGTCCGTCAGGCTTAAGGCATCACGCATACTGCCGTCGGCAGCCTTAGCCAATACCGCCAGTGCCGAGTCTTCAAAATGGATCTGTTCCTGGCCGAGAATATGCTGCAACTGGGTGCTGATCTGGGGCACAGATAAGGCACTGAGATTAAACTGCAAACAGCGAGATAAGATGGTCACCGGCAATTTTTGCGGATCGGTCGTCGCCAGCAAGAATTTCACATGCTCGGGGGGCTCTTCTAAAGTCTTTAACAGCGCATTAAAGCTGTGTTTGGAGAGCATGTGTACCTCATCGATTAGGTACACCTTGAATTGGCCGCGTGTTGGTGCATATTGCACGTTATCAAGGATTTCCCGCGTATCTTCAACCTTGGTGCGCGATGCCGCATCGATTTCGATAAGATCTATGTACTTACCCGCTTCGATATCTAAGCAGGTGCTACATTGGCCACAGGGCTGAGCAGAAATGCCCTGCTCACAGTTCAGGCTCTTGGCAAAGATACGGGCGATGGTGGTTTTACCCACGCCTCGCGTCCCAGTAAACAAATAGGCATGGTGCAAACGCTGCTCATTTAGCGCGTTAACCAAAGCTTGTTTTACATGGTCTTGACCAACAAGTTGGTGAAAGGTTTGCGGTCGCCATTTCCTGGCAAGAACCTGATAGCTCATTGCTTAATCGCCTTCGAATTCGACTAGTTTAAATACGTCAATTCCCTGTTGGCGCACGCGTTGCTCACCACCTAAATCAGGTAAGGAAACAACAAAGGCCGCATGAGTTGCTTCGCCGCCAAGTTTGGCAACGAGTTTAGCTGTGGCTTCAATGGTGCCGCCAGTTGCTAATAAATCATCAACTAACAATACCTTATCGCCGGCCACTATGGCGTCTTGGTGCAGCTCCAGGGTATCTTCACCATATTCTAACTGGTAGCTTTGTGCAATGACCGCACGAGGTAATTTGCCCGGCTTACGCACAGGAATAAAAGGAATACCCAGTACATAGGCCATGGGTGCAGCAAAGATAAAGCCACGGGATTCGGTACCAATGATCTTGGTAAAGCCCTGGTCTTTATACTTATTCACCATGTGATCTATGGTCAGCTGTAATGCCTTGGGGTCGGCTAACAGGCTGGTAACGTCACGGAACATAATGCCCGGTTTAGGATAATCGGCAACCGTGGCAATGGATTGCTTGATGTAATCAAGATCAGCAGCGCTCATAACTCATTTCATATTTTGTTTTGTTCAGCGCTGCATTATATACGTAAACGATTTGAAGATACATGCTTGGGCGCTATCACAGGGGCTTCAATACACGGGGTGATAATGTGCCGACGAGCCCCTTTTTAGTTATACCAATTCTGTTAAGTATGTGATCAGATATAGCGCTGGATAAATGATGTGATAGCAAGGCGGAATTTTTCTTATGTAGTTATTCTCCATAGGAAAATTCCAACGCAGTTAGCATGATATTTAGCCCGCTAGAATGATTAGCTATTTAAGTGAATTGGTATTACATTAACAGGGTGTGAAAAACAAAAAAGCCACCTTGCTAGCAAGTAGCGAGGTGGCTCAAACACGGAAAGTATTTAATTATAGAGCTGCAAAAACCGCGTCTGTTTTCGCCGCACAGATGAAATCATTCTTGTGCAAACCTTTAATAGAGTGTGACCACCAAGTGATGGTTACCTTGCCCCACTCAGTCAGAAGACCTGGGTGGTGACCTTCTTCTTCAGCCATGGCGCCTACTAGATTAGTGAACTCTAGTGCTTGCTTGAAGTTTTTGAACTTAAATACACGCTCAAGCTGCATAATGCCATCACGTACTTCAGGCACCCACTCAGGGATATCTTTGATCAATACTGCCAATTCATCATCTGACACCTTAGGCGCATCCGCACGACACGCTTCACATTTTTGTGCGCTTAATTCAGACATTACTAATTCCTTAACTTGCTAATTTTTCTTTAGGGGGAAATTTTGGCTCAAACAAGCCTAATTCTTTTGCTTTAGCTACTAACGCCATTAAATCCATTTGAGAAATATCAAATAAATCATGGATAGAGTTAATGGTGTAGTAAACAGGTTGCATAATATCGATTCTGTAAGGCGTGCGCAGCACATCCTGTACATTCATTGGGTTAATTTCCGGCTGTTCACCGTAAACATACTGAGTCTCACCCGGGCTCGATAAGATGCCACCACCATAAATACGCAGGCCTTTCTCGGTTTGCATTAGACCAAACTCAACGGTAAACCAGTATAGACGCGCCAGATATACGCGGTCTTTTTTATCCGCCGCATAGCCTAGCTGGCCGTATTTATGCGTAAACTCGGCAAAATCCGGGTTGGTCAGCATGGCGCAGTGACCAAAGATCTCGTGGAAAATATCCGGCTCTTGCAGATAGTCGAACTCTTCACGGGTACGAATAAAGGTCGCTACCGGGAATTGCTTGTTGGCCAACAGGCGGAAAAACTCATCAAAGTCGATAAGCGCTGGTACAGGGGCAACCTGCCAGCCGGTTTCACGCTCTAGTACTTCGTTCAGCTCATGCAACTGCGGAATACGATCATGTGGCAGGTTAATTTTCTTTAACCCTTCCAGGTACTCGTCACACGCCTTGCCTTCGATACAGGCCAGTTGACGCTCAACCAGTTCTGCCCAAATTTGATTTTCTTCATCGCTCCAGTGGATCACGCCGTTTTCATCGGGTGTCTTGGAAACATACTTGCTTGACTTAGCCATAATAACCTTTGCATCTTCGACCAACCGCGTACCTAGATACGCCATTGGCAACTAATCTGTGTTAACCAGATACTAAGTAAAAGTACGAAAATTTGTAATAGATGGAGCCGATATGGGTTTTGGGCAAACCCATAAATACGTAAAGATAAAAATACACTGCGGTTTCAAAAAATAAACACCCCTTTATTCAAAAGGGGCGCAACGATAATTGATGTAACGTTATTGATACAGTCAATTTTAAATGGATGCCAAACCCATTTCTAAATCCGCAATAATTTCATTAACATCTTCAAGGCCAATGGAAATTCGAACCAGGCCATCGCTGATCCCAGCCGTGCGGCGCTGCTCAGGTTCATAGGTAGAGTGTGTCATCGAAGCCGGATGCTGTATCAGGGTTTCGGTGTCACCTAAACTCACCGCCAAGGTGCAAAGCTTAAGCGAATTAATAAAGGTCTCCGTCTTTTCTAACGAGGCTTTAAGCTCGAAGGCGATCACCCCGCCCGCATCTTTCATTTGCGTGCCGATAAAGGCATGACCGGGATCGCTTTTAAGCCCTGGGTAATACACCTTTTCAATCTTTTTGTGCGCACCTAGATACTCGGCGACTTTATGCGCTCCCTGACAATGGGCTTTCATACGTACCGACAAGGTTTTTAAACCGCGCAGGATCAGCCAGGCATCGAACGGACTCATGGTGGCACCTATGTCTTTAAGCACAGTAAATTTTATGGTTTCTATATGCTCGGCACTACCACACACCAGGCCAGCCACTACATCGCCATGACCATTTAGGTATTTGGTGGCGCTGTGTACCACTAAATCCGCGCCCAAGATGGCTGGTTTTTGCAACAAGGGCGTCAAGAAGGTGTTATCAACAACGCTTATCAGCTTGTGCATTTTGGCAAAGGCGCAGATCTGCTCAAGATCATACACCTTCATATTCGGGTTAGCCGGGGTCTCCAAAAAGACCATTTTAGTGTTGGCTCGGCGCGCCGCTTTTATGGCGTCCAGATCGCTGAAATCGACAAAGGTCACTTCAACACCATAGCGAGTGAGCAGATGACTAAATAAGGCATAGGTGCAGCCATACACTGTGCTCGAAGCGATCAGGTGATCGCCGGCGCTTAAAAAGCTCATCACAGCTGCCGACACCGCGCCCATACCCGTGGCGCACGCCGCCGCATCTTCGCACTGCTCTAACGCCGCGAGTCTTTCTTCCAATTCACGTACCGTGGGGTTGCCCAGGCGCGAATAAATATAACCCGCTTCTTCACCGGCAAAGCGTGCGGCCCCTTGCGCCGTGTTGTCGAAAATAAAAGTAGAGGTTTGGTATAAAGGCGCGGCCAGCGCCCTGTGGGGATCCTGTCGACCTTGCATGCTGTGGATGCAAAGAGTGTCGTCTGTATATGTGTGCTTGCTCATAATGCCACCTTTTTTCTTTTAAAATAGGGGCATAACTGTTGGAAAAACAAGCAAGCTAGCCGCTTGGACGGCCAGCTAACACCATTTTAGGGCCAAAAAAGCGTCAACCTTAGTTGACGTTCTTTTGCTCTTCATTATTTTGCTTATCGACCCGAGCCAGACGACTGGCCAAACTTTTCACCGTGGCCCTAAGTAAGGAAGGCTTGGCTTCAAGGCGCGGTAAGGGACGACAGAGCTCCATGGTTTTATAACCGATGCGCGCGGTAAGCACACCGGCACTAAGGCCCTGCGCCGCCCGGGTCGACAACACGCTCAATAACTTGCCGCCAAAAGCCGTGGCGGCCAAATCGGCGAGCATTTCGGTGGAGCCGACAAACAGCATCTGTTTAAGCAAGCTGCGATATAAACGCACGCGACTCATATAACCGAGCGCCAGGCCATAGTTATTAGCCAAGGTATCCACCAGCTTTAAACCACGCCATAGCACCGCCAGCATATCAACCACGGCCAAGGGGCTGACCGATACCAGCACAGCAGACTCCACCGCATAACGATTGATCAACTGCTTGGCCTGGTTGTCCTGACTGACCAATAAGGTATCGCGATATAAGATCATCACCTCGCGGTCGCTTAAATGATCGCCAATGCGGGCCTTAAAGGTTTCAAACTCAGGATGATTTTGAATTTGGTTCACACTTTGCAGCCAGGGCAAGGCCTGTCCTATTTGCTCGCTTTCAAGCAAACGTTCGGCCTTCTGCTGATGATGTTGGTTGACCTTTAAGCGCTTTAAATTGACCAGTTCACGCCACAGCAAGCGCCCCATTAATAACACAGCCAGAGCGATCACGGCGCTGTATAAGGCGCCTAACCACCAGGCGGTGGCAAAGCTGGCCATAATACTTAGCCCGGTTTCCACTAGGATTAAGCTCAGTAGTAAAAAAACGAATAAGCGTTTTAATAAGGAGCCCTTACGGCCCTTGATGGTCGTTTCGATACTTTGTTCAAGCTCAGACTCATCACCAAACAGGGCTTCTTCATCACTGACGGGGGCCTGCTCGGTGCGCGCCACTATTTGCGCACTTTTTAGTTCTTCTGCGCCCTGCTTAGGGCCTTGCTCTTGTATGCGGCGTCCGGCGTTTAGCTTTACTTCATCGCTCATCGCAGCTTATCTCCCAATAAAAATTCTAAGGCATGGTCGAGGCGCATATGACGCAGCTTGCCGTCATTACCAGGCAGCGGCGCAAAATCAATATAATCAAAGCCTTGTTTTGGCCACTGGCCTTCACTTAAGCGATGCCTCGGCGGCTGTGGCGGTAAATAGGTGAGCCAGTTTCCTTCACTCAAGGGTTTACCGTAAATACAATGCAGATCACGGCCCTGCTCGCTCACCGTCTTGCTTTGGGTGGCACATACCCCGGCCATGGCCATGGTGTCCACTTCAACACCGGCAAAGGCAAGCTCGTTGGCCTTGGCCTTTACTAAGTCATGGAGCAGCAAGGCGAGATCTTGATGATAATTAACCCCCACCTGATCCGCCTTATTGGCCACAAATAGCAGCTTATCTATATTGGGGCGAAACAAGCGTCGCAACAGGTTGCTTTTACCATATTCAAAAAACGCCAGTAGCTCGGTGATGGCTTCGGCCTGCTCGGCAAAAATATCCGGGCCGAGTTTTAACGCCTGAAGTAAATCCACCAACACCACCTGGCGGTCAAAGCGGCAGAAATAGTCCTTATAAAACGGCTTAACCACCTGATTTTTATAGGCCTCAAAGCGTGCCTCCAGCTGCTTATACTGGGTGTTTTCGCCCTGCTCATCCGGCGTTGGGCATGGGAAAAAGGCCAACAGTGGCGCCCCTTCCAGTTCACCGGGAATAAGCATGCGCCCGGGCTGCAAATTGGCGGCATGGGCATGGGCCTTTATCGCCGTTAACGCCTGCTTATATTCATTGCTGAGCACCTTAAGCTGCCCCTCGTCCACCTGAGCCTGACTATCGAAGTCTGCCAGTTGCGCTAAAAAAGCCTCGCTATGAACACGACGTACCTTAGAGTTAAGCATGGTGAGCTGGCGTTCACTCCAGGTGGCGTAATCCATATTCAACATGGGCAAGTCCATTAACCATTCGCCGGGATAATCGATTAAATCTATGGTCAGGGTTGCGGTATCGCCAAGTTGCGCCCGCAGCCCGCGTTCGGGGCGATAGCGCATGGCCAGGCGCAAGGTATTAATGCGCTTGGTGGATTGTGGCCATTGCGGTGGCTCCTGAGTAATGCTTTCAATCGCATGACGATAGCCAAAAGTTGGAATATTCAGCGCTTTTTGTGGCACCTGGGCGGTCGCTATATGGCGACCTTCGCGCATAACCCGAAAAAACGGCAGGTTTTTATCATTGGCCTGCTCGGTTAAATGATGCACCAAGGCGGTAATAAACGCGGTTTTGCCGCTGCCTGACAGGCCGGTCACCGCTAGTGTGATATGACCATCAAGGGTGCGCTGCAGTGTTTTTTTAGCTTTATCTTTGAGTGTATCAAGGCGAGAGTAGGACAAATTAGCTCCTTTATCCTTAAGTGCAACTTAGCTGAATATAACAATAAAAGGATAAGCCGACGAGATCGGCTTATCCATGCGGCAGGATGGGATTAGGGTCTGTTGACCTTTGTTGTTTGTTTCTGCAGCAGTTTGTAGTGTATTTATACAAGGCGGCACATGTGTAGTGTAGTTATTCTACATAAACATGTAACAACACAGTAGAAATGCGCTACAAACGCTGCCCTACGGGTTCATCTAAACGCATCCTGCTCTGTGTTACTCGCTATGAACATAGGCGAGCAAGACCGAAGCAATGCTTCGCAGCTTAGCGAGGTGAGCGCATGGATGCGCGATGTAACCAAGCTTCATGGATGAATTTGACCACATAAATCAGTGATTATATTCATCAGAATGCGTTTAGATTGAACATAAAGTAAACCGCAAAGATAAACAGACCCTATTAAAGTTTGTTTATTTCTCGGCTCACCGTAAAGGTCGGCGATGTCACATGGGTTTCCATGCGTTGGATACGCGTATCCAAATCCGTCATAAACTCCTTCAAATCTTTTAGCGCCTTGCGTGGCGGCTCACCCTTTTGCCACACCTTGGCTTTCACCTCACCCACATGTACCGCTTTTTTCGCCTCACCTTTGGAATCCTCGGCAGGTTTAGTGTCGAGAATAAACCAGGCGGCAATATAGGCCACAACGGGCAGCGAGCCACCGGAAAGCAGTACGGCGGTGACGAAAACAATGCGTACCAGCCACAGTTCGATATTAAAGTAGTCGCTGATCCCCGCACAGACCCCGGCTAATTTACCGCGTTTGGGGTCGCGATAGAGTTCGCGTTTAGTGCTCATACCTTATTCCTCCACTGCGGCGATTCCTGATCTAGCAAGGTTTCCAGCGTATGAATACGTTCGGCCATTTTCTCAGCTTTATGCGCCAGCTCATTCAATTGACGATGCTCGTGCTCGCTAAGACCCTGGCTTACTTGCTTTTTACTGCGATAGTGCAAAATTAGCCACAGCGGCGCCACTATCACCAAAAATATAACTATAGGGGGCATTAATAAATCAAAATCAAACATCTTCCTCTCCTGCCTGTTGCTTCGGCGTATTATAAGTGTGGGCGTAGCTTTGAAACTTGTCGAGCTCGCCCACTATCATTGTTATTCTGCTTTATCGCTTTTACCCATTTTCGCTTTAAGCGCCGACAATTCGTCGTCGATCTTCTCGTCTTTTTCCAACTGTTCGATCTCGTCGGAAAGTGACTTTTGACCTAGCTCGTAAGACTCAACCTGGGCTTCTAAACCGTCGATTTTAGTTTCATAACGCTCAAACTTATCAAGGGCATCCTGCACCTTGTTGCCATCAAGGGTTTTCTTTATATCAAGGCGCGATTGCACCGAACGCTGACGCAGAATAATGGCTTTTTGACGAGCCTTGGCATCGCTGAGCTTTTCCTGCAAGGTGCTGATCTCTTGCTGTAGCTTGTTGATGTGCTCTTCAACGTGCTCCATCTCGCGCTCTAAAGCCACTTGAGCTTCCGCCGCCTTGTTCTTTTCGATAAGCGCCGCACGAGCCAGGTCATCACGGTCTTTCGACAGTGCCAGCTCGGCTTTTTCCTGCCACTGCTCAACCTGTTTGTTCAGCGTTTCCAAACGACGGCTAAGGTCTTTCTTTTCCGCCAGTGTTTTTGCCGAAGTAGAACGCACCTCAACCAAGGTGTCTTCCATTTCCTGAATGATCAGGCGTACCATCTTTTCAGGATCTTCGGCCTTGTCTAAAATGGCATTGATATTCGAATTAACGATATCTGCAAAACGTGAGAAAATTCCCATAATCTTATACCTCAAATGTAGAAGTCTTCGTTGACTACTCTAGGTGGTATCAAGTAACTTGCCAACTTTGAAATAACTTAATAAAAGCATATTTTTCATTTAGTTACACCACTTTCAACAAACCACTTTCTAATCACGGAATAATAAAATACACTAAGCTTTAGCAAAAATTACTAAGAGTTAGTGTAAATGAGTCAGTTTCGTAAAAATGACAATCTACTCGGCCAATCCGACAGCTTTTTATCCGTACTTGACCAGGTTTCGCAACTGGCGCCGTTGGATAAGCCGGTGCTGGTTATTGGCGAGCGCGGTACAGGTAAAGAGCTGATCGCCGCGCGTTTGCACTATCTCTCGCGCCGTTGGGACCAAAACTATGTCAGCCTCAACTGCGCGGCATTGAACGAAAATCTGCTTGAAAGCGAGCTTTTCGGCCATGAAAGCGGTGCCTTTACCGGTGCCAGCAAACGCCATGAAGGCCGATTCGAGCGCGCTAATGGCGGCACCCTGTTCCTCGATGAACTCGCCAATACCCCGGCGGCGGTGCAGGAAAAACTGCTGCGCGTTATTGAATACGGTGAGTTTGAACGAGTCGGTGGCCGCGCGCCTATCAAGGTCGACACCCGACTAATATGCGCCACCAATGAAGACTTACCCGCCCTGGCCGACCAAGGGCACTTTCGCCATGACCTGCTCGACCGCCTGGCCTTTGATGTGATCACCTTGCCGCCACTGCGTGAGCGCCAGGAAGATATACTGTTATTAGCAGAGCACTTCGCCATTAACATGGCCCGCAGTCTGGGCTGGGAGCTTTTCAGCGGCTTTACCACCCGCGCAAAACAAGCCCTGCAGGAATACCACTGGCCCGGTAATGTGCGGGAATTGAAAAATGTTATCGAGCGCAGTCTTTATCGTCACGGCAGTGAAGACCTGGCGGTACACAGCATACATCTCGACCCCTTTGCCAGTCCATTTCGACCGCAAGCCTCGAGCAACCGAAAAGCTGCTATGCCCTCACCAAGTGCTCACGAGCCAGCAGCGAGCGCAAATGTTTCAGCCGCGACAACGGCGCCGAGCAGCCCGACCCTGCCCGGCTTTAGCTTCCCTTGCGATCTAAAGCAGCTATCCGCCGAATACGAAACCGAACTGTTGCGCCAAGCGCTTAAATTTAGTCAATTTAATCAAAAGAAAACTGCACAAATGCTCGGATTAACGTATCATCAACTGAGAGGATATTTAAAGAAATACAATTTGCTTGATTCGCAGCAAAAACAAGAGGCTTAGCCCGTGTATAAATGGTTGTTAGGCACAGTGGCGGTGGTTCTCGCCGGGTGCCAAAATGAAGATGCCCGCTATGCGCCCATAGAAGGCATGGTGTACTGCGCCGAAGCCAACCCGGTGTCGTTTAACCCTCAGGTCACCACCTCAGGCTCCACCATAGACCTCATTTCCAAACAACTGTACAACCGTTTATTGCGTATCGACCCGGTCACCGGTGAGTTTATTCCCGAGCTTGCCACCAGTTGGCAAATCAATAAAGATGGCACCGAAGTTACCTTTAAACTGCGTCAAGATGTGCAGTTTCATACCACAGCTTATTTTACGCCAACACGCTTGTTTAACGCCGATGATGTGGTTTTTTCCTTTAATCGTTTATTCGATGTTTATAACCCCTATCACTTTGTCGGCGAAGCCAATTATCCATATTTTCAAAGTGTTGGCTTAGATCAGTTGATCCGCAATATTCGCAAAGATTCAGAATATCAGGTGACCTTTGAGCTTTTTAACGCCGAGAGCAGCTTTTTAGCTAACCTGGCCACCGACTTTGCCGCCATCACTTCGCAGGAATATGCCATGGAGTTGATGCAAAGCGAGCGTATGGAGCTGTTCGATCAGTATCCTGTGGGCACGGGCCCCTTTGTTTATCGCGAGTATCAACGGGACCGCTTTATTCGCTATTACAGCCACCCCGATTACTGGGAGCATCAGGTGAACCTCGACCAACTGGTATTCGATATCACCCCCAACGGCACCACGCGCATTGTTAAGCTGTTGACCAAGGAATGCGATGTTACCCCGCACCCCAGTGCCACTCAGCTCGATGTATTACGCGAGCGCAGCGACATAGACTTGCAGCAACAGGACAATTTAAATATCGGCTACTGGGCCTTTAACACAGAGCGTGTGCCCTTTAACAACCCCGAGGTGCGTCGTGCCCTCGCCCACGCCATTAATGTCGAAAAAATCATGCAAGCTGTATATTACGGCCAAGGCGTTAAGGCTACTTCTATGTTGCCGCCCATCAGCTGGGCCTATCAGGAACAACATAACTTACCCGGATACAACCCGGACAGGGCCCGCGAGCTACTGGCCGAGGCCGGCTATGAAAATGGCTTTGAAATGAGTATTTGGGCCATGCCGGTGAGCCGGATTTACAACCCCAACGCGCGTAAAATGGCGGAGCTAATGCAGAGCGACTTGCGCGAGGTGGGTGTGAAGGTGCGCATCGTCGAATACGAGTGGAACACCTTCTTACAGCGCGTCGATGAACATCGTCACGACAGCGTGTTATTGGGCTGGGCGGCCGACACCCCGGACCCGGACAACTTCTTTAGTCCCTTACTCAGTTGTGCCGCAACCTTCAGCGGTAAAAACCCGGCCAACTGGTGTAACCCGGAATTCGACTTTTTGCTCACCCAGGCCCTAGACACCACGGACCAAGCCGAGCGCAAAGAGTTTTATGTTAAGGCCCAGCAAATGATCGCCGAGCAATTGCCGCTGCTGCCTTTGGCCCACGGTAAGCGCTCACAGGCCAATGATGCCAATATCCAAGGCATTACCCTAAGCCCGTTTGGTGGTATTTCCCTAGCCCACGCGAGTAAAGAGCCATGATGTTTGAATTTGCCATTCGCCGGTTCTCGCTGCTGCTGTTTATGCTCTTTACCCTGAGCCTGTTTACCTTTTCCCTGGGCTATCTGTTTCCCGGAGAGCCGCTCACCAATTTCAGTGGCATCGAAACGGCAGGCTTTTCACAAAGCGCTGACCTACGCGCCAAGTACCATCTCGATGAGGGCTATATCAGCCAGTATCTGGCCTTTGTCGGGCGTATTCTCCAAGGGGATTGGGGCTTATCCTTTGCCTCGGGAGATCCGGTTTTTAGTCATGTACTTACCTTGGCACCGGCCACCTTCGAGCTTGCCGTGTATGCCTTGTTGGTCTCGGTGATTATCGGTGTTCCCGCTGGTATTCTGGCAGCGCTGTCGCAAGGTCGTTGGCCCGATAAGCTGATCAGCGGCATCACATTGGTGGGTTATTCGGTGCCCATATTTTGGCTGGCGCTGTTATTGATCATGGTGTTTTGCCTGCAGTTGGGTCTGTTCCCCATGTCCGGGCGCATCAGTTTATTGTATGAAATACCCGCCAGCACCCACTTTATGCTCCTTGATGTGATGCTTGCCGGTTTCCCCTATGGCGGTCAGGCCTTTACCGATGCCCTACACCACCTGGCACTGCCAACCCTGGTGCTGGCCACCTACCCGACCACGGTATTGGTGCGCTTTACCCGCGATTCCATGCTTAATGTACTCGAACAAAATTACATAAAAACCGCGCGCGCCAAGGGTCTGAGTCGTCGTCAGTTGATTATTCACCATGCCCTGCGCAACGCCTTGCTGCCGGTCATTAAGCAAATTGGTTTGCAGTTTAGCGCCTTGATCACCCTGGCAATGATCACCGAGGTGATTTTCTCTTGGCCGGGTATAGGCCGTTGGCTTATCGACAGTATTTATCAGCGTGACTTCCCGGCTATTCAGGGTGGCCTGTTAGCCATTTCCATGTTTATTATTTTTGCGACTATTTTCACCGAGTTACTCTATACCCTGCTCGACCCGATCTCACGGAATCAAGCGCATGGCAAACTTTAAATTATTTACCGAGCAATCCAATACCTCGCCGCTTTCAAGACTGTGGCGTAAATTTAGGGCCAACCACGTTTCTCTGGTCGGTCTTTGGTTGTTCCTAGCGCTAACTGTGTTAGCCGCTACCGCGCCCATGTTGGCACCTTATGGTATTAATGAGCAGCACGCCGATGCGCTGCTCATCCCGCCATCCTGGCACGAAGACGGTGATGTGCGCTTTATTCTTGGAACCGATGATCTGGGCCGTGATGTGCTCTCCAGGCTAATGAACGGCGCCACCTACACCTTTGGCCTATCTATAGTGGCGGCGCTGGTGACCACGCTCGTGGGCGTGTTGGTGGGTACGGTTGCTGGGATCAGCCGCGGACTGCGGGCCAGCCTTTTGAATCACCTGCTCGATATCACCCTGTCCATTCCCTCGTTGCTGCTGGCTATTATTATTATTGCCATACTCGGTCCGGGTTTGATGAATACCGTCTGGGCCATTATTTTCGCACTGCTGCCGCAATTTATTCACTCGGTACGCAACCTGGTGGTGGAAGAGCTGAGCAAGGACTATATCAGCGCCTTTCGTTTGGACGGTGCTAACCATTGGCAAATTTTAGTGCGCGGTATTTTCCCCAACATCTATGAGCGCATCGTGGTTATCTTCACCATGGCCTTGTCGCTGGCAATCCTCGATATTGCTGCCCTGGGCTTTTTAAAGCTCGGTGCCCAGCCCCCAACCGCAGAATGGGGTGCGATTTTGGCGGAAAACCTCGGCTTAATTTATCTGGCGCCTTGGACCGTAGCGCTGCCGGGGATCTTGCTATTCTTGGCGGTACTCTCCACCAACCTGGTTGGCGATGGCCTGCGCAATGTACTTAAAGAGCGACGGGCGGACTGATGCAGTTACTTGATATTCGCAACCTCACAATAGAGCTCAAGACCTCGGACTCCATTATTCGTGTGGTCGATGGTGTTAACTTCAGCCTTAAAGAAGGTGAAGTGCATGCCCTTATTGGTGAGTCTGGCTCGGGAAAAAGCCTAATAGCCAAGGCGCTGGTCGGTGCCTTAAACCAACGCTGGGAAGTACGTGCAGACCGCATGCATTGGCGCGGCGTGGATTTAATGCGGCTGTCCGATGAAAAACGCCGTAAGCTGGTAAGCCAGGACCTGGCAATGATCTATCAAGAGCCAAGTCGCTGCCTTGACCCGACGGCGAAAATCAGCGATCAGCTCGAAGAAAGTATTCCCGAAACCGATCACAGTGGCAATATTTTCCAACGTCGCCGCGCAAAGAAAAAACGGGTGCACGCCCTGTTACATAAGGTTGGTATCAAGGAGCACTCCAAGGTGCTTTCAAGCTACCCTCACGAGCTCTCCGAAGGCATATGCCAAAAGGTGATGATCGCCATGGCCATCGCCCGCTCACCGCGCCTGCTTATTGCCGATGAGCCGACCACGGCACTCGATAGCACAACGCGAGCTCAGGTATTCAGACTGTTAAAAAGTTTAAACCAGCTGAAAAACATGTCCATCTTGATGATCTCCCATGAACTTGAGGAGCTCACCGACTGGACTCATGGCATAAACGTACTCTATTGCGGTCAGATGGTAGAAGCTGGGCCGACCGAACAAGTCTTTGCCCATCCGCGTCACCCCTATACCAAGGCATTACTACAAAGCCTGCCCGACTATGATATGGCACTAGGTCATAAACAACCTCTGTATGCCCTAAAAGGCACTATACCGACCTTGCAACACCTTCCCATAGGTTGTCGTCTAGGCCCTCGTTGTCCTAACGCACAAAAAGCCTGTGTGGTAACGCCCAAACTGGAAAAAGAGCATGGCCACAGTTATGCCTGCCATTTTCCACTGCATAAGCAGGAGGAAAGCTGATGCAACCACTTCTTAAAGTGCAAGCACTGAATAAGCTGATCAATGTCCGTGCCGGCTTGCTTAGCCATAAAAAGGTGGCTCTGCTCAAGGATATCTCCTTTTGTATTGGTCTGGGCGAAACCCTGGCGGTCATCGGCGAGACGGGAGCAGGCAAAAGTACCCTGGCCAAGGTTTTGGCTGGTGCCGATGAAGTCAGTAGCGGGCAAATTATTCTTGAAAGCGAGCTAATTAAGGATGGCCCCAAACATTTAGGCGATAGCAGCGCCATCCGCATGATATTTCAAGACCCGACCACCTCGCTAAATCCGGCACTGACCATAGAGGATACTCTGGACGATTGTCTGCGCTTTAACACGAATTTAAACGCTGCCGAGCGTCTGGAAAAAATCAAGCAAACCTTATCTAAGGTGGGCTTACTGGTCGAGCATCGCCACTATTATCCGCATATGTTTTCCGGCGGTCAGCTACAGCGGGTGGCGCTGGCAAGAGCGCTGATCCTAGACCCTAAGGTCTTGGTACTTGATGAAGCGCTCTCTTCCTTAGACCCTTCGGTACGAGCGCAAACGGTAAACCTGCTGTTAGAGCTGCAGCGCGAGACGGGTTTAAGTTATGTGCTGATCACCCACCACCTGAGCCTGGTAAAGCATATGAGCGATCAGGTGATGGTGCTGGATCATGGCGAGATCGTCGAATACGGTAACACTCAAGAGATATTCGCCAATCCGCAATCGAAAACCTGTCAGCGTCTGCTGATCTGCTAACGCTAAACACTTTCAACAAACGTAAAAAAGGCCGCAAATGCGGCCTTTCTTTATGCTTTGCGAATATTATTCGCCTTGCGGTGCCATTGGCTTACGCAGTACTTCCGCTTGCGCTTCTAGCGCTTCTACGAAGGTCTGGTAGTTTTTGTTAGCCAACTGCATGGTCAGGCTTTGCTTTATTTGCTCGTTCACCTCGGTTTCGCTCGGCGTGTTTACCGACTTAAGCGCTACCAGAGCTACATTGCCGTTATTAAGCTCAACCAAGTCAACTACAGGAGCCGTATCTGGGTGTGCCAGTTTGAACACCTGCTGAGTCAATGCTGGTGGTACGCTAAAGGTACGACGCGTTAGCTTGTCTTCGCTTTGCAGCTCAACACCGGCTTGCTCCGCTAAGGCAGCGATTGCCGTGCCCGCTTGTAGCTCGGCGAATAGAGCCTCGGCCTGCTCTTTGGCAAGAGAGGTTGCTTTTTCTGCTACCAGGATATCTTTAATTTGCTCACTTACCTGAGCCAATTCTTTGGTCGCTGCTGGCTTGTATTCAACAACACGCACAACTACAACATGCTCACTGCCCAGCTCTAACACTTCTGAGTTAACACGGTCTTCAAGCAACTCAGGCGAGAAGATAACTGCAGCAACATTAGGCTGATTTAGCGGCGCAGGAAGTTGTCCACGCGCTAGCAAGTCTGTAGTTTGCACAGTAGCGCCAATGGCTGTTGCTGCATCTTCCAGGCTATCCGATACTTCAAACGCCAGCTCTGCAAGCTCGGTTTGCTTTTCATAGTAGATATCGGCTTTTTCTACTTTCTCAAGCTCGCTGCGGATCTCCGGCTCAACATCGGCTAAAGCCTTGCTTTCACCCGGCTGTAAGTCGGTTAGTTTAATAATGTGGTAACCAAACTCAGATTGTACTACCTCTGAAAGCTGACCCACCTCAGTTAAGGCAAATGCAGCATCTTCAAAGTCTGGGTCAAGCATATCACGCTCAATCCAATCAAGATCACCACCTAGCTCGGCACTTACTATGTCATCTGACTGAGTTTCAGCCAGCTCGGCAAAGTCGGCACCCTGCTGTAATTGTGCAAGCAGCTCTTCAGCTTTTTGCTGGGCCGCAGCATCGTCTTCGCTGTTCTCAACTAGGATATGAGCAACGCGACGCTTTTCCGGCTCGCTGTACATGGCTTGGTTCTGCTGATAATACTCGGCAATTTGCTCGGCGCTGATTGGCGTTGCTAATTCAAGATTGTCGGCATTAAGCTCAACGTAAGCCACTTTAACCTGCTCAGGAGCTAAGAACTGCGCCTGGTTCAAGTCATAGTAGTTTTGAATTTCTTCATCGCTTACTGTCACAGTTTCTTTGTACTTGGCGTTATCAAGCACTAAGTAATCGATGGCACGTTCTTGCTGCTGTAGACCCACCGCCAGGCTTAGCTCGTTGCTAAGCGTGAAATCGGTACCAGCTAAGGCGCTTACCAGTTGTGAGCGGGTCATTTCTTTACGAAGAAACTCGCGGAAGTCATCGGCCTGGAAACCCATTTGACGCATTACCTGAAGGTAACGGTCGTTGCTGAACTTGCCGCCAAACTGGAAGGCAGGCATGTCTAAAATTGCTTTACGTACTTCTGCATCGCTGATGCGTAAACCCATTTCTGCCGCTAATTGCGATTGTAGTTCTTGTTGGATTAAGCGGTTGATAACAGACTGGCGAAGTTGTGCCATAAAAGTTGGGTCATTAGCTAATTGCGCAAAGTATTCACCGAATTGCTGCTCTTGACGAGCGCGTTCGTTGTCGAATGCTCTGGCAAAGTCGCGCTGCGTGATTTTTACACCGTTCACCTCAGCGACGGATTGCTCGGTAGTCTGACCTAAGTAGCCCCCGATCCCTGCCAAAGCAAAAGATAAAATCACTAGCCCTAGAATGATTTTGGCCGCCAAGCCTTGCGAGCCTTCTCTGATTTTTTCTAGCATTTATCTTTATCTCTATTTATTTAGTACCCCCTCCACCTTGCTTGGCTTTTGCCTCGCAATAAAGTGAAGGATATAAAAAAAGCGTATCTTAGCAGATACGCTTTTTCACTTGAAGCTAACAATCGTTTTCCGTTTGCTAGCAATTCAAGTTTCGCAAATTAATTAACTGCGTCTTTAAGCGCTTTGCCTGCTTTGAACGAAGGAATGGTTGCAGCAGCAATTTGAATTTCTTCGCCAGTTTGTGGGTTACGGCCGGTGCGAGCAGCACGCTCACGTACAGAAAAAGTACCGAAACCAACTAGAGCAACTGAATCGCCATCTTTAAGTGCATTTGATACTGACTCAATGAATGAATCCAACGCACGACCGGCAGCCGCTTTAGAGATATCAGCATCAGCTGCGATTTGATCGATTAATTGAGACTTATTCACAATATCATCCCCTTACATTGTTATTATCCAGAACGACTCAGCTTGTGAAAAGTGTTCAGCGTGAGAGCGTCTCTGTACTATTAAATTTAGAAAAGAACGCATCCTTTCCAAACGCCTTAATCGTCTTGAAACCTAGGCCACATAAGGCCTAGGGTCAAATCCAGTGCCTAACTTATCACACCTTAGTGATTTGAAAAGCCCTTTGAGAAATTTTTTTACTATTTTCACTCACTTTTTGCGCAATCAGCGCTAAAACGCTCGATTGGCTGGGCTAAAGCTATCTCCAACACCTGGTCAATCCACTGCACAGGGTGAATTGACAGGCCTTCGCGCACATTCTCAGGGATCTCTTTTAAGTCGCGCTCATTCTTTTGCGGAATGATCACCGTCTTAATACCACCTCGGTGTGCGGCCAAGAGTTTCTCTTTTAAACCACCGATAGGCAAAACTTCACCACGCAGAGTAATTTCCCCTGTCATAGCCACATCCGAGCGCACTGGGTTACCGGTGAGGCTAGACACCAAGGCGGTGACCATGGCGATACCCGCACTTGGGCCGTCTTTTGGCGTTGCCCCTTCCGGCACGTGCACATGAATATCACGCTTTTCATGGAAATCGGCGTTAATACGCAGCTTCTCGGCGCGGTCGCGCACGACCGTCATGGCCGCTTGAATCGACTCTTTCATTACATCGCCCAAGGAGCCGGTATAGCTTAGCTTGCCCTTGCCTGGCACTGCCGATGACTCTATGGTCAGCAAATCGCCGCCCACTTCGGTCCAGGCTAAACCTGTTACCTGACCAATACGGTCATCGCCTTCGGCTTTACCATAGTCGTGACGCTTCACTCCCAGGTATTCCTCAAGGTTGCTCTCGTCTATGGTGATATGCTTCAGGCTCGTATCAAGCAGGATATTCTTCACTGCTTTACGACACAGCTTAGAGATTTCACGCTCAAGACCACGCACACCCGCTTCACGGGTGTAGTAACGAACAATACCGATAATGGCGCTGTCATCTATGGTCAGCTCGTTTTCCTTTAAACCGTTACGCTTGATCTGTTTAGGAATCAGGTGCTGCTTGGCAATATTGAGCTTCTCGTCTTCGGTGTAACCGGACAAACGGATCACTTCCATACGGTCCAACAAGGGGCCTGGAATATTGAAGCTGTTTGAGGTCGCCACAAACATCACATCCGACAGATCGTAATCCACCTCAAGGTAATGATCCGCAAAGGTGCTGTTTTGCTCCGGATCTAACACCTCAAGCAGTGCTGACGACGGGTCGCCGCGCATATCCGATGACATCTTATCGATTTCATCAAGCAAGAACAGCGGGTTACGTACACCCACCTTGGTCATATTCTGAATTAGCTTACCCGGCATAGAGCCAATATAGGTACGGCGGTGACCACGGATCTCCGCTTCATCACGCACCCCACCTAAGGCCATGCGCACATATTTACGACCGGTAGCACGGGCAATACTCTGCCCCAATGAGGTTTTACCCACACCTGGAGGACCAACCAAACACAAAATAGGCCCTTTCAGCTTATTGGTACGCTGTTGCACCGCTAGATATTCGATAATACGGTCTTTAACCTTTTCTAAACCGTAGTGGTCGGCATCAAGAATTTTCTGCGCCCCAGCCAGGTCTTTTTTCACCTTGGACTTTTTCTTCCACGGTACATTGGTGATGGTTTCTATGTAGGAGCGCACAACCGTGGCTTCTGCCGACATAGGCGACATCATTTTCAGCTTTTTCAGCTCGGCCATGGCTTTTTCTTCGGCCTCGCCTGGCATGCCTGACTCGGCAATTTTCTTTTGCAGCCCTTCGAACTCATCCGGTACATCGTCAAGCTCGCCAAGTTCTTTCTGGATGGCCTTCATCTGCTCGTTGAGGTAATACTCACGCTGCGATTTTTCCATCTGCTTTTTCACTCGGGCGCGGATCTTCTTCTCAACCTGAAGCAGATCGATTTCGCCTTCCATCATGGCCATCAGGTATTCCAGGCGCTCGGTGACGTCACTTATCTCCAGCACCTTTTGCTTTTCCGGCACCTTAATCGGCATATGCGCGGCCATGGTGTCGGCCAGGCGCGCCGGCTCTTCGATACCAGATACCGAGGTTAGTACCTCAGGCGGGATCTTTTTATTCAGTTTTACATAGCCTTCAAACTGGCTTATCGCACTGCGAATAAAGATTTCATGCTCACGCTCATCAATATCGCTGGAGGGAATATATTCAACCTCGGCAACAAAGAAATCGTCTTCTTGGGTATATTTTTCGATGCGCGCGCGCTGCGTGCCTTCAACCAGCACCTTAACCGTGCCGTCAGGCAGCTTTAATAGCTGTAATACGCTGGCAACCGTACCTACGGTATAAATTTCATCGCTGGTTGGATCGTCCACCGAGGCGTCTTTTTGCGCCACCAGGAAAATTTGTTTGTCATTCTCCATTGCTGCTTCAAGGCAATGAATGGATTTTTCACGACCGACGAATAGCGGGATCACCATGTGGGGATACACCACCACGTCCCTTAAAGCCAGTACAGGAATCTCTACGCGATCCGTTCTTTCAAGCGTCATGCTAACTCTCTTCGGACTTCTTAAAATTTAATGATTACCCAAGTATATGGGGATTGGCTGGGCAAAGTTCAACAAATTTATAAAAAAAGGAGCCTGAGGCTCCTTTTTATTTAGAATTGCTTATTTTTTACACCATTTCATTGAAATGAAAAGGTATTATTCAGAAGCAACCTTATCCTGATTATTGTTCTCGTAGATAAGTATGGGGTCTGACTCACCCTTGATCACAGTTTCATCAATAACCACCTTGCTGACATCTTCCATGGACGGCAATTCGTACATGGTATCAAGCAATACGCCTTCTACGATTGAACGCAGACCACGGGCACCGGTTTTACGCTCCATCGCTTTGTGAGCAATGGCCTTAAGTGCGTCTTCACGGAACTCCAGCTCAACATCTTCCATCGCAAAGAGCGATGCAAACTGCTTAGTCAGTGCGTTCTTCGGCTCATTCAAGATTTGGATAAGGGCATCTTCATCGAGCTCGGTTAATGTCGCAACCACAGGCAGACGACCGATAAACTCAGGAATAAGCCCGTATTTAACCAGATCTTCCGGCTCTACATCTTTAAAGGTTTCGCTCAGGCTGCGCCCGGCGCTGCTCGATTTCACATCAACGCCAAAACCAATTCCGGTATTCTTAGCGCTGCGCTGCTCGATAACCTTATCAAGACCGGCAAAAGCACCACCACAGATAAAGAGGATCTTAGAGGTATCAACCTGTAAGAATTCCTGCTGCGGATGCTTACGGCCACCTTGCGGTGGTACCGAGGCTACCGTGCCTTCGATCAGTTTCAATAATGCCTGCTGTACGCCCTCACCGGATACATCACGAGTGATAGACGGGTTATCAGACTTACGAGAAATCTTATCGATTTCATCGATATAGACTATACCACGCTCGGCTTTCTCAACGTCGTAATCACATTTTTGCAGTAGTTTTTGGATGATGTTTTCAACATCCTCACCCACATAACCGGCTTCGGTTAAGGTGGTGGCATCGGCCATGGTAAAAGGCACATCCAATAGGCGCGCCATGGTCTCTGCAAGCAGGGTTTTACCACTACCAGTAGGACCGATCAGCAGGATATTACTCTTGCCTAGTTCAACGCCGTCACTGTTACCAGCGTTACGCAGACGCTTATAGTGATTATATACAGCAACCGACAGTACTTTTTTGGCGTGTTCTTGGCCAATTACATAATCATCGAGGTGAGAGCGGATCTCTTTCGGAACCGGCAACTTGTCGGATGCGCTCGCTTTAGGCGCGATATCCTTAATTTCTTCCCTGATGATGTCGTTACACAGGTCAACACACTCATCACAAATATAAACGGATGGGCCTGCGATCAACTTACGTACTTCGTGCTGAGATTTACCACAAAACGAGCAGTACAGCAGTTTACTTGTCTTTTCGCCGTCTGTTGGTTTATCGGACATTCAGCTACCTCATTCTTTACGCTACGAGCTTTATTACATTGTAGCAAATGGACTTCTTTAACAAATATACCAAACTTTGCGGCGCATTGCGCCGCCAATTGGTTATAAGCGCGGCAATTAGATTACTTGGCGCGGCGGTCGAAAACAGAGTCAACCAAACCGTATGCAACCGCTGCATCGGCATTCATAAAGTTATCACGGTCGGTATCATTGGCGATGATATCCAAAGGCTGACCCGTGTGCTCTGCCATCAATCTATTTAGCTTATCTTTGATGGACAGGATTTCTTTAGCGTGAATTTCAAAATCAGACGCCTGACCTTGGAAGCCGCCAAGCGGTTGGTGGATCATCACCCGTGAGTTAGGCAGACAATGACGTTTACCCTTGGCACCACCTGAAAGTAAAAATGCGCCCATGCTGGCTGCTTGACCTACACACAAGGTGCTAACGTCAGGCTTGATAAAATTCATGGTGTCGTAAATAGACATGCCCGCAGTAACTGAGCCACCTGGAGAGTTGATATACAGGTGAATGTCTTTTTCTGGGTTTTCTGATTCTAAGAATAGCAACTGGGCCACAATCAAATTGGCCATATGGTCTTCAACCGGACCCGTTAAAAAAATGATTCGCTCTTTAAGAAGGCGCGAGTAGATGTCATAAGAGCGTTCACCCTTAGCGGTTTGCTCTACCACCATGGGAACTAATGCGTTAAGCGGATCTGTCATACCATTGTTCATTATTACTTGATTCCTTAATGAGCGATACAAACTAAAATGGCTCGGTGCTTTGCGAGCAAAGCATACGAGCCATTTAAACGTTGCTTGTAACTTAAGTCAACGACTTATTGAGCCGCCTGCGGGTTCATGATGTCGTCGAACGCAGTTTCTACGTCAGTTACTTTAGCTTTCTCAACGATTGCTTCAATCGCTTGCTCTTCCATGGCAACGTTGCGCATTTGCTGCATTAGTTGCTCATTGGCTTTGTAGTATTCAACTACTTCGCTTGGATCTTCGTAAGCAGAAGCCATAGTGCTGATTAGCTCTTCTACTTTCGCGTCGTCAGGCTTGATTTCGCCAGACTTGATCACTTCACCTAGTAGTAGGCCAGTTTTAACGCGCTTGATAGCTTGCTCTTGGAATAGCTCAGCTGGAAGCTCAGGCATGTTTTGAGCGTCGCCGCCAAAACGCTGTGCAGCTTGCTTGCGAAGTGCGTCGATCTCTTGCTCTACAAGGGCTTTTGGTACTTCGATTTCGTTTTGCGCTAGAAGACCTTCGATCGCTTGCTCTTTAACCTTAGCTTTAACAGCTTGGCTAAGCTCACGGCTCATGTTCTTCTTCACTTCTTCTTTAAGTGCGTCAACGCCACCTTCGGTGATACCGAATAGTGCTGCGAACTCATCGTTAAGCTCTGGAAGCTCTTGTACTTCTACTTTCTTCACAGTGATAGTGAACTGCGCGTCTTTACCTTTTAGGTTTTCAGCGTGGTACTCTTCTGGGAAAGTTACATCGGCAACAACTTCTTCACCGGCTTTCTTACCAACGATGTTGTCTTCGAAACCTGGGATCATACGACCTTGGCCAAGCTCAAGTGGGAAATTCTCAGCTTTACCGCCTTCGAACTCTTCACCGTCGATAGTACCAACGAAGTCGATAGTAACGCGTGCATTGTCGCCAGCAGCTTCTTCAGACTCAGTCCATGAAGCGTGTTGCTTACGTAGCGTCTCTAGCATGTTAGCTAGGTCTTCGTCTTTTACTTCAACAACTGGTTGCTCAACTTCGATGTTCTCTAGGCCTTTAAGCTCAACTTCTGGGTAAACTTCAAAAGTGGCTTCAAACTCTAGGTCTTTACCTGCTTCAAGCGCTTTAGGAGCGAAAGTAGGTGCACCAGCTGGATTGATTTTTTCAGCGATGATTGCATCGATGTAGTTACGCTGCATTAGGTCACCAGCTACTTCTTGAAGTACAGCGGCGCCGAAGCGTTTTTGGATGATAGAAACTGGTACTTTACCCGGACGGAAACCGTCAATACGCTGAGTTTTAGACAGTTGTTGTAAGCGTTTTTTAACTTCGGTCTCAACGTTCTCTGAAGGAACAGTGATAGTCAGACGGCGCTCAAGGCCTTGAGTCGTCTCAACAGAAACTTGCATGATTTACCTCAATCTTCAAATATGGCGGCGTTGCGCCTTCATTACATACACGGCGATCGTTTATCATGGCCAATCACGTAAAATGGCAATTTTGCCGCGGTGATGACGAGGGCGATCCCTATGCCTGCACTGCCCTAGGGGCACTTATGTTTAACAATAGACGCGGCATTATAACCTAATATTTATAAGAGTCGAGAGCGCAGGCCAAGAAATTAGCGGATCTGCGGCTGATACGCATCACTTAGGATATTTTGCATACAGTTCGTGGCAAAACGCTTAAAGATAGAGATAGCGAAAATAATCTAAATCAAGGTGATAAATAAAAAAGGATATTTTCTAAGAGGGGAAGTTGATTAGCCTGATGAAAGTGCCAAAAAATGTGTTTTCTTTTTTTATTAAAGAAAGTGGTCGGCGTTGCAGGATTTGAACCTGCGACCCCTTGGACCCAAACCAAGTGCGCTACCAAGCTGCGCTAAACGCCGATACTCAAATTGTGTTTTCTAAATATTTTTGCATTGACCTTCACTTTCTTTAAAGAAAGTGTGGTCGGCGTTGCAGGATTTGAACCTGCGACCCCTTGGACCCAAACCAAGTGCGCTACCAAGCTGCGCTAAACGCCGATATGCGTATATTAAGAAAAATGGGGCGACTGACGAGACTTGAACTCGCGACAACCGGAATCACAATCCAGGGCTCTACCAACTGAGCTACAGCCGCCACAATAATGGCGCACCCGGAAGGATTCGAACCTTCGACCGACGGCTTAGAAGGCCGTTGCTCTATCCGACTGAGCTACGGGCGCGGTGCAACGAATACTTCTTCGTGTGCTATCAAGTATTACTTTCATTAATGAAAGTGGTCGGCGTTGCAGGATTTGAACCTGCGACCCCTTGGACCCAAACCAAGTGCGCTACCAAGCTGCGCTAAACGCCGATACTTGCCGCTGCCTAAGGAATCAAACCTGACCCCTCGTTGACAACGGGGTGCATAATAGTGATTTGACCTGACGAGGTCAAACATTTTTTTCGCCGCAGCAGTGCGTTTGCTTATTTTTAACCCGCTTTGTTTAAGTTTTAACGATTTTGTTCGATATTTTATCAATTTAGCCCACAAAACAGTGCTTTCCTTATGGTCACAGCTTGGCTAGGAAGCGCTTTTCTGCGAAAATATTGGCCTAGTTCGGTGCGGTAACCCCTTTTTATACCGCATGGGACAAATAAAAGTATTTCGTTCTAATTATGTGTGACTATTTTAGCGCCCCCTAAAGAGCACACTCACCCCAATTGAAGGTTACTCATGACGGCAAACATCATTGATGGTAAGGCAATTGCAAAGCAAGTTCGCGCCCAAGTGGCAGCGCGTGTTGCCCAGCGTAAAGAGCAAGGTCTGCGCGCACCAGGCCTGGCGGTTGTACTGGTAGGCCAAGATCCGGCAAGCCAGGTTTATGTAGGCTCTAAGCGTAAGGCATGTGAAGAAGTAGGCTTTGTTTCTAAGTCTTACGATCTGCCAGGCGATACCAGTGAACAACAACTTCTTGATTTAGTTGACGAGCTTAATGCCGATCCTGAGGTTGATGGCATCCTAGTCCAATTGCCGCTTCCAGAGGGCCTAAACGCTGAAAAGGTACTAGAGCGTATTACTCCACATAAGGATGTGGATGGCTTCCACCCTTATAATATAGGTCGCCTTGCCCAGCGTATGCCGGCACTGCGTCCTTGTACGCCAAAAGGCATTATTACCCTGCTGGACTCAACCGGCGTTCGTTACAAGGGTATGCACGCAGTCGTTGTTGGCGCTTCAAACATTGTTGGTCGCCCTATGTCTCTTGAGCTGCTACTGGCCGGTTGTACTACAACCGTTTGTCATAAGTTCACCCAGGACTTGGAAGCCCATGTGCGCCGCGCCGATGTAGTAGTGGTAGCCGTAGGTAAGCCAGCGTTTATTCCTGGCGAGTGGATCAAAGAAGGTGCCTTGGTGATCGATGTGGGCATTAACCGCTTAGACGATGGCACCCTAGTCGGCGATGTGGCCTATGATGTTGCCAGCCAACGCGCCAGCTATATCACTCCAGTTCCTGGCGGTGTGGGCCCGATGACGGTTGCCAGCCTGATTGAAAACACCCTGGAGGCCTGTGAAAACTATCACAGCTAGGTATCACAGCTAAGTAATAGTGTTAATCACGTCAAAGGCCAGCTTTAAATGCTGGCCTTTTTGTTATACCAATTCTGTTAAGTATGTGCTCAGATATAGCGCTGGATAAATGAGATGATCACAAGGCGGAATTTTTCTTATGTAGTTATTCTACATCGAAAAATTCCAACACAGTGAGCATGATATTTAGCCCGCTAGAATGATTAGCTATTTAAGAGAATTGGTATTAGCCCATCTTGAGCGCAGTAATTGCACCCCTTGCGGCGTTACCGAAAATACTATCATCGCCATCATCAAGGCATATTGCCAACCTTGATACATCTCTGCCAATAACAGCACCGCGGTAATAATTCCAGCAATGGGATTGGCTATGGTGCCAAAGGTAAACTCCACCACAGACATACGCCCCAACAACCACACATATAAGCTGTACGCCAGCGCGGTGTTGGGCAGCACCAGCCACAAGATTGCCAACCATTGTTGGCGCTCGATGGGATTTTGCAGCGCCTGATAAGCCTCGGGTTCAAGATAAAATGCCTGGATAAGTGCAGCAATAGCAAGCAAGGTGCCACCGAGGATCAGCTGCCAAGTCAGTACCGTCCACCAATGAATATGCATGGAGAACTTTTGCACCAGGGCACTGCCAATCACTATGCAGAGCAAGGAGGCAAATAACGCCAGCATGCCAATCAGGGTTAAACTCACTTCTTTTGGGTCGAACAAGAGCCAGGCTAAAAAGACCAGAGCCAGTGCGCAAATGGATTGCACCAAGGCGGGCCTCTGCCCTTTCACCAGCCAGGCATAAAGCAGCGCCACCACAGGTACGGAAACCATGCCAACCCCAGCAATGGCCGCTGGCAAATTAACCGCCATAACAAAGATACAGGCAAAAAACAGGGCGATATTCACCGTCGCCAATAGCAGCAAGGGGCGCCACTGCCCGCCTTTGGGTAAAGAAGGTTTAATTAGCCACAGCACAATCCCTGCCGGTAAGGCCCGCAAGGCACCGAGTAAAATGGGTGGCCAGTCGGGCATGGCGTACTTGGTGACCGCGTAGGTGGTTCCCCATAAGAAGGCGGGGATCATGGCAAGAAAAATATTCATTCGGATTCCTGATTGATAATAACGGCAGCCAGGCTAAAACCTTAAGCTAGCCTGAGGTCAAGACATAAAAGCACAGAGGCACAAACAAAAACGCCGCGAACAAATGCGCGGCGTTTTTAACAAGGCGTTATACCTTTGCGTTTACGCTTTACGCCAGGTGGTTTTACCGGCGCTGTCTTCAAGCACCACACCCAAGGCCGTAAGTGCATCACGGGCTTCATCCGCCGCAGCCCAGTCTTTGTTCTCACGGGCTGCACGACGCTGTTCAATCAGCGCTTCGATGTGCGCCGCCTCATCGTCGTCCTGCTCACCCTGAAGGAAAGCCGCTGGGTTTTGCTGAGCAATACCTAATACTTCCGCCAGTTTCACCAGCAGGTAAGCATGTTGACCCGCCGCTGGCGCATCTTCACCCTTAAGGCGATTTACTTCTTTTGCCAGCTCGAATAACACAGGCAAGGCTTCGGGGGTATTGAAATCATCATTCATGGCCGCTTCAAAACGCGCCGCATACTTGTTGCCTTTAAGCTCAATCTCAACCGGCTCAACATCGCGTAAGGCGGTGTAGATACGCTCTAAAGATGCACGGGCTTGCTCCAGGTTTTCCTGCGAGTAGTTCAACTGGCTGCGATAATGACCATTGATCAGGAAGTAGCGCACGGTTTCACGGTCGTAGGCTTTTAATACCTCACGCACGGTAAAGAAGTTGCCTAATGACTTAGACATCTTTTCTTTATTTACCTGCACCATGCCGGTGTGGAGCCAGGTTTTCACGTAGCGGCCGTTGTTAGCACAGCACGACTGGGCAATTTCGTTCTCATGGTGTGGGAACTGCAGATCCGAACCACCACCGTGAATATCAAAATACTCGCCTAAGTGCTTAGAGCTCATGGCCGAACATTCGATATGCCAGCCTGGGCGACCTTCACCCCAAGGTGATGACCAGCTTGGCTCACCGGCCTTGGCTTTTTTCCATAGCACGAAGTCCAAAGGATCGTCTTTACCTTCGGCAACTTCGACACGGGCACCGGCCTGTAGCATCTCTAGGTCTTGCTGTGATAGCTTGCCGTAGTCATTAAAGCTGGACACATCGAACAGCACGTCGCCACTTTGTGCGATATAGGCATGCTCTTTGGCAATAAGGCGCTCGATCATGGCGATAATGTCATCCATATGACCCGTTACCGTAGGCTCGATATCCGGCGCCAAAATATTTAGGGCTGCAAAGTCTTCATGCATGGAAGCCGTCATGCGCTTGGTTAACGCATCGATAGGCTCTTTGTTTTCATTGGCACGAGCAATGATCTTATCGTCCACATCGGTAATGTTGCGCACATAGGTGACGTCATAGCCAAGGTAGCGAAGGTAACGGTTCATCACGTCGAACGACACATAAGTACGGGCGTGGCCAACGTGGCAATAATCGTAAATGGTGATCCCACACACATACATGTCCACTTTATTGGCATTCAAGGGCTCAAAGTGTTCTTTTTGACGTGAAAGTGTGTTGTATATCTGCAACATTACAAGGGGATCCTATCGGTTATATTAATGGCGCTATCTTACCACCGCACTGGGCAGGCCGCCACCGAACAAAAGACCAAAACCAACAAAATTAAAGGACTTAATGGCCCTATCCTCCCTTAGTCAATTGAGAGTTTCGCCACCGTGGGATAAAATAATCTTTTACCTCAATACATAGAGAATCATCATGGTTGTATTAGAAACCAATATGGGCACCATCAAGCTGGCGCTATTTGAAGCAGAAGCACCTAAAACAGTTGCCAACTTTTTAAACTACGCCAAATCAGGCTTTTACGATGGCACTATTTTCCACCGTGTTATCGATGGCTTTATGATCCAAGGTGGTGGTTTTACCCCAGGTATGGACCAAAAGTCTGTGCAAGACCCAATTGATAACGAAGCCAACAACGGCCTAAGCAACAAAGTGGGCACGGTAGCCATGGCGCGTACGCCGGATCCACATTCGGCCACCGCTCAGTTCTTTATCAATGTAAACAACAACGACTTCCTAAACTTCAGCAGCGAGACGTCGCAAGGCTGGGGTTACTGTGTATTTGCCGAAGTTGTTGAAGGCATGGACGTAGTAGAGAAGATCAAAGGCGTAGCCACAGGCTCTGCTGGCTTCCACCAAGATGTACCACTTGAAGACGTGGTGATCACTAAGGTTACTGTCGAGTAATACTTTAATAAGCGCGGCTCAGCCGCGCTTTTTCTTGGGTCTGTTTATCTTTTAGGTTTACTTTATGTTCAATCTAAACGCATTCTGATCACGACGCTCGTTATGCTGCATAGTCATTCTATGTACATAACGAGCAACACAGAGCAGGATGTGTTTAGATGAACCCGTAGGGCAGCGCTTGTAGCGCATTTCAACTGTGTTGTTACATGTTTATGTAGAATAACTACACCACACATGTGCCGTACACTACAAACTGCTGCAGAAACAAACAACAAAGGTCAACAGACCCTAATAAGGGCCCCATGAAACGTACGCTGTTTATTTCCGACTTGCATTTGAGCGCCGCTCAGCCAGATATCACCGCCGCCTTCTTTGAGTTTTTAGACACCCATATAAATGCAGATGTGGATGCGCTTTATATTCTCGGTGATTTTTTCGAGGTCTGGGTGGGTGATGATGCCAATGAGCCACTGAGCGATGATATTGCCATAAGATTAAAAGCGATAAGTGATAGCGGCGTAAAGGTCTACTTTATTCATGGCAACCGTGACTTTCTGCTCGGCAAGAAATACGCAGCCCAGGCGGGCATGACTTTACTGCCCGAGCAAAGCGTAATCGACCTCTATGGCACACAAGTGGTGCTGCTCCATGGCGATGAAATGTGCACCCAGGATATCGAATATCAAAAGTTTCGCCGCAAGTCGCGCGGTTGGTGGTGGCCGAGATTAATGCTGGCCATGCCGCTTTGGTATCGCCGCCGCGTTGCCCGCAATGCGCGTATTAAGAGTAAAATGAGCCAGCAAAACAAACGCGCTGAGATTTTAGATGTCGAGCCTGGTGCGGTACTGGATACCTTTGCTGAGCATAAGGTGGAGCTGATGATACACGGCCACACCCACCGCCCCGCCATTCATGACCACGGCGGTAAAACCCGAGTGGTACTGGGTGATTGGTATGAGCACAGCTCCTACATAGTGGCTGATGCTAGCGGCCTGACCTTGTGCCATGGCCATGAGCGCGAGCGCCTTTACTTTAAATAGCTCACACCGAAAAAACGATAAGCCCAAGCACTATTAACGCTTGGGCTTTTTTGCTTTTGTTAGGCGCTTTTAGTTTAGGTACTAAGCGGCAACGGGCGCGCCACTGTGAAACTTAAAATCCTCATCCGGCGAAGCAATTAACTCCGCTTCAACCTCACCAAAAAATTCGATGCGCTCGGAAATATCCTCACCGGCGAGAGCTGAAGCCAGGGTCAAATAATCCTGATAATGACGCGCTTCAGAGCGCAGCAGGGATACATAAAACTCACCCAGACGCGCATCCACATGGGGCGCCAACATGGCAAAACGCTCGCATGAGCGCGCTTCTATATAGGCACCGCAGATCAGCTTGTCAGTCAAAGCCTGGGGCTCATAGGTGCGTACATGGCGCAATAACCCCTTGGCATAACGGCTGGAGGTGATTTTATCGTAGTCGATACCGCATTCCTGCATGATCTCCAGCACCTGATAAAAGTGGTGCAATTCTTCTTTTATCAAAAGCACCATTTTATCTATGAGTTCCTGGCCGTAAGGTACGCTGGATTTGGGGATCATGGATTTGTTGAGCTTATTATGATCGGCAAGAGCGCGCCAATCGCCGACTTGGCGATAGGTGAAGTCTTCATAAGGCTTAAGCCACTGCAACAAGGCCTCACCACTTTGCTCGTCCACCGCATAACGGCGGATTAAAAACATGGCGCTCTGCGCGGCTTTAAGTTCACAGATCAGGTGATCGGTCAGAATAATGCGCAGATTTTCCGGCTTTTTTGCTTCCTCAACCCAGGATTGCGGTGTTTCACAACGCAAAAAAGAATGAATGGGTGCTAATAAGTCTTGGTACTTGGCCAACATAACTTTAATCAATGTCTTGGTAATTGGCGCTATTTTACCATATTCATCGCGCGGGGGGACTTTCTTGACAAACCTCAAGCTCTGGACGATACATAGATGAGTGCTGGTGAAAAATAATACAGCCAAAAACCAGTTTATTTAAGGGGTAACTATATGATTCTAAATCATCTTTGGGGCTTGTACGCCCATCCGGTTGAAGAGTGGCAAACCATCGACAACCGTCACGAAAGTCTACTTTACAGCTTATCGCACATTCTACTTATCGCCCTGATCCCCAGTATCATGGGTTATTATTCGGCGGTTCATCTAGGTTGGAGCATAGGCGCTGGCGATCCTGTCTATTTGACTCACGACAGTGCCCTGCTTATTGCTGGCGCCATGTATGTGGCCTTGATTGCCGGCGTATTTGCGCTGGCCTATTTGGCTCATTGGATGGCAAAAACCTTTGGCGCCGAGCCGACCTTTACGCAAACACTTGAGCTTGCAGCTTATACCTCAACGCCGGTATTTATGGCGGCCTTTGCGGCCTTCTATCCGACCTTATGGTTTATTGTCTGCGTTGGCTTGGTAGCGCTAAGCTATTCGGTGTATTTGCTTTATACCGGCGTGCCGATTTTGATGCATATTCCCCATGAGCGCGGCTTTATTTATGCCAGCTCTGTGGTGACCTGCGGCCTGGTGCTCTTGGTGATTATCCTCGCGGCGACCGCTATTTTATGGACCAACGGCATAGTTTCACCTGTCTTTAGTTAGCCGCCTTCAGCCGCTAGCAATAATTTTAAGCAATAAAAAAGGAGCCAAAGGCTCCTTTTTTAATCTCTATTCGCTTAATCGTCTTGGTTATGAATTTCCAAGTTTGCCGACATCGCCTTTTCACGACCAGACTTGGCCGAGTCGTTACGTAGCTCGTCGATACGATTTAGATAATCCTGGTCGATATCACCTGTCACATAGTTACCGTCGAAAACCGAGGTTTCAAAACGGGTGATTTCCGGGTTCTCCTGCGATACCGCAGCAACCAGATCTTCCAGTGATTGATAGATAAGGCCATCGGCGCCAATGCTGGCATTGATGTCTTCTACTTCACGACCATGAGCGATCAGCTCGGCAGCTGAAGGCATATCGATACCATAAACGTTCGGGAAGCGTACTTCCGGTGCCGCTGAGGCAAAGTAAACGTTCTTAGCGCCGGCTTCACGGGCCATTTCAACGATCTGGGCTGAAGTGGTGCCGCGCACGATTGAATCATCAACCAATAATACGTTTTTGCCTTTAAATTCTCGGGCAATGGCATTGAGCTTACGACGTACCGACTTTTTACGCAGTTCCTGACCCGGCATGATGAAGGTACGGCCGATATAACGGTTCTTCACAAAGCCCTGACGGTAAGGAAGTTCAAGTACAGAAGCAATTTCCAAAGCGATGTCACATGAAGTCTCAGGAATTGGGATCACCACGTCAATGTCCTTATCAGACCATTCGCGTTTGATCTTCTCGCCCAGCTTGGTACCCATGTTTACGCGGGTAGCATAAACCGACATATTATCGATAGTTGAGTCAGGACGGGCAAAGTAAACGAATTCAAAAAGACATGGGTTGCAAACCGACTTATCGGCACACAATTGCGAGAACAACTGGCCGTCTTCGGTTACATAAATGGCTTCACCCGGAGCTACGTCACGGATAACTTCAAAACCGTCCGTGTCCAGCGCCACGCTCTCTGATGAGAACATGTACTCTGTGCCCTTTTCAGTTTCGCGCTTACCAAAGATAAGCGGACGAATACCATGCGGGTCACGAAACGCCACCATGCCGTGGCCGATGATCATGGCGATAGTGGCATAACCACCGATAACCTTAGAGTTCACCTCTGAAATCGCCGTAAAAATATCTTCTGCGGCTAATTTCAGCTTGTCGCACTTGCTTAGTTCATGAGCAAGCACGTTTAGCAGGATTTCGGAGTCCGAGGTGGTATTTACATGACGGCGCGCTTCGTTGAACAGCTGCTCTTTTAGCTGCTCGGCGTTGGTCAGGTTACCATTGTGAGCCATGGCAATACCGAATGGCGAGTTCACGTAGAAAGGCTGGGCTTCCGCTGAGCTTGAGGTACCTGCGGTTGGGTAACGCACATGACCCAGGCCGATGTTACCTTGTAGGCGCTTCATGTGTCTTGTATGGAACACATCTTTTACTAAGCCATTGGCCTTGCGCAGACTAAAGGTATTGTCCTCAATCGTAATAATACCCGCCGCATCCTGACCGCGGTGTTGCAAAACAGTTAAGCCATCATACAAGGCCTGATTAACAGGCGATGTTCCGACTATACCAACGATACCACACATTAAAATTTTCCTCGCCGATTAACGGTTAGCTGAATTTAAAAAGCTTGAGTTGTTCTCGAGGTAGTCAAAAAACCACTCGATCACAAAGCCAAATTCAGGGATAAGTCGAGATGCGCTCCACCAGTTTGTATTTGGGGCTCCGGTAAAGGCATCGAGAAAGAATAGAATGGCGCTGACGACCAACACGCCACGCAAGGCACCAAACACGATTCCAAACACGCGATCGGTACCCGACAAACCAGTGCGCTGCACCAACTCGCCTAAGATGTAATTTAACAAGCCACCCAACAACAGCGTAGAGAAGAACAGTATGGCTATCGCTGCGGCATTTCTTAAAAGGGGTTCTGAAATATTGGTTAGGTAGGAAGCTAAATAGGGGTAAAAGATACTGGATACAAAAAACGCGGCGGCCCAAACGGCCAGCGACATAGACTCTTTGATAAAGCCTCGCACTAAGCCAATAATGGTAGACAGTGCAATAATGCCGGCAATGGCGTAATCAACCCAGATCATAATAACCACTAGTCGTTAATTTGGGGCGCATTCTAGCGGAGCGAGGCGTTAAATACCAGATCATTTTGTTACTTGGAACTGGGTGATACGACCTTGTAAATTGGTCAGCTTTTGTAACTTGGGCAGTTGCTGCTCAAGCTTTTCCTTGCTTAATTCCGGCCCTACTAACACCTTAGTCAAGGTGCCGTTGGCGGTTTTAACCTCGCGGGTAAAGACCTTAAAATCATTGTTCTTAAGCTTGGCCATCAAGGCATCAACACTGGCTTTGCGAGAAAAGGCACCCAGTTGCACCACGTAGGCCATTTGCGTCAGGCCACTTTGTTTGGGGCGCTCCAGGGGTTCATCCTTGGTCAGTATGGAAACCGCCACTGTAGTGTTTTCTGTGCTACTTTCTACGCCCTTGCCTGAGTCGATCTGCTGCGCCTTTGGCTGTGGCGCCGGGTCGCCAGCTGTTTTATCGGCCGAGTTTTCAACCGAGCCCTCAGTGGAGCCAGCGGCAAGTTTTTCATCGTCTGGGGCTATTTCTTCTATTTTTTCATCTTTGGGTAAAGGAGCCATATCGGCCTTGTCAGACAAGGCCTGCTGTAAGTCGATAGACTTGAACTCAGGGCGTTCGGGTATGGCTTTAAAGCCTTCCTTATACCGCACCTTGTCGCCATCCAAAATATT
Organism: Pseudoalteromonas qingdaonensis; assembly: GCF_038739665.1. Classification (NCBI taxonomy): domain Bacteria; kingdom Pseudomonadati; phylum Pseudomonadota; class Gammaproteobacteria; order Alteromonadales; family Pseudoalteromonadaceae; genus Pseudoalteromonas; species Pseudoalteromonas qingdaonensis. The sequence goes on along the minus strand of NZ_JBCGCU010000002.1, from coordinate 47,622 downwards.
AGGAATAAAAACAATAGCGGCAACAACTACAATAGTGGTTCCGATCAAACGGTTAACAAACCCTGAGTTCACTCTTACAGCCCCTAACTCTCAAAAAATGTGATTGCTTCTGCCACAGTGTAAAACGATCCGAAAATAATCAAAAGGCTTTGCTCGCAAAGTTGTGGTAAAACCGCCTCAATGGCATCGCTAACGCTATTATGGGCGCCGGCTACACTGACTTGCTTATCTAGCGTCTGCGCCAATTGTTCGGCCTGTGTGCCCCTGGGGTTATCCAAGGTCGTCACATGCCAATAATCCACCGCACCCTTCATCGCTTCAATAACATCGGCATGCTCTTTGTCGGCCAACATACCAACGATAGCATAAATACTAAGCCCTTGTTGCTTAAAGGATTGTAAACGCTTGGCGAGAAAACGCGCAGACTCGCGATTATGAGCCACATCCGTGACTATCAAAGGCTTTTCGCTCAAGGTTTGAAAACGTCCGGTGACCTTAAGGGCCTTTAGGCAATCGGCTGCCACAGTAATATCCGGTAGCAGGTCGAGCTTATAAAGTACGCTCAGCGCCGTGGCGGCATTTTGCGCCGGAATAGCCGGTTGCGCAAAGCACAGATCATAGTCGTCCATTTGCCAGCTAAAGGTGACTTCATCTTCACTGAAATGGAAGTCACGGCGAGATAAGCAAAGGTCAGCGCCAATTTCCTTGCCGTAATCAACTACCGTATGCGGAATATCCAAATCACCAACAATAGCAGGCACACCGGTGCGGAAAATACCGGCCTTGTCATAGCCCACTAATTCGCGGGTATCGCCTAGGTATTCTTTATGGTCGAGATCCACAGTGGTGATCACGCTGGCAATTGGAGTGACTATGTTGGTGGCATCATAACGCCCGCCTAGGCCTACTTCCATCAGCACATAATCCACATCCATGCGCTTAAAAATGTGCAGCGCCCCTAAGGTGCCGTATTCAAAATAGGTAAGTGCAGTATCCCCTCGCCCTTGTTCAAGCGCGTTAAAGGCATCCACATGAATTTGGTCATCAAGCTCGGCGCCGTTAATACGCACCCGCTCGTTGTATCGAATAAGGTGCGGCGAGGCATAGGTGCCAACGCTGTAGCCCTGGGCTAATAGGAGCGCTTCTAAGCATTGTGCTGTGGTGCCCTTGCCGTTGGTGCCAGCGATAAGAATGATTTTGCTGCGGGTATCAAGCAGGCCGATTTGCTCTGCCACGCGCTGAACGCGCTCAAGGCCCATTTCAATGTTGGCAGGATGGATCTGCTCTAAATAACAAAGCCAATCATCTAGGCTAGACGATTGGCTCGGTTTCGAATCTGACATAGGTAAGTTTCTAGATTGCCGAGAAATTTACGCTACTCTATGCTCTTGTTCGGTAGAAGGCAAGTTCATTAACTTGGCCAGCAGACGCGCTAAGGTGTCACGCATTTCGCGGCGGTCAACTATCATGTCGATGGCACCGTGCTCAAGTAAAAACTCACTGCGTTGGAAACCATCAGGCAGGGTTTCACGTACAGTTTGCTCAATTACGCGCGGACCAGCAAAGCCGATAAGTGCCTTTGGCTCAGCCACGTTAACGTCACCTAGCATAGCCAATGACGCCGATACACCACCCATGGTTGGGTCGGTCAGTACCGAGATAAATGGCAGGCCTTTTTCGCTCATTTTCGCCAGTGCAGCACTGGTTTTCGCCATCTGCATCAATGACATCAGGGCTTCTTGCATACGCGCGCCGCCGGAAGCAGAGAAGCACACCAGTGGCATGTTGTGCTCTAAACACACATTCACGGCTTCAACGAAGCGTGCGCCCACTACCGAGCCCATTGAACCACCCATGTAGGCAAATTCAAAGGATACTGCGGCAACAGGAATACCCTTAAGCTGGCCTTTCATGGCAACCAGGGCATCTTTCTCACCGCTGCTCTTTTGTGCAGCGCTGATGCGATCTGAATACTTTTTCGAGTCTTTGAATTTCAAGACATCTTTAGGCTCATGCTGAGCGCCCAACTCGGTGCGACCGGCGTCGTCTAAGAATAGCTCCAGACGCTTACGTGCGGTGATACGCATGTGGTGATCACACTTAGGACACACGTTCATCGATTTTTCTAGCTCAGCCTTATACAGGATGGCGTCACACGAAGTACATTTAGCCCAAACGCCCTCAGGGATCTCTTTTTTGCCCGAAGACTTGGTTGTTTTTGGTAAGATCTTTTCTAACCAGCTCATTTGCAACTCTCTTAATGCTTGTTAGTAGCGAGGCGGATGCACCACCCCAAAATTAGCCGATAAATTAGAACAATTAAAACATGAATTTAGTTGCTTAGATATAAAAAACTGGTCGGTGTAGTCTATCACAGCGACCAGTCAAACTTTTGTATGAACTAAATACATCAAAAAACTGACGCTATTTTTCCCCTAATTATTGGGTAGGAACAGCGGCCCCAAAGGGGTAGAAGGTATTTGCCACTTCTCGGGATAATCAACATCCACCAGGTACAAACCATTTGGCTTGGCGGTAGCGCTGGCCTGGGTGCGGTCTTTAAGCTGCAACAAGTGCTGCATCCAATCCGGCTCCTGTGCGCCCACGCCTATGTCCATTAAACAGCCAGTGATATTACGTACCATATGGTGCAAAAACGCATTGGCCTTGATATCTATGACTATATAGTCCCCCACTCGCTCAACATTAAGATGATGAATATTGCGAAACGGCGTATTGGACTGGCAGTGCACCGCCCTAAAGGAGGTAAAGTCTTGCTCACCGAGCATATAATGACAAGCCGCATGCATGCGCTCGGCATCAAGGGGCTGATGATAATGAGTCACGCCAGAGCGTAAAATTCCCGGGCGATAAGGATGATTGTAAATCACATAACGATAGCGGCGGGCGGTGGCACTAAAGCGGGCATGAAATTCATCATCAGCCTGCATAGCATAGCGCACGGCTATATCATCGGGCAGCTGCGAATTCATGCCCAGGGTGAAGGCGCCCATATCGCGTTTGGCGTGGGTATCAAAGTGTATAACCTGGCCCGTGGCATGGACACCGGCATCGGTGCGCCCGGCACAGGTGATCTCAACCGGATGATCGCAAATTCGCGATAAGGCCGTTTCAATTTCTTGCTGAATACTGTTGACATGGGACTGACGCTGCCACCCACTGTAGCGAGCACCGTTATACTCAATTCCTAACGCGACGCGCATTGACACTCTTTTCGTTTGCAAAATTTTCGGCATTTTATCTGCTCTGGCCCTAAATAGCTAATACCAATTCTGTTAAGTATGTGAGCAGAGATAGCGCTGGATAAATGATTTGAACATAAGGCGGAATTTTACTTATGTAGTTATTCTACATAGAAAAATGCCAACACAGTGATCATGATATTTAGCCCGCTAGAATGATTAGCTATTTAAGTGAATTGGTATAGACCGGCGGTGACAAAAAAAGCAGCCATGGGCTGCTTTTTAAGGGTTAGTAATCATGTCAAGGCGGCTTAGTTTGTTAACCGCTCTTTCAATGCCTGGGCTTCTTGCTGCAAGGTTTGTGGGCCATTATCAAGCACCTCTTGCAGCGCCTCTAGTGCCGAGTCAACATCATCAATTTCCAAATAGGCACGGGCCAAGTCCAGCTTGGCGCTAAAACCACCATCTTGGGTATCAACATCGGTCTTAGGGGTGTCTTCGAGTAAATCATCGAACTCACCCAAACCCACATCCATATTGGCGTCTTTATAGGGTTCATCATCAAGCTCGGCTTCGTCGCTTTGCGCTAGCAAGTCATCGATATCCACATAGGCGTCGGCCTGATCTTTAGCCGACGTTTCCCCTGCCATAGTCGCGTTTTCTGTGCCCGCTTGTTCATCGCCAGCGGCGTCACTGCTGGCCTGGTCGTCATCCGCATCATGCAATAATGCCTGCAAGTCCAGATCACCGGCTATATCATCCCGCTCCAGTGGCTGAGTCGGCGACTCTGCCAATTCATCAAGCATGGCGTCGAAGTCTGTTTCGCTTAAGTCGGCAAGGAAATCTTCATTCACTTGCTCATCGTCAAGGGCCGAGTCTTCATCGTACTCCGCCGTCAACATAGCATCGATATCAAAGCCGTCGTTTTCGGCCATGGCCTCGCTTAGCTGCTGCTCGGTGGCACTACTAAAAGGCTCGTCCATTTCCAGCTCTGGATAATCCTCAAGCTGCGCGCTGGGGTTGTCCACATCACCTAAGTCAACTTGCTCATCGAAAGACTCAAGGTTTGTTTGCTCTTCCAAGTCATCGTCCGCCAGCAGAGGATCATCACCCAGGTCGATTTCTAAAGCGGTGTCGTCCGCATCAGAGTCCAACACATCCAACGACTCGCCCAAGCTGTCAGCAGATAATGCTTCACTTGCAGGCTCTGCTGAGAGCTCGGATGAAGTCTCAGGTAAGGCACTACTTTGTTCTTCAAAAAGCTCATCAAGTTGAGCCAGAGGATCGTCCCCGGCATCTAAATCATCGCCCAAGGCAAGCGCATCGCCCAATTCATCCTCAAGCGGCTGCGCATTCAGTTCAGCCTTATCAGTCTCGCTTAACTTTTTCTCTTCTTGCTCTTCTAGCTCATCCAGCGGGTTTTCGCCTTGCTGAACTTCGTCCAGCAAATCATCGATATCGAATTCATCGGCAAGGTCTTCCACCAATTCAGGCGCTTGCTCTGCTGAAGGTTCTAGATCGGCTAAAGGCGCCGGTAAATCCTCAGGTAAAAACTCATCTTCGGCCAGTGCTGCATGCTCGGGTAAATCTTCTGGTAGAAGTTCGGTTAAAAGCTCGTCTTCTTCGCCTGAAATTTCTTCGCCCTGAACTTCATCCAACAAATCATCAATATCGAATTCATCGGCAAGGTCTTCCACCAATTCAGGCACTTGATCGGCTGAAGGCTCTGGCTCGGCTGAAGGTACTTGATCGGCTGAAGGCGCCGGCTCGACTGAAGGCTCAACCAAAAGCTCATCTTCTGCATCAAAATCAATGTCATCTTCTTGGGGCAAATCATCGAGCAAGTCGTCAATATCCAGCTCATCGCTCGCGCTCGCTTCGGTGGCGAATAAATCATCGATTTCAGCATCGCTTAGCGCATCTAGGCTATCGTCCAATGATTCATTGTCAGTGTCGGCATCAAGACTTGATAAATCAAAATTCTGCTGCAATACCTCTTCTTCAGAGCTAAACGTTTCTTTGACATCATCGGCAAGCAGATCATCTAACTCATCCTGCCCTAACAAGGAGTCTATATTTTTGGCATCGCTATTATCACCATAGAGGACATCATCGCTCTGTTCATCGAGCTGTATACCCGGCTCGGAAAACACCTCGTCCAAAGGTTCATCCAGCGGCTCATCAAGGAAGTCATCTAAGGGCTCATCAAGAGTATCATCGAATGATTTTTCAAATGGCTCTTCTAAAGGCAGGTCTTCAAGAGAGTCGTCATCCTGAGTCAAATCCAACTCGTCCAGCCCGTTTAAGGACTCAGCCACTGCAACTGGCTGTGACACGGCGGTTGATTGCTCTTCTGCGGCTGGGTTAGGAGCTTCTTCCTTGCCACGCTTTTTCAAGAACATCACCACCAGCGCCAAAATGGCTAAAGCTGGCAGCGTCATCATTAGCAGTAAGCTCAACCAGCCGGGTAAGGCATTAAACCAGCTGGCGTTTTGCTCTTGTTGAATTTGCTGTTGTCGCGCCATGGCCTGACGTTCGGCCATAAATTGTTGCAACTGTTGCTGCAACTCGGCGTCTTTTTCATCGAGCTGCGCCTGAACTTGAGTGAGCTGCTCGGTGATTTTCTGTAATTGCGCTCGCAGACGATCATTGTCGATCAAAATAGACTCGGCATGGCTGAGCGAAGTGCTCAGCTGCTGCTGTAACTCAACTAAGCGTTCACTTTGCTCTTGCTTAAGTCGTTCCAGTTCTAATTCCAATTCTTGTTTTGCTTGAGCCGCTTGTTGTTGACGCGCCGTACTCGCTGGCACAGCTGAAGCACTCGTTTTGCTGTCTTTAATGTTACTCCACAGCTTATCGTCTAGCTCCGACTTGGCCTTGGCCTGACGCGGGTCAATAGTGCGAATTTCCCGCATCGATGGTATCTGTAAATAGGCACCATCACGCATATGGTTAAGATTGTTATCTAAGAAGGAGTTTGGATTTTTTTCATATAAGGCCACCATCACCTGATACATGGTCACCGAATTATCGGGACGTACCTTGGCGGCAATGCGCCACAGGGTATCACTTGGCTTTATAGGCCCGATAGCACGGCTTTGCTCACTATTATCAGCCTCTTTCGGGCCGCGGATCTCGGTGCTTTGCGCACTGGCACCGGCGTGGCTCAGGGCCAGGAGTAAAAAAAACAGGGTAACTAGAGAGCGCATGCTTTTCCTTTACTAACGTTAAGTGCTGTATTTGCAGGGCTGTGGGCAAACGAGCATTTTTTGACGATTCGTTGTTATTTTTGTGCTTTATTGCGATTTATGGCAAGTAACAGCAAGTATTATTCCACCTGCAAACTATAAACCAGATATAAGTGAATATCCACGGCCAGTTAGGCAATTTAAAGCTATAAAGAAGCGCTTGATATGTATAAAAAAAGCGGCCATTGGCCGCTCTCTTTTGGGTCGGTGCTCTGCACCGACATCTTGTTTGTGGCACCTTTTGTCGACCTTTCGGCAATGTGCTCCTGCATTGCTCTACTACCGCCATCCATGGCGGCAAAGACCGACCTACAAGGCAAAGACCAACAGCCTGCGCCGATGATCTTAAAAATAATGAGCGATCAGCTCTTCGGCAATCTGTACGCTGTTGGTAGCCGCACCTTTACGGGTGTTATCACTGACTACCCACATATTTAAGCCATGGGGATGAGAAATATCCTGGCGTACACGGCCAACAAAAACACTGTCGTTGCCGCTAGCATCGGATACCGGCGTTGGGTAATCATGCTCATCTTCGATAAGCTCAACACCCGGGGCGTCCTGCAATAACTGCTTAACGTGCTCAACGTCCACAGGCATGCGGGTTTCTAAATGAATAGCCTCGGCATGACCGAAGAATACCGGCACACGCACCGCCGTTGGGTTCACCATCACGGTTTCATCACCGAGGATCTTCTGGGTTTCCCACACCATTTTCATTTCTTCGCGGGTATAGCCGTTGTCTTCAAAGGCATCGATTTGCGGAATAACGTTAAACGCCATTTGCTTAGTGAAAACCTTATTGTCCAGTGGGCGACCATTCATCAGGTTAGCGGTTTGCTTTGCCAGCTCATCAACCGCTTCTTTACCTGCACCCGACACCGCCTGATAAGTAGAGACGTTAATACGTTCAATGCCGTAAGCATCGTAAATTGGCTTGAGCGCCACCAGCATCTGAATGGTTGAACAATTTGGGTTGGCAATAATATTACGGTTACGGAAATCCGCCAGACTGGCCGCATTCACTTCCGGCACAACCAGAGGCACATCATAGTCGTAACGGAATTGTGAGGTATTGTCGATAACCACACAGCCAGCTTCTGCCGCGATGGGCGCGTATTTTTCAGAAACACTGCCACCGGCCGAGAACAAACCAATATGCGCATTGGCAAAGTCGAACTGTTCAACATCAAGCACTTCAATGGTTTCGCCGTTGAATTCAATCTCTTCACCCGCTGAGCGGCTGCTCGCCAATGGAAACAGTTGATCAACCGGAAATTTTCTCTCCGCCAAGGTCTCTATGATTTGACGACCCACTAAACCAGTGGCACCCAATACCGCGACATTATATTTTTGCGACATATCTCTTCCTCAAGGCGTTAAATACTAAACCCAAACGCTGCCAAGGCGCTCAGGTAAGGGTTATTACCGCTGAGCGTCAAGGTGCTGAGCTCGCGGCGAACCGGATAGGTTTTGCGCAACAGATCAAAGCCATGGCTATGCAGTTGGGCACGTAAAATGGCGTCATCACGACGCACATCGTAAATTAGGTGAACCAGGGCGCCAAGCTCCTCCTTACTCCAGCTCTCACTTAGAGTAAGCTGAGTCAGGCTTGGTGTTGGCAAGTGCTGAGTTAAATCACTGCTTGGTTCAATATTCAGGTGCTGACACAGGGCTTGATACAGCATCAAGGTACCACGGCCCTTGCCCTCCAGCGTATGTCCGGCAATATGCGCGGTTGCCAGCTCTACATAAGGCAACAGCTCTTCGAGAATATCCGGCTCGTTTTCCCACACATCCAACACCAAGCATAAATCATCCTCGGCTTGTTGACGTGCTAACAGGGCCTGATTGTCTATCACATCACCACGGCTGGCATTGATCAGTATTTTACCCTCGGCCAAAGCATCGATGCGCTGCTTATCGAGTAAATGATAGGTGCAATGCTCACCGTCTTTAACCAGGGGCACATGAAAGGTGATGATATCGGCCTCGGCCAGGGCTGTTTCCAGGCTGTGCCAGTCACCCATATCACCGCGCGCCTGCCTCGGTGGGTCAACCAAAAGAGTTTTCACGCCGATAGCCCCAAGTTTATCTGCCAGACATTGGCCGATATTGCCCACACCAACAATAGCGATGGTTTTGTCGAACAGAGAAAAATGCTGCTCTTGCGCCAAAGCAAACACAGCGCTAAGCACATATTCGGCCACGGCCACTGCATTACAGCCCGGAGCACTGGCAAAAGGCACTTGGCGCTCGGCCAGATAGTCCTGATCTATATGATCCACGCCTATGGTGGCGGTGCCGACAAACTTTAAGCTGGTATTTTGCGCCAGCAAGTTGGCATTAACCTGGGTCACCGAGCGCGTTAGTAATACGTCCGCATCCTTGACCATTTCGGGGGTCAAAGCCCTGCCATCGAATCGCTCAATTTCGCCCAGAGGGGCAAAAAAGGCATCCACAAGGGGCATATTTTGGTCTGCTAATATTTTCATTATTTATCCTAGGGTCTGTTGACCTTTGTTGTTCGTTTCTGCAGCAGTTTGTAGTGTATTTATACAAGGCGGCACATGTGTGGTGTAGTTATTCTACATAAACATGTAACAACACAGTAGAAATGCGCTACAAACGCTGCCCTACGGGTTCATCTAAACGCATCCTGCTCTGTGTTACTCGCTATGAACATAGGCGAGCAAGACCGAAGCAATGCTTCGCAGCTTAGCGAGGTGAGCGCATGGATGCGCGATGTAACCAAGCTTCATGGATGAATTTGACCGCATAAATCAGTGATTATATTCATCAGAATGCGTTTAGATTGAACATAAAGTAAACCGCAAAGATAAACAGACCCTAGCGACAAGAGCGGAGCGCTATTTTAATCATGCTGCTGCCACAAAGCAAAAAAGCCACGCAATGCGTGGCTTTTTGGGCAAACTTAGGTCGGTATTAAGCCTTGTACTTGCTCATTACCAAGGTCGCGTTAGTGCCACCAAAACCGAAACTGTTAGACATTACAGTATTAAGCTCAACATCGCGACGCTCGGTCACAATGTCCAGGCCTTGTGCCTGCTCATCCAGCTCGTCGATATTGATAGACGGTGCTACGAAGTTGTTCTCAAGCATTAGCAATGAGTAAATTGCTTCGTGTACACCAGCCGCGCCCAGAGCGTGACCCGTCATCGCCTTGGTTGCACTGATAGCAGGTGAGTTACCACCGAATACTTCTTGAATCGCACCCAGCTCTTTTACATCACCTACAGGCGTTGAAGTGCCGTGCGTGTTCAGGTAATCAACCGGCGTGTCCAAATCTTGCATGGCTTGGCGCATACAACGTACCGCACCTTCACCCGAAGGGGCTACCATGTCGTAACCGTCAGAAGTAGCACCGTAACCTGTGATTTCAGCGTAGATGTGCGCGCCACGAGCAAGGGCATGCTCTAGCTCTTCAACAACTACGATACCGCCACCACCAGAGATAACGAAACCGTCACGGTTAGCGTCATAGGTGCGTGATGCTTTTTCAGGTGTCTCGTTGTACTTGGTAGACAAGGCGCCCATGGCGTCGAATTCCATTGCCAGGGTCCAGTGTAGCTCTTCACCACCACCGGCGAAGATCACATCTTGTTTACCCAGCTGGATTTGCTCAACCGCGTGACCGATACAGTGCGCAGATGTGGCACAGGCCGAGCTGATTGAGTAGTTAACGCCTTTAATTTTAAAAGGAGTGGCCAAACACGCAGAAGTGGTGCTCGCCATAGTACGAGGAACCATATAAGGACCTACACGCTTAACGCCTTTTTCGCGCAAGGTGTCTGCCGCTTCAACCTGGTACTTAGATGAACCGCCACCCGAGCCAACAATAAGGCCGGTACGCTCGTTAGATACTTGCTCATCCGTTAGTTTGGCATCGGCAATCGCCTGCGCCATAGAAATATAAGCATAGGCTGCCGCATCACCCATAAAACGGAACGCTTTGCGATCAACATGCTCTTTCACGTCTAAGTCGATGCTGCCAGAAACCTGGCTACGAAGGTTATATTCCTCAAACTCTGGGTTGTAAGCGATACCGCTTTTGCCCGTTTTTAAAGACTCTAATACTTCTTCTTTATTATTACCGATGCTTGAAACCACACCGATACCCGTAATTACGGCTCTTCTCATGAGAATTTACCTTAGCTTATTCCTAAATTGCGTGTAGTGTACGCGTAAATGTCCTACTAAGTGGTCATTCCAGCGTACATCTGTACTCTGAACTTTTCAAGCGCACCGCGATGATCTTTTGGTGACAATATACGTGCCGCCCTAAAGACGTTAAAATAACGGCCAAACTGTTAAAAGCCTTGAGTCTTCATGATCACCCACGCGACTATCCATTTTAATGACACAGGCACGCCGGTAGCCGATGCCTTTGACGATGTTTATTTTTCCAACGAAGACGGCTTGGCCGAATCTGACTTTGTATTTTATCAGCATAATCAAATAGATGAGAGACTAAAATCACATCCTCGCAAACATTTTGTAATTGCCGAGACCGGCTTTGGCACTGGCCTTAATTTTCTTAATGCCTGGCAGCGCTTTAACCAGTGCAGTGAAAAAAAGGCTGAGCGCCTGCATTTTATCTCTTTTGAAAAATTCCCCATTCGCAAAGAAGACCTGACCAAAGCCCTGAACAACTGGCCACAGTTGAGCAAATATGCCGAGCAATTACTGGCTCAATACCCAGATGCCCTGCCCGGTTGCCACCGTCTGCACTTTGGCAATGTCACCTTGGATTTATGGATAGGCGATGTAAAAGACTCCTTGGCTCAACTTAATTATGGCAGCGCCGGACTGGTCGATGCCTGGTTTTTAGACGGCTTTGCACCGAGCAAAAACCCAGATATGTGGCAGCAGAGCCTGTTTGATGCCATGGCTCATTTAGGCCGCGAGCAGGCCACCTTTGCCACCTTTACCGCCGCCGGTTTTGTCCGCCGCGGCTTGAAAGATGCCGGCTTTGAAGTAAAAAAAGTAAAGGGCTATGGCCGCAAACGGGAGATGATTGTCGGTCAGCTGACAGCAACCACATTAAAGGCCAACTGCCCCGCTCCCTATCAGCGCCAGGCGCGCGCCTTAAATAAGGTCGCCATTATCGGCGGCGGCATTGCCAGCAGCCTGTTGCTGCATCGTCTTAGTGCCCGTAATATCGCCGCCACCTTGTTTTGCGCCGACGGCGATTTGGCCCAGGGTGCGTCGCACAATAATCAGGGTGCCCTCTACCCACATCTACAGGCGGATGTATCGCCCTCAAGCGAATTTTTTGCCCACAGCTTTGCCTACGCCAGACGCTTGTATGATCAATTGCTAAGTGAAGGTTTTGCCTTCGATCACCAATGGTGCGGCGTCTTGTTACAAGGCGTAAAAGAAGAGATGCGCAAACGCCACGCTAACTTGGTGGCCAAGGACAACTGGCCGAGCTGGCTTATCCATAAGGTGGATGCCGAGCAAGCGAGCGAATTAGCGGCCGTGGATATCCCTTATGGCGGTCTGTTTATCCCCCAAGGCGGCTGGTTGAGCCCACCGCAACTTGTACAGGCGCTAACGAATGCCGCTTGCAAAAAGGTGGCGCACGAGCTCAATTTTAACACCCCTATCCGCTCTTTGAGCCAACAAGACGGACAATGGTATCTAAATGGTGAGCAGCAAACCTACGGCCCGTTCGACGATGTCTTTATTTGTATGGGTGAGCACAGTGACAGCCTGCTGCCGGGTCAAGGTTTAGCGCTGCAAAGCGTGCGCGGGCAAGTATCGCATCTGGAAACTAGCTCGGCTTCAAGCAAACTTAATACCGTGCTTTGCCACAAGGGTTACTTCACCCCAAGTAGCCAAGGCGCGCATTGCATGGGCGCCACCTTTACCAAGGACACCAAAGAGCGGGATATTCGCGCCGAGGATAATGACACCAACTGGCAACAATTTGCCGACTTTTATGGTGAATGTAATTGGACCGAGGAGTTAGGCACAGTCAAGGGCGCGAAGGCGGCCATTCGCGCCACCTTGAGCGATCACCTGCCGCTCTTTGGTCAATATGCCCAAGATCATGAATATATGAAGGCCTTCCCACAACTGGGCGTGGGTGTATGGCAGCAAGCTGAGCCCTTGGAGCACGAGTTTAGCGGTTTGCACCTGTTTACCGGCCTTGGAGCCCGCGGTTTGTGTACGGCGCCCATTTGTGCCGAGGCGCTGGTTGCCAGCCTGTGTGATGAGCCACTTCCTGTTAGTTTGCGTGTTGATCAGGCCCTGCATCCGGCCCGATTTATTATCCGCGGCCTAAAACGCGGACAAATAACATGATTTTTCGTTAAACATGGGTTAACTTTATATATGATAAGTAATAAACCTGAACTGGAGTAGTAACTGCTTGAGCTGTAACTTATTTATTCTCTTAGCACGGATAAGGCGAATAAAGCCCTAAACCTACAATTCAGGTTAATAATTTTATATAAATGGAGTGAAACCATGAACAACGCGCTTCGTCGAGCAGCAACCTTAACACTTGCAGGCCTGCTGATGGTCGCCAGCCATCAGGCTAACGCCGACTTATCTATTTTGCCGTTGCCAGAAGATTTTCAAACCCGCATGACGGTACAAAAGAAGTACCCTATGGTCTTAGACGGTTTCACTCGCCTTAGCGACAGCCAAGTGCAGTCCTTCTATAGCGACAAACTGGGTGAGCCGCTGAAGATCACCAGCGATATCGACCGCTTTACCCTGTTTTATAATGTTGCCGGCCACCCGCTGCGTATTGCCGTATACCAGCGCGGCGAATGGACTGAAGTAAGCGCCATGGTCAGCGATAAAAACACAAACGATATCTAAGCCTAAAGAAGCCAGCAACACGCTGGCTTTTTACTTATCCCGAGCCCCTAATACCTTTTAAGGTTTAGCTATTTGGATCACCACCCGGCGGTTCTTGCCACGACCAATTACGGTTTCATTAGGCGCAATATGGCGCTTTTCCCCGAACCCCGTGGTCACCAGCTTACCCTCATCCACGCCCAACTCTTTAATGTAATCAGCAATAGCTTGGGCGCGACGCTTTGATAATTCAAGGTTATTCCAGCGCCCGCCGTAGCTGTCGGTATAAGCGGCAATGGTGACCGACTCTATGTCTTTATCATGCTTTAAATATTCGCCAATTTGCTGCAAACGCTGCTTCGATGACTTGGTTAAGTCACTGGAGTTCTTCTTATAATTCATCACCGTAAAAGCAATATCTTCAAAGCTATAGGGAAGCAAAGCATCGCGACATTGCAAAAATGACCAGTAAGCCGAGGGGAAATTTATTGCCGATAAGGCCACCGCAATGCGGTCTTGCTCATTGCGCCAATCCTGATAATAAAAGGTTGGCTGATTGCCTTTTTCCAGCTCGGTCAGCATCAGCCAGGCGGTGTCATTACTGAGCTCGCCATCGAACTGACGTAACAACTCCATCGACGCCAAGGCCTTACCTTGCTGACCCGGGCGCCAGCTTGGGGGCACCGATTCCAGGGCTGCGACATCATAGTTATTAGGGCGCACCACCATATCGAGATTAAAGCGTACATCTTTGTTTTTGCTGGCAACACTGCGAAATACCGCATCGCCATAAAAAGGCACGGCATGATTAAGCTGACACTGTAGGCGAGAATTTTCGACCATCTGCCAGGTCGATGATTGAGGATCGGCGGTATAGGTACGCATCGCTGCCTCGACACTGGTAGCGGCAACAAGTGCCATAAATATGGCGCTAAACTTAATCATGGGTGTCACCACCTCGTTGGTTCTTTGACATCAAATTAGATTTTGGTTCTTGATTCTGGGCTCTAATACAACACAAGCAATTTATATACCACTAACTAGAGGTAGCTTGGGTAAGAGGCGACAATAATTTTCCCTTAGCCCTGTTGGCCGGGTCGAGTTTTTGCCATAATAGCCGACCTTTATCGGCTTTGGGCAGTAAATAGATGGCAGACGCACAACAACCTCTTTTTTCACAACGCTTTCGCGGCTTCTTTCCCGTAGTTATCGACGTTGAAACCGCTGGCTTTAATAAAGAAACCGATGCGTTACTGGAAATTGCCGTCACCACCTTAAAAATGGACGACCAGGGTGTATTAAGCCTGGATCAAACCGAGCATTTTCATATTGCCCCGTTTGAAGGCGCCAATATTGAGCAGGCGGCCATCGAATTTAACGGCATCGACCCGTTTTGCGCACTGCGCGGCGCGGTTGACGAGCTTGAGGCGATGAAAAGCATTTGTAAGTTTGTGCGCAAGGCGCAAAAGGACGCCGGTTGTCAGCGCTCAGTTGTAGTGGCTCATAACTCCGCATTCGATCACGGCTTTTTGAATGCCGCCATCGAGCGCTGCAAAATTAAACGCACCCCATTCCACCCCTTTGTTAGCTTTGATACCACCTCACTGGCGGGCTTAGCGCTAGGGCAAACCGTGCTGGCCAAGGCCTGTCGCGCCGCTGGCATCGAATTCGATAACTCCCAGGCCCACAGCGCCCTATATGACACCGAGCGCACCGCCGAGCTATTTTGCTATATAGTCAACAAGTGGCAAGCCCTTGGCGGCTGGCCTTTGCCAGTTGACGAGCAGGAGCCAACGCCAGAACAAACGGCTGAAGACTAGCCATTACTCGGTCGATAATGGCTATTTTGCCATCTAAAGTGCCGTTTATTGTGCAGTAACTAGACGAACAAGCCTGATTTATAACAAATTCTCATATCCTGCTTGTGGTGTAGGCGCCGACTCAGTTATACTTCAAGGACTGAAACGTATTTCAGGGGCTGATTAGGATTCGACGGGATTCAAGAAGCCTAAGGTGCATGTCGAGGTGCGGTTGGCCTCGTAAAAAAGCCGCATTTAAAGTAATCGCAAACGACGATAACTACGCTCTAGCGGCATAATAGCCCGCTAGCACTTCTCCGGTGTATGTCTGTGGACCCGGTTCTGAAGTGTCACCCTACACGGACTCGCTACGGAAACCCTGGCCGGGGTTGAAGGGTTAAAACTAAGCGGCCTCGCCTTTGTTTATCGTGTTCGTCCGAGACTCAAAGGTTAACCAATAGACGATACTAAACATGTAGGACCGAAGGTCGAGGCTTTCCGGACGGGGGTTCAAATCCCCCCAGCTCCACCACTTTAGAGTTCGATTAAGTTCGAAAACGTTCAAAAACCCGTTGAGTTTCAAGGCTTAGCGGGTTTTTTAATGCCTTTAATGTTCGCCCACGTTTGCTGGAATTCACTTCTTTATGTACTATTCCATGTACTAAGTTAGTACATAGCGCACCAACTCGTAGTACATTGATGCGTCAAAGCCCCATATATCAAGGCCTTCAGGGAATAGTACATATGGCAAAAACAGTTAAGCCATTAAACGACACGCAAATCAAAAACACCAAAGCCACTGACAAAGTGCAAAGCCTAGCAGATGGCTATGGCTTGTATTTGAACGTGATGCCCAACGGTACTAAAAGCTGGGTGTTCAAATACCAAAAGCCCTACACCAAAAAGCGCACAAACATCAGCATTGGTAAATATCCAGAAGTTACTCTAGCACAAGCGAGGAAAAAACGAGAAGACGCGAGAGCTTTGCTAGCTGATAACATCGATCCAAAAGAGCAAAGAGACCGCCATTACCAACAAGAAGCCGAAAAAAGAGAGAACACGCTTCGACGCATTGCCGAGCTATGGTTTGACGTTCATAAGAGTAAAGTCAAAGCAGACTACGCAAAAAATGTATGGAATTCACTCTCTTTACATATTTTCCCGGCACTAGGTAAGCACCCTATCCACTCCATTGACGCGCAGCAGGCGATCAGCGCCATTAACCCCATTGCCGCTAGAGGCAACCTAGAAACGGTAAAAAGGCTATGCCAACGGCTGAATGACATCATGAATTTTGCTGTTAATACCGGATACATTGAACACAATAGGCTGGTGGGTATTCGCTCGGCCTTTGCATCTCCAAAGAAAGTCCCAATGAAGACCATCAAAGAAGATGAGTTGCCTGAATTTCTCTCTGCACTGCATGATGCGAGCATCAAGACCACAACACGGTGTTTAATCGCTTGGCAGCTGCATACGATGACTCGTCCGAATGAAGCGGCTAAAACCAAATGGGATGAAATAGATTTGGAAAAACAGCTATGGATCATCCCCGCAGAACGAATGAAGATGAACAAAGAGCATCGCATCCCGTTGTCGCCGCAAGTAGTAAAAATCCTTGAAAAAATGCGTGCAATAAGCGGTAATCGTGAATACGTGTTCCCAGCAGATAGAAACCCTCGAACTCACACCAACCTGCAAACGGCGAATGCAGCTATCAAGCGCATGGGATTCAAAGGAAGACTTGTTGCTCATGGCTTAAGGGCACTGGCGAGTACCATTTTGAATGACCACCAGCAGTTCGAGCCAGTACTTATTGAAGCAGCCCTCGCCCACCAAGACAAAAATGAAGTACGAGCTGCTTATAACCGAGCAGACTACTTAGAAAAGCGCCGGGAGATGATGTGCTGGTGGAGTAATTATATTACTCAGGCTCAAATAAAGAGCTTAGAGCTGGTCTAAATATACCAGTCAGTAACTAAAGATAGGTGAATCATTACGGCGCCTAGCCAACAGAGACAGTGCTATTCGCTACCACTGTTATCCTCCTAATTCTTAGGCGATGCACACCTAATCGCCTCTTCACACAAATATTAGGTGCAAAAATTAAGCAGCGAAATTTTTTTTCACTTTTTTTTCACCATCATCCCTGTGGTCACTTCGTCCAAAATACACATTTTTTCCTTAAACACGAAAACAGATTAAACCTAACCTAGGGTGTAAGTAAACACTAACAAAATTAAGTCAGGCGCACCTATTCATGGAGCATATCGCTTGTACCAATGTTGAGCAAAAAGCCTATCCTTGAAGTTTACGTTTCTATCTATCCGCAAGTTGCATCGCCAAAAAAAACATTTAATCTTTGTCTCGTCCGCGGTTGACGAGTGTCGATCCGAGATGTTCGCAAGTGCTTTTTAGCACTATATATTTTCGAATTTTTGAAGAGAACGAATATGTATACACCTACTTCATCACCTGAACTATTAACCCGCAAAGAAGTATTGTCGAAAGTTGGCTGTAGTCGCACCACCCTTTTTGAGATGGAGAGAGCTGGGAATTTTCCTAGTGCAAGGAAGCTGTACCCAAATAGCCGTAGCGTCAGATACGTTGCTAAAGAAGTGTATGAGTGGATTAGTAACTTTGGCCACCAGCAAACATGCGATTCATAAGTCAACACAACATCGTGGTGCCCTTAGACTTCACTGTCATGAGCGAAATTGATGTCGCTGAATACCTAAAAATGGGCGTGTTAACGCTTAGGAGACACGTTTCAAAAGGCGATGTGCCAAAACCAAGTAAACTTGGCAAAGTTTCGGTGTGGCCTACTCTGGAAATTAACGAGTTAGTGCAGAACATTACCGAACAAAAACGATCAAAAACACAAAAGAAATGATGGTTATAAGATCGATGAGAGAACTTAATACAGCAGCCTTTAAGGGCAACTCCCCCGAAGGTTTTATCCTAGTATCTTGCGAGAGATATGCCAATAAAATGACTGGAGATTCAAGAAATGACTAATGTCAAAAAGCTTGTAGTAAATCTAATTGAACCAGAAAATAAAGAGCTAGTAAGGCATCAAAGGTTCATTAGTTCAAGCGTCGCTAAGAATCATATTTTCAAAGGTCAGTGCGGCATCAAAACCATTATTAAGGTTTTGAAAAAGTTCAATATCATCCAGAGTCGTATGAACAAAATAATCCATTTAGTTGACTCATTTATCTGCCAATATCAAAAGGTATTCGCGCTTCGCTTTGACTTGCACCACGGTCATCAAAATACCGAAGACTCAAATAGCATACTTCAACGTTTTCTGAAGCAATTAAAGCAAAGGTTACAAGCCAATTATAAATCAGACATCAAGGTTGTATGGAGCTGCGAGAAATGCAAGAGCCTTCATCATCATTATCATGTTGCCTTACTCCTAAACGGAAACAAGGTGAAAGCGCCTCATAAGGTTTACAAAGTGGTACGGGAACTATGGGAGAGAATATCCGGTGGCATTGCTCCTTACATACCCCATGTACACTACAATCTTGTGCGTAAAAGTGACGAACGTTTCTGGATCACCCTACAAGCCCTTTTCGTTAGATTAAGCTACCTGGCAAAGAGTGAAACCGACTACAGGCCAGCTGGCGGCAAGAAATTCAGCTTCGGTATGAGCCGAATAAATCCAGAGTATATTGATAGAAGCCCAGCAATGTAAGCAACCGACTCTAAGTTTAGGGCTACTCATCGAAATCTAGGTAGCCCTAATAATCCATCAGGAGAGTGATATGCCCAGAGGTGGAAAGCGTAAAGGCGCAGGTGCTCCTAAAGGCAATACAAATGCCCTAAAACATGGCGGCAGAGCCAAAGTCCTATTTGGCATTCCTTTAGATAAAGAGCTAACTAGAGTCGAATACTTAGGCTTGTGTCTTACACAGCTTGAATACATTCACAAACATTGTAAGCGCAATGGGTTTGCCCCAAGCAATGAGTTTCTTATCCATAGCCAAAGATATGGAGGAGCTGTAAGAGGCAACGTCCCTGATATTCGATATCGGTGGTAACCAGCAAGGCTACAGTGATCGCTTAAAGCCGAACAATCAAAGAGCGATCATACCGGCCTTAAAAAGAGCCAAGGATGGCTTAATTAAAACAACCACTCCTTTGTTATTTTAAAGCAGCGAACATAGAAAAACGTTATCGTATCACCGAACAGGGATGGCTTTTGTTAGAGCGATCACAACTTTGGCTCTCAGTAAAAAATCCTGAAGAACATACCAAACAATCATACCGTTATGAACCTAACACCATCACTTACCGTAACCCACTGTAAAACAAGGTTTCTATGATTTTTATCTCTAAATCAGCGATCACAACCTTAAAGTGATCGATCACTAATTTAGTATTGCTCCCCATAATATTGCTGCAATGCCAATACATAGCCAAGCGAGTGTAAATTACCAAAGGCCACCATCAAGCCTAATGTGACTTGCGTTTATTGGCGTTAAATTTTAACCTCTCCCTGAAGCTGTTGAAGAATGGATTAGATAAAATGGAATTTTATGAAGTAGAACCAACGCTGGATAACTACTGGCGAGCTATTATCCTATTCGGCCGCAACGTGGCCTCCTACAAATTTGCCCTAGCCAAAGCCTTATATGATTTAAAGGCTGTTCCAAATGATTTAGTGACACTTGATGAGCTCGCAGTGCCTTTCAGCCGACACTTGTGTGAGCACTTGGAACATTCGCCCAAGCAAATAACATCAAAGTCCAGCAAGTTTCTCAGCGCTTGTATGGACTACAACGCGGGTAACGTCAGTAACGATGAGTTAATCAAGCAAACCGTGCGACTTGGCTTTACTAATGTTATCGATGCATTTCACGTGGTTAATAGTGGGGAGATATCCCAACGCTTTTTCGTTGATGAGCGCAAAACCCATAACGGCATTCGCATTACTGAGAACTTCTTCAAATTGACGGAACACGAGCAATTCTCGAATTTTGAAAATGAAACTGAAGCGCGTTGGCGCTTAGTAGAGCAAGCATGGAAAATGGGGGTTTCAAGGCACTTAGTAAGCGTAGAGTATGATGAAGAGCTCAAGACATTATTCACCGGAACGAAAGAACGCAGAGTCAACATCACTAGCTGTCGTGATAGCCTAAATGGCTATCAAAAGGGTCGCTGCTTCTATTGTTATCAGCCTGTCAGTATCAACACTCAAAGCGACCTGCTGGTGGATGTGGATCACTTTTTACCCTGGACACTAAAAGACCATGTACCAAATATAAACGGTGTCTGGAATTTGGTTTTATCTTGCCAAGATTGTAATCGTGGTGAAAATGGAAAGTTTGCTAAGGTGCCTCATCTAGAGCTGCTAAAAAGACTGCATAAGAGAAATGAGTACTTTATAAATAGTCACCTGCCACTACGTGAAACCCTTATCCAACAAACAGGGAAAAATGAAGCACAAAGGCGAGGCTTCTTGCAAACCAATTACACGGTAGCGAAAAGTATTCTAATCCACACCTGGCAACCAGAAATCAAAGGCATAATTACTTTTTAATATGAGCAGTCAGTTTTACGAGCAAAACGCGCAAGCCTTCTTCAATGACACGGTCAATGTAGACATGACAGATATCTATACAAGGTTTACTGCTAACTTAGCTAAGGGAGCCAAAATTCTAGACGCTGGCTGCGGCTCTGGCAGAGATTCTAAAGCCTTTTTAGATATGGGCTTTGACGTTGATGCATTTGATGCCAGTAAGTCACTGTGCGAGCTTGCTAGTGCAGAAACAGGATTGATAGTTAAGCACCTGACCTTTGATGATGTAACAGCCGAATCTCAATATGACGCGATTTGGTGTTGTGCTTCCCTACTCCATGTTCCAGAACACGAGCTACTCAAAGTATTCAATAAGTTGTCTAGAGCACTCAAGCCAGGTGGCATTTGGTATGTATCTTTCAAGTATGGCCAGGGCGAACGAATAAAAGGTGGTCGTCACTTTACTGACCTTAATGAGAATAAGCTCGAACAGCTAATGTCAGACCTTCCCAATATCACTTTGGACTCTATCTGGGTGTCAGAGGATAATAGGCCGGATAGGAAAGAATTGTGGCTAAATGCCTTACTAGTAAAAGCATAAGTTGTGTGATTCACTGAGATCGTTTCAATCTGGCGATCTCTAAATCTCTTTTGTAATTAGCATCTTGAACACGCTCTTTCGATAGGTCATATTCCCTTTGAACTTCATCTGAAAACGGCGTTTCCTCGCTGAGCTCGATATATTTTTCCATTGGAGTTTTTCCCTTCAGCGCTGAATGTGGCCGCGTCCAATTGTAATAGTGCTGCCACTCTGAAAGTTGTTCATGCAAGTCATCTGAATCGATGTCGATAGTTGCATAAAATTCGGATTTGTCTGTCTTTTGTGAGCGCTCAACTTTTCCATTTAAATGAGGCGAACCAGGCTTGTTTGGCCGAAACTTTATTCCATACTCCATCATTTTTCTTTGAACTTTCTCTGCGAAGAATTCACGCCCACGATCTGTCTGGATACGTTGTATAGGGAATGGCATTTCCTCAATTACACAGTCTAAAAAATCAAGCGTATTTGCCGCAGTACGACGCTTATAAACCCTTAAAACCCTATATCTAGTGCAGTCATCAACAGATGTGTATTGATAAAGCCCTGGAGCCAGTTTGCAGGTGTCCATTTGAACTCGATCACCTGGAAGTGGCCGTTCATATCGAATGAAATCAACTTTTCGGCGAAACTTCTTGATGGGTTTCACATCGTGATTTGAAAGCACTTTATGAATAGTTGCCAGCGATAATGAAATCTCATGGAGTCTCAGTAACTCTGTTTGCAAGCGCCTCGCTCCCAAATTTCTCACCGAGCGCATTTCCAATATTAAGGTTTCTAGATTGTCGTCGATTTTAGCGTTCGGTGAGTTATGAGGGCGTCTACTCTGACTGCTCAGCCCATCAATACCCTGCTCAGAATACCGCTTCCACCATTTACGGAGGGTTGGTCTGGAAATACCACACCTACGGCAAACCAAACCCGCATCATTGGTCTCTTCATACAGCTTAATCCAGGTAAGCCGCTGTTGAATTTCTCTGTTCATAGACACCAAGTATATTGAAATGATGTCTATGAATCACACACATAATAACATCAGACGCCTCAACCGCTTCTCTATATGCTTCTACGGGGTCACCTTCAACTTCAATGCTATGATCTCCAAGTTCACCAAGAACTTTTTGAAATAAGCTATTTAGGTAACCTTCTCTATGCAGCTTAGCTAATGCACTCGGGATAAAGGCACTTGAATGCTCCTTTACTCCTATAGATATACTTCGCTCTTTTGTTAACGGTTGCATACTAATACTCACCACAATCGCTATACACCATTTAATAAAACTCCTTTCCGCTTGGTCGTTTCTATAATTTTTATTTTGAAAGAGAGGTGTCATTGTCAGGACTTACCTCTCTAATATTGTTGTGAAACGTCGCTATTGAACTTTATATGTAATGTCGGTTGACCAATCTTCACTGTTCTTCACAGCTAGATTTGGTTCTAACTCCTTAAGGCTTTTCAACTGCGCTTCGATAGTTGTATAAAAGTCGAACTTAACGGATGAAAATCTTGAGTAGTTTTCTTTTAGTTGCCAATATCCAACTCCCTGGTCTAGTTTTATAGTTAACTGTTGCCCTGAACCCATTTCCAGGATTAAGAGCCTTCTATGCGCTATATCTCTGCGCGCTTGATAGCAATTAAATTGAGGCTTAATACCCGTCTTATACTCTAGCCACACCTTATAAGCCAAAACAAAGTCATCCTCGTCCTGCCAATCATGATGAAGGAATTTACCAAGCCTATCTTTGGTGTGATATAGCGATTCAAGAGCTATTGATTGTACTGAATTAAAACGCTTACAAATGGAACTGAAAATTTCAGCTAACATCATCATTGACGAGGGGTTCTGAATATATCGGTCACTATATTTAATAGAGTTTACCTGTCCACTTTCTAGTAACGAATTTAGCTCTGGGTTCGTGGTTAAAATTTCACTCCAAAACTTGTCACCAAAAGCAATTAAACTCCCATTCAATCCATCAACTATCTCTAACGAATCCCTCATCATAGAGGATGTATTAGAAATCAAACTATCAAGGGGTATATCAAACTTTTCAAATGGGAGAGCTGCCTCTTTACGGCTCAGTACCACTGTTCCACCAGCACATAACCATGACTCTCCCGGTATTACATTCGTCTCATCAGAGCTCGCTAATGATATAACGCTATCTTGCGTCGTCATCTGTGCTGCAATTTGAGGATGGCGTGATAGTCCTACTGCGATCGTTGCACCTAATTTTTGTAATGACCAAAGCTCTTCTAAGGTATCATTTCCTAGCTCTCTTGATGGAACAGCTATGGTTAACTTCAAGTTATCTGATGTCAAAAAAGTAGTGATTGAACGCTTAAATGCCGGGTGAGTTAGATCCCATTCACCAATATCATCGCTAAGCCACAGAGTTAAATTCTTTAGCCCATGATTTATTTGATGCCTTATAGCACTAGCCAAGCTGCATGGTTGATATTCAGCATCAGAGATAGAATCGAACTCCGGTGGTGCTAAGTTGAAAAGAAGAAACTCCTTTCCTATCCAATCACGAGCAATTTCACTATTGATACTGTCGACATCATGACGAGTATCAGAATCAAGCAGGCAGTCACTGCAACCACTATTACACTTTTCACACTCTAAATTTAACACCATACCTGCCAAGATTTTCTGAATATGGAAGTTTGCTGAGCTTGAAAAGCCTGCGCCACCAGAGATCATGTCATAAAGCTGAATAACCATTGCATGACTATGTCCTTCTACTATTGCTGGCCGTGTCGCATATCCAATTTCCGAGGTAGCTATACCCAACTCTTTAGCCAAAGCACTGCGAAGCGATACAGCTAAAGTTTTAGCAACTATTACGCCTTCGGCATCATCACGAATATACTCATTAGTAACAGGATGTTTAAGTACGAGCTCAAACACATCTGTTTTTGAGTGGCACCCCAGGTGTATACCCTGCATTAGAGTTCCCGAACCATCACATTGCACCTCTCCGTCGCCAGACTTATCAGCCTTAACGGCTTTTAATGGCCTATGAGCATGCAGCGGGTTAAAGTTGCCAGGAAAATCTCCATTTTTATCTAGTGATTCAGCACGACCACATGCCATGCACAGAGCATACCCTTTGCCATTCTCTCCAGAGCTGTGATTGAACACAGTTCCCTCTGTAGTTGAAACCATATATCCCATTTTCTTATTTGGTAACGTCACGCCCTGTGCTTTACCCGTTGACACCCACGCATCTTCAACAGGTATAAATTTTTGCGAAGAAATATCATTGGAAGGAGACTTATAAAAATCAGTAGCGAATCCTGTTGGTTGCAATACTTGCCTAATATGTTTAGGCCTTATACGCGCTCCACATGCAGAATTTGTGCAACTCATATCTACTGAAGAAGCCGATACTTCAGTCTCATAGCCAGTTTGGCCACAGCTATCGCAACGCCAAGCCAAATCAAACTTCTGCGCCTCCTTACCTCCAGAATCAGACACATTATGCCAATGTAATGCGACTCCTCCGGACCTAAATACTCTTCCATCAAGTACAATCTCTGAGCCGGGTGCGTACTCTCTTATTGCGATAGCTAAATTACGGCTAGGAAGGCCTCTGAATCGAGAAACATTGTCTTCTCTGTCACCCTTCTTAGCCTCTTTTTGCTCTTTATCTCTAATAAAATCTTCAATATTGTTGTTGTCAAAGTTGACTACATCTGTTGGGAAACCATATCCAGGTAAAAAGGATTTTGATGCGAGCTCTCTAAGCAAATACTCCTTCCCTAATCGAGTCTTTTCAATTGATAGGCGATACGCATAAGGAGTTTCTGGTTGAGCACTTAAAATCTCTTCTTCCAAATAGAGATACTCCTTAAACCACCTTTCCTTGAGACGCTTGACCGTCTGTACAGCGTTATTACGCAGAGCTGCCGGAATACATTTTGCTAAGGCGGTTCCTCGCACCAGTGACTCAATACCTTTGTCCCGCTCCTGGCTTTCGGTTTCAAGCCAAGATAAAAATTGATCACAAATGGAGTCACCTGAAGGTAAGTAAAACCACTCCAAATTTAATGAGGTTTTCTCTTTAGAGGTAACTCCTATTTTGTCCTTGAGAAACAGAGACAAAAGCAAAGAATTTACATGTCGTTGAACTAGACGCTCGGAATTAAAAGCTACATATGGTGCGGGAATTTCTGTTACGAAAGGCCATTTTGGATTTGAAAATACTTGCTGATCATGAGGGTTTCCTTTACATAACGTATAAGAAATCGCTCTCGACTCTTTGCTACGACCCGCTCGCCCTGCTCGCTGAAGGTAATTAGCTGGATGTGGAGGAACATTATTCATCACTACGGCAGATATGCCACCTATATCAACGCCCATTTCCATAGTTGTAGAACAATTTAAGACGTTAATTTTTCCTTTTTTAAACAAATCCTCATATTCATTTAGCCGATTTGAGCTTTGTTGGGCAGAGTGCTCAGCTGTTCGGTAATAAAATCCTCCCTCAACAGCTCTATCATTGATATCTGTCCATAGATTTTTCTCCCTGAGTTGTGCAATTTTTCCATCTTGTCGCACTCTGTCTCTGATGTGCATAAGGCCTTTTTGATAGTCAAGCTGCTTTGCATCTATTTCCCAGACATGGGGATAATCAATTTCAATACATTTGAAGGCGCTTACATCTTTTACTTGCCGTGGTAAATAGGGAGAAATTCCTTTGAACGTAGTGTCCAGGAGCTTATTCGTTACGGGGCAAATGTAGACCTTATCGACAAGTGAAAAAGTGATTTTCTCTCTATCCAGCGAGTATTGATTACCGTCTACTGATAAAACATTAGCGCCTGGAGTGCTAGTTAACTCACTCCAAGCTGCCTGCAACCAACTATTGATAACATCTTTACCGTAGGCACTATTAGGGTCAATATTTGTGGCCGCAACAAGTAGTTTCACAAGCCTATTTAAATTGGAACTACGAATTTGAGGCCATTTTTTTACTCTAATCTCGTCATCTTCCTCCGAAGTCGGGTTTCTTAGTGTCTTGGAGGCAAACTTGGTACCTATCCACTTTAACCAGCCGCCTTCTTCAATTCTTAAGTAGCTGTTATCCCGCACAAAGAAGTCCAACGATACCTTAATAAAGTCTTGCCAATCCTCTAGAGACAGCCCAAAGTCGAGCCAATGTTCTGGGCATTTATTGATATTACCTAACCCTACATAACCTAACTTCACAAGCCCTTGAGTCTCTGAGTTATTTTGCCTTTTGGGTCTTCTCGCAAACTCTCGAAACAGTAGCATGTCGGCAAGCTTTATACTTCCGTCATTTTCTTTAAATACTTCAGGTGAAAGGTATTGATTATAAAGTAACATCCCGCCCTGGAAGTCACTCTTTTTAGCTAATGCTGCCACCATATCCTTCCAAGGAACTTCAATTAATTCTATCGTTGGCGCTCCAGACTCGATAGACTTAGCCTTTAACTCTAAATCGTTAGCCATCTGGGTCATCCCCATTTTTCTGAGTTGACCAGCTTGCTCTAAAAGTTCTGAAGCCGTTGTGCCCTCAGCCGGTTGCTCTTTATTATTGAGGTGAGTTAGCTGCTTCTCTCTCAGTACCTCTTGAATCGCGCCACGAAGCTTTGACCGTTCGGCTTCTTGCTGCATTCTTACAGATAGTCGAGCTGTTCCCTGTCGACTATCTGTAAAAGTGATTAACCTACGCCCTCTCGCTGGTAAGGATTGTGGTCCTGGCTCGCCTGATTTTACAGAGATATCAGGACAAAATTCTAAGAGCGTTGGCACTACATTAGCGATATAGAACGGTGCACCAAGAATAGCTCTTCTAAAAGGAGAGCTCCCACTATACCCTTCGAAGCCACAACCAACGCAAGTTTGCTGTTTTTCTATAGATAGATTGAGATCATAACCGTCAGCGCTTAAAGAACCAATCAAGCCATCTGCAGCAATTTTGGTTGGTATATAAAAACCATTATTGTCCTGCTTGCTAGAAAGCATAGCGGGTGAACTTGCAGAATCATCTAAATACTGTATATCGTTATCAGTTTCTTCCGCCTGCTCGTCTTGCAGTGAAAACTCATCTCCAGTGCTGCCGTTCCATTGGGTCAAAATACCATTTTTATCTCTTCCCATTAAATGAGGCTCATTGCACTCGACACAAAAACTCAATTCAAGAACCGGCGCACTGCAGTCACATCGCTGTCTCTGAACCGCATAAACATTTCCAAATGGCCAGCTTTCAGCCAGATTATTTGCTTGTTTTTTAGTGCAATTTTTATCGATACAACTCCAGATACCACTCGTCATTCGCTGGAAAAAGTGTGCCCGTAGTTTCAGAAACGCCTCGGAAGAGGAGGATTCTTTAGTCCCTGTAAGTAAATCTAACCAGCGCAACAGCTCGTCTTGCGGGATTACATTTTGATTCAGCTGTGTAGCTACTTTCCTATTTATTTCACTAAGAGTAAGCGGAGCTTTGCTACTCACCACTACTTCTCTTAGTGCCCTTGCGAATGCTGAAGCAGCTAAGGCGTTATAGCGCTTTCTGGATACTTCAGCGTTATTATTTTTGGATTGATTAATTTCCTCTCCCAAGGGCTCTATGGATTCCAGTTGTTCCAGAGTGCGATCTTCATCGTCCTTAAAGTCTAACTCTGGGATAACACGCCTTCCTCCGATTACTTTAATCTGATTGACAGATACACCAGCCAAATCTGATAAATATAACTTCAGCTGTTCCTCAGCTTCAGCGCCTGCAATCGTCGCAGAAGTTGCTACAAAGCGAACGTCTTTCGCCTCTACTCCAAATGCCTGAAGAACGCGACGTAATTGCAAAGATAACTCCGCAGCTTGCGAACCTACATATGTGTGGGCCTCATCAAGTACAATCCAACGTAAAGACTTTTCCTGTTTAGAGCGCTCAATGATAGGAGCATCTATCTGACGGACCAGCATATACTCGAGCATGGTGCCATTTGTAACTAGGATCGGCGCAGGTTCCTTACGCATCAGCTCTCTAGATAGCACCTCGTTAGGTCGTAACTTTTGCTCGCTTCTTTGTTTGTTCTCACTGTTTTCCGTATTACCGTTGTAGAGACAATACCGAATACCTTCACCAAAATGCTGAGTCCATGCATTTAGACGTTCTTGCTGAGAGTTGATGAGGGCGTTGAGCGGATACAAAAATAGAGCCCTCACCCCAACCAAAGGTGCTCTCTTTTGTTTGTATTCTCGATATAGGTCTTCAATAACAGGAACCATGAAGCACTCGGTTTTACCTGACCCCGTTCCTGATGTAACCACAACCGATTTAGCTTCCGGTTGTAAAAGTGTTTCCCAGGCATCCAACTGATGCCTAAATGGCTTGAAGCCTGCTTCAAAACGGTAGCGGTCGTTTATTTTATCATCTAAGGCGTCAACAACAGCCTCCGACAGCAAATTACCCTTTAAATCCGATATTCTTAGCTCAGCAAACTCCCAGCCAAACATATGTTCGAACAAAGGAGGGGCCAAAAACGCATCTTCCTGACCACACTCTGAAGTCATCTGTTTTGACAGATGGGTACGTAAACTAGGATCGGTTATACCCAAAACACTTAAAGTTGACTCTGTGGCGCGAGTCACTGATTGTGCAACAAGTTCTGAAAAATAGCGGTTCATGACTCTTCCTTATTGATTACATAAACAAAGTGTGACAGAAAACAACGATGGACAGATTCAAACCATTCGCGGTCAAAGTCCCTCAGCTTGCGTAGGTGGAATAACGCGTCTTTGGGTAATATTTCCAATGCCCCTCCCTTCAATTGGTCAGAAGCAATTAACGCCGTTAACAGTGGCAAATACACCACTCCTGTCTGGTAATTCATGTTTACAGATAATTCAAATGGTAGAGTGCTAGTAGTCAAACAAATATCTTGAATTTCAATACCGAACTCGGTCGGCCAGTAGTCATCTTCTCTATGCACCCTAAGTAGCTCTTGATACCAACCGTCAACCATGGATTTAATAATCGGTACTGGTAGCCCTCTAACCTGCTGGCTACACAAAAGCTTCTGGGATTCTTCCCCACCGAACACGGGGATAGACTGACCAAGAGTCTTGATACTTGTAATGACTAACTCGCTAACGTCTTCTGAGCTAATGCCCACATTCTCCAAGACCTCAGTCATTAAGTTAACCGCATGACACCAGTGCCTTATAGGAATTAACTCCCAAAACACCGGAAGCTCTCGCTCAATTTGTGCGATGAATTTTGCGTCATTTTCAAAAACAAATAAGCAAACAGCCAGTGCTCGATAATTACGAACTAGATGGCGCCAAACTTCAAACGTCGAAAGAGGTAAATAATCATAGTTCCTGTATGTATCTTTGAGGTACTGCCAACCACTATGTGACCAATTTTCAGCCATTTGATTTAAAACATTAGATATTACATCTGGATTGTCGTGAGGGTGATAAAGCATGGCTGCTTTTTGAAGCGTATTAACCTGTTGGTCATTGACCTGCTCTGGACTGCCGCCAAAAAACTTAGCGCGGAAGTAAATGCCTGAATCCCTATCAGGAACTACAAGCCAGGGACCACTGCTCTCAATACATGTGGGTAATAAAAACTCTCCAGTCTCAACCCCTTCACTTTCCCTAGCGCAAAGTGGTAAAGGTTTTTGTTCAGGAGCATAAAGTGACATCAAAACTGGTTTTATTGACTCAGAGTCTATAATTTTCGTCGAACGTGCAAATACAGAATTTTTTGTCAACTCGTGTTCCAAAGTCGTTGAATAGTGACTGATGGTGAAAGTTAGGTTTTTACCTGGACCTGATACGTGTAGTTGCACTTCCCCATCGAGTTGTTCATTTAGCGACAACAATTCCAACAAAGAGTCCTTTAATCCATAAAGGCTTACTTCTAGTGGCTTATCAGAAACTATGTAATGCCACCTGTAGTAAGGTGATGCGCTTCCTCCCTGAATTGACTTGAGTACGGCCTCTACTTGAAACTTAGCGGGAACTCCCTGAGTAGCGAATAAGTGCAGTCGACTGCCCAAAAGCTCATTTACCGTAAGGCGCCTGGCGAGCGTTTTATTATTTCGATCATATGCAATCACTCCTTTAGCTGGAAATGGAACATCGATAAGTATTGGTGCAGAGACAATATTTGCTTGTACCGCCAAAGTAACTACCGCTGGTGGACTACCCTTTGCGTTTAATACAATTTCCTTTACCTCGCCATCCCGCCGTGATGAGACAACCTCTACATCATCCGATTTAACACTCCAAGTACAAGGGGAGTGTGTCTTCAATCTTATAATTCCCTGAGTTGGAGAATCGCCATTGAGCAATTCGACTTCAAAATCGTTTGGCAAAATGCCGATCCGTTTGCGCAGCTGCGTAATACTATTTTGAGATGTTACAGTAAGTAATTGGCGACCATACAACTCAGTAGAACTCAAGCTTTCAACTGCATGACCGTTAAGGCAAGTGGTGACCTCATCTAAGTGTTCAAACTCAGACTTGGCTAAACCTCTGACAATTTTTGGTACCCCTTTGAAAACCAATGCAGGAGTTGTCTTCCACGGCAATTGCTCACCCGATAGGGTAAAGTCACAATCCCAAATATCCTCAGAGTCTGTAGTGATAACATAAGACTCTTGAGTAGATAGGGTAATACGACACTTCCCGACTAAAATTTTCAGCTTTAGCTCATCAAATTTATATTTCGTATCATCTAACGATCCATACTCTAGAGATAAATTTGATTCCGCCGGGGCAATCAATCCTACTTGTTTGTACTTTGTTGTAATTGATGATTGGCTGATAATTAACCATTCATAATCTTGTTTTACGGCTGTAATTGGAGCTTCATATATATCAACCGCACTCGAAGCTAAACGCACTTCTGACAGCTTACAACCAGCTTGAAGTGCAACTAGGTATAACTCACTAGCCAATTTTTCCCTCTTGACCCTCACCCTAGCATTACGTAATCGAATGAATGTTCCATTTTCCTCAAACTGAGCAAATCCGGTTCCCAATGCAGCTATCTGATTATCCCCTTCAAAAATGGCCAGTTCGATTCTACTAGTTTGTAATTGCTCCCGACGAATATCAAACCGACACTTCTGTGGAAGCGTAACCTCGGTGTATATCGCCTCATTGGGAAAAGAAACAAAATGCCTACACCCAAGTACTTTTCTAATTTTTGATACTTTACGAACTTCTTTTGATGCTCTTGATAGAAGCTGACTTAGAAATAAAGAACCGATAGAACTTTCTAAAGGTAAAGGGAAGCTTTCTCGCCAACGGGGGTACTGTTCATCCAAATACTGAGCAGGGTCATCTTTCTTGTCTAGCGAAAATTGATATACCAAACTATCCAGCTTTTCAGCCATATTAGTGATGAGACCAACTGACTCATCTCCTTGAAGCGTTACTGGAAGGCTTGTTATTCTTGACCTTACCAATTTATCAATAGCTTTAGGCCCTAAATCCTTCGCATCTTGATACCGTTCAAATACCGAAAAGAAAGCTTTCTGATAATTGTTTGCGTCGCTTGACAGCAAGTTTGATGGTAACCCCCCTTCACGGAAAACTGATCCTAAATAGTCTGAATGATTTTGTCTGAATTTAGACAGTGGCCTTTGCCAATATACCGAGAGGCCTTTGGGTACAATTTGACTTATTTGTTGGGATGTCAATTCAAAATCTAGTGTTTCGTAAATTGACCGCCAACTCCAATCACTACTGTATTCTCGACGGAACCACTCAGCACAGTATAAAGTAAATGCACCACACCACTCTTTTGAAAATGTAGTCTTGTTAACGATAGAGAAACTAGATTTCAATAGCAGACGCAACGATAAATATTCGGCTTGCGTCATGTGCAATTGATATAGTGGTTGCGTAGCTTTTTGCTCTCGCCTGCTACTACTAAGGAAACTACTTAGCCAATGAGCTGCTGAATGGCAGTTATCCAATAGAGATGTATTCATATACCAACTCCCTGTATAGTTGTTATTATTTTTTAGCCTATATATTATTCAAACTTACAGACATTTCTATTGCAAAAGGTTACAGGAAAGACAGTAACCCTTTGCTATGACTCTGTCATAGATAAACCCCTTACTTGCTCACAACAGTTCAACAGACGCCCCCATCCCCAGAAGCGCCAAATCAATCCTATCTTTACACTGGTGGCTTACATCAAACGGAACCACTTTGAGCTTCAATTTATGCTCCCGGTCATAAACGAAAGTATGCTCAAGGGGCTCATCAAACGTATTGGTTCTAGGGTAAATGAGCACTAGGTTCCCCTCTCCTTTTAGATACTTATAGCCATAACCCAGCATTTGATAAAAGTCATCTTGCGAAAGGCCAAATTTGTCTTTGCCTGCCTTTTTGCTTTTATCAATTAACTTCCACTTAGTATCCAATACCGTGTCGTTGCCACTTTCTGCGCTAAGGTAGAGATCTGGCTTTAAGCGAAAATAGTGTTTGTCGCCGTAGCTAACCAATGACTTACTTTGTACTTGCGCTGACAACTTTAAAGGATGAGGCACATGCTTCTTGAGGTATTTAGCTACATAGCTTTCAAATACCGCCTCCATAGGGAACAGTAATGAATAAGCCTTATGATCACCTCGCATGGATTGTGGCGAGAAGCCCTCAAGTATTAATCTCGCCCAACTTAGAGGGGCTTCATAGTGCTGCATGCCTCTTTGTAGCTTAATGCTAGAGAAATCATTTCTGTAATTGCTACTCAACGGCACCTCATCAAACGCAAACAACAGCTCCTGGATAAGCTTATTGCTTTTATTGCTGGTGGTGTACTTAGCGACAGCAGCTAGAGCGGAGTGAATGAGACGGTTTTCGGCTCTGTCCATCAAATACGCATCATATTCAACATAAAATTTATGGCGATTTATAAAGTTATGCCTTAGCTGCTGGCTATGAAGTAACTTCCCTTTTAAAAAAGAGCTATTGCTTTGTTCCCTGACGTAATCACTTTTGATGCCTTTTTTTATTAGTGCATTCACGGTTTTAAGAAACTGCGCGATGAAAATTTCCATCAAAGGCATCTTCTGTTTCTCTATGCTTGCAACTTCAGATTCGATATGACGAAACTGCTTCAGCGATTTGAGCATCATCAGTAGAGATTTTTTAGCGGCTATAGCGGCATCTTCTTGCTCGCTTACCTTAGCTATTTTTGGTAGCACCTCTATTTGAGTGCCATCAGAGCAGATTATAACGCCAGCGTAATTCTGAACCTGCAACACTTCCATGCCGTGCGCAATTTTCAGCTTTAAAAACCGAGATTCAGACTCATCACACAAACAGCACTTCTTTAAATACTTAAATGCTTCCTCTGATATCTCTTCAACATATTCGTTTTGTTGCGCTTTCTTATCTGAACTGACAAACCCATACTCGAATACGTGAACATACTTCCTGCGCTTGCTCGCCGTCTTTGCCATTTGGCTCTACCCAGTCACTTTGGTAGGTTCATACATAGCAATATACGTTATTGCGTCGAGCCAAAGCTGATTGTAGTGGGTTATAAGCTCGTACTCTTTCGCTTCATCTGCCAACTCGTTAACTTCATCGCTGTCACCGAACAAAACCTCAAAATCTACATTAGACTGCTGGATAAGCTGGTAATGCCTGGGTTTTTGATTGTCGCCAAGCACCAAACGAATTTTTTGCCAATCCTCAAAAAAGTACTCGGCAAGCAAAGGAATAATCTTATTTTTAAAACACTTTGCGAGTTCATCCAAAGCAGCTACGTGCTCCGACGCTCTTATCTTCTGTACAACAGGCATTAAGAACGCATGACCTAGCTCATGCTCTCTGTCATATAAGGCTGAAATACGTTTGTTTAACGTCTTCAGTAATTGCGCCAAGTTGATGTTGTAGTCGCCGGATTCAATTGTATATGGCAGTCCTTCATCGTCATGCAGAACCTTGTAGTCTGGCATCATCTCAACGAAATCAAAACGACGACGAAGTGCGGTATCCATCAAGGCTAACGATCTGTCAGCGGTATTCATGGTGCCAATAATGTATAGGTTGTCCGGCACTGAGAACGGCTCACCAGACTTGCCAGAATATGGCAAAGTGACTTCTATCGTCTCTGCCTGGCCCGAGCGTTTTGATGGCTCAATCAGGGTAATTAGCTCACCAAAAATCTTTGAAATATTGCCTCGATTTATCTCATCAATAATCAACACGAAATTCTTTCGGCCAACCTCTGGCATATGTTCTGGTTCAGCTAACTCCTTTAAAAATTTAGCTAATGGGCGATAATACACACCCAAGCCAGAGTTATACTCTCTTCTGTCCTCAAAAATCGCTTTTAATGTCGAGATACTTAATGTGTGGTCTTTACTGCCACTGGTCTTCTCAAAAAAGATGCGACTGTCGTTGAAATCAAATACTTTAAATGTTGCCTTGGACATTTTTACTTCAACTGAGTCCTTTTCAGCCAATAGCTCTATGAACATTTGCCAAGCTTTATCAAAGCTATATTGAAGCTGTGCTTCTTTTGGCTTTTGGTACTTTTTAGCTTCATCTGCAATAGACTTAAACACACCGTCTTCGACATCATAGGAAATATTGCCACCATCAGAAGACGCCTTTAGCCCTTCAACAAATTCCTCATAGCCGTAGCTTTGGTGGAAGGTTACAAACCGTACCCTGCCCTCGTCATAAAGCTCCTGATAAAGCTCGGTTAACGCTGAACGCTGTGCCGCTGTTGCGCCTTGGTTTTCATCTATTCCCAACTCACGGTATGCTTCAGGTTCGGCAGCTTTCACTGCAGCATGAATCGAGTGGTAGGTTTTTCCGGTTCCTGGTGGACCGTATAAAATCTGATTGAGCGGTGTTTTATCCATGGCTTCTGCTGATTCGCTATGTTGTTCAGGTTTGTTTAACTGACTTACTTCTAAACCCAGGTCTTCAAGTGACAATTGATAATATGGCTGCAGGATTTCTTGCTCAAACATCCAGTACTCGTGTTTAGGCACTTCCCAACAAGTGCCATTAAAACGCGGAGACCAACGTTTGTGCTTACCTTCATATTTCACTGGCTTATCTAAGTTCTTAACTGGTGCATACTTTCTTAAAAGCCATTCTGCGCCCAATGGAGACTCGGGCTGTGTTTCAATGCTTGAGATGACACGCACTAACCTAGCTACTTGATTACCATAACCCAACGAGACAATGTCTCCTTCGCTCATTTGCTCAAAACAAGGGATTGAGCCATTGCCAGTATTTCTGTGTACGGCTAATAGCGAGTTCTCTTCGAGCCAGGCTCTGTTGTTTGCATCTATTGAATTAGGGCTATGTGATACCTTCCATATTCTGGCATTAGTCATAGGTAAAGATTTTCCGTTGTAGTCAGTTGGCCAATAGGGCTTCCTATAAACCGGATAACGTTGAGCAAACGAGTGCAGGCTATTGCTGCCGATAAACTCAGATAAAGTTTCAGGTGTGAGGTGCTTCTTTTTAAAACGAATGTTTGTTGTCTGGGGCTCTAGGGTTTCAAGTACCGCTGCAGCCTTTTCCTTATCATTTTCCTTACGCCCAATTCGAATGGCGCCTCCGGCATCCATATTAACCGTAAAAATATCTAAACCAGCATCGTTAGCATGGCGCATTAACTGGCAGAATGAATCCAAAACATCATCCGGCCAGCTCTTATAATTTCTCTCAAACGCTTGGTTATGAAGGAACTGCTCAATAATGTCTTCATCGGTTAATTCTGCGGATACTTTCTCAATTTTAAAGCCTAATGCTTTGGCTCGTTCCAAAAACTGCCCAATGTTTCCTGCACCCCATTGAGTCGAAACCAGTACCTTCTGTCCGTCAACTTCCAGCTTTTCTTCTTCTTTTGTAAAAAAGCGTTTTGTCACATCGTCAGATATTTTTAATTTTTCGTTGAACTCATCGTCAGTACAGAAAATGCCTCTGCGCCCCTGGACTTCAACTGGAAAAGCCTGATTCAACTGCTCTAAGTTTGGGTGTTGCTGTGCAACGAACTCTTTAACCACGGCTAAAACCAAGCGACCTTTGCCGTATTGTTGGCCGTTAAACTGATATTGTGCTAAATCTCGAGCCATTGTTATTTCCTTACTGCTTTGGCGAGAGTCGGTTAATCATATCGACAAGCTGGGTGGGCCCTTGATCGTTCTTGACCATATCCGTTGTGCTTGGTCTAAATAGGGTTTGGAGAATAAGCTGGCGGTCTTCTTCTTTTGGCCCTTGCCCTTTGCGAGTAAGCGCAAGGTAGGTGTGGATCATGGTTCTGCGTTCTTGAGCATCAGTCGCTAGATGAAGATGCGACATAAAAATGTTTGCCACAATTTTGATAATCCATATGCCAAAGGTTGTTAACGCAGCAGCCGTGACTAGCTTACTGACCGCCACCTCTTTAAACGGTTTATCTAATCCGAGAAGTGCGAAGAGGATAATGCTCGCTAACACTGAGATTGTTGTAATACCCAACACCCAGGCAAAGACTTTAGCCTTTTTATTGTGGCTATTCTGTTGGATACCCCAGTAGCGCACAGACGCATGCAACGCTAAATTATCGTCATAGGTTTTAGTTAAGTTTTCTAAATCATCTTTAGCGCTGTCTAATTCATCGTCGAGCCTCTTCTTGAACTGCTCTTTGTGAGCCTTTAACTCACTTGATTGTGAGTTTATTCTTTCTGACCATTTTGAAATCAATTTTTCAGCGGTTACGTTATGCTCTATTAAATCTAATAGTGCATTCTGGTTATCTATTAGCAACTTCTCACGCTGCTCTTCAAACTCAAGGTCCCAGCGTTCCTTCAGTTTCTGCAATCCAGTCTCTTCATTTAAGGCTCGCTCTTTACCGCCCTCAAAGTATACATCCGCCTCTTTAAGCGCTTGATACATCTCTCTATCAATTTCTGTAACATTAAAATCGAAGGCAACGGCGAGTGCGCCAATGTAGTGTGTGATACTTTTATCTGCTTGTTGTTGGAAAAAGCTAAGGTGTGGGTTTTCTTCCGTGAATAAGTCTTTATTCTCAAGATAATAAGAAAAAGTTTTAGTAAATTCCTCTGCGTTCTTGTTGTAAGTAGCAGGATCATGCTGGTACTTCATAAGCGAGCTATTAATATTTAACTGCAAGTCACTCCAGCTTTGATCAAAGACCTTAAACAAGTTGTGTATCTTATACTGCTGCTTTTGTTGTGCGTCACGTTGATACACAGAATACAAGTCGCGCTGCCTTTGTATCCATGTCGAGAGTTTATTTAAGTCATCGAACCATTTGCTGCCCGTTTCTGTTTTGATGGTGATGCGCTTTAATTTTGTTTCTTCTTGTTCAACTTCTTCTGACATATCAACGTCCTTGTTATTCTTGCTTTAAGGTAATAGCTATAATTCGCCAGCACAACTGACTTTCGTTATAAGAAACGAACTCAGTTGAACAGCCTCTAGCTGGCACGCTGGATGAGCGCCAAGGATGGTGTGGCTCTTTGCCATGTTAACGGCTTTGTGGCTCATAAATCGCCTGCAAAGGCTTTTTGGCTTAGTGAGTTGAACAGCTCACTACTTTCAGATTTATATGCTGAATACTTAGCTTTGCTTTGGTTCACCGCTTCAAAAATAGTTTTAAATTTTAAAACCAACTCAATCGGTGGAAGTATAAGTTTAAAATCGCTTAAAAAATCTTTAGGGACTCGCTTGTGACCTACAGCGCCAGAGAAGTTACTAGCAGCAATTTTTCTGAAAAGAGGCAAATGAATGAGGCTATATATAAATGGCGCGTAGTTGGAGTTATCAGGTCTAAATACATGGAACTCCGTAGAGCCAAAACCTGTTTCGTTTTTCAGTCCCGT
Organism: Pseudoalteromonas qingdaonensis; assembly: GCF_038739665.1. Lineage (NCBI taxonomy): Bacteria > Pseudomonadati > Pseudomonadota > Gammaproteobacteria > Alteromonadales > Pseudoalteromonadaceae > Pseudoalteromonas > Pseudoalteromonas qingdaonensis. The sequence continues at coordinate 9,549 of NZ_JBCGCU010000002.1, read as the reverse complement.
TGCAATCGCAGCTTTCCCATTTTCCATACAGGGAGTAATCTTAGCGAATAGCACATCACCTTCTTTAAAAGCTGTAAAACCTTTTCTAACCTCTGAGTAAGGTCGAATATCTGAAGCATCCAAAACATGAGAATCTTCCGAAACACTTGGCATTGGCACAAATGAAACTGGAAGATCATCATCATATTTTTCGGCCTTAGGGTTTATCGCGCTAATATCACTAAAACTACCGAGCTTCCACCCCTTAGGATTCGTGACAGGGTCGCCAAACATATCTAAGAAGACGCTGCGGAGGAAGTCGTCAGCGAGGTCGATGGCTTGTTGGCGTTTGCGGCGCACGCTGTCGGCTTTATCTAAAATCGCAGCGATGCGTTTTTGTTCTTCGAGTGGTGGAAGAGGGATTTGTAAGTCTTTTAAAAAGTCTAAAGTAATCCCTTTAACTGTTGCTCCTTTTCCTTCCCCTTCAATATATTTAGCTTTAGAAGATAAAAATTTAATTAAATAGTTTCGTTCAACGACAGACGAATCATTAATAAACAAAGCTTTTAAGTCTTGGTTGATTGCCATATCAACTGAATTAACAACAAATCTCCCTAAGGCCATTCGTGTAGCTGTTAGAATAGTTCCTGCTGGTATTAAGTTTGTAGCTGAGTTTTTAACACCAGCTTCAGTTATGAAATCAGCAGTGCTACTAATCTCACTACCCTTAAGGTCTTTTACAGAAGCCCAAGGAATATCACCATTCCAATATTCCTCTACCTTTTTACTCGGCGTACCACCACCTTTGATGGTCACTAGGTCACCAAGCTTAAATATCGGCCAACTCACAGCATCGCCTCCAACTCTTTTAAGTCTGCCAAGATTTCATTTTCGAGTGATACCAGCTTGCCTAAAATTTCTTTAGGTGGATCGTATTGCTCTTCTTCATAAACTACTTCTTTGTAACGGTTAATGGAAAGATCGTATTTATTTGAAACGATGTCTTCTTTGCTAACCCAAAACGCCTTTTGAGTTTTGTCGTTTCCTCCGCTCTCACCTTCAAGAACGGCAACAGCTTTATCACGCGCTTTAAACTGAGCGACTAAATCAGGCAGGTCGTTCTCTTTAATCGGTGTGCGTTTATCATCTAGCGAGAAACCATCGGCTTGAACGTCATAAAACCACACGTGATCGGTGGTGCCGCCTTTTGTGAAAATTAAAATCGCCGTTGATACGCCAGCATAGGGTTTAAATACGCCGCTTGGCAGCGAAATTACAGCCTCTAACTGGTTGTTATCCACCAGCAGTTTACGCAATTGTTGGTGCGCTTTAGATGAGCCGAATAATACGCCGTCTGGCACGATAGTGGCACTGCGCCCACCTACTTGCAGCATACGCTCAATGAGCGCCACGAATAGCAGCTCGGTTTTCTTGGTTTTGACCTTACGCAGCAATTCCGGGCACACATCTTCTTCATCCAACGAACCTTTAAATGGCGGGTTTGCTAGAATGATTTGCATACCTTCTTTGGCTTCTGATGGGAAGTTATCGCTGAAGCTTTGGCTTAGGGTATCTTGATAATGAATATCCGGCTGTTTAATACCGTGCATCACCAAGTTCATGGCGGCGACGCGTAACATGGTGGCGTCGAAATCAAAACCATGGAACATGTCGGTATCTATGTGGTGTCTGTCTTCTGGGTCAATTAAATCGCCGGAATAAAGCACATTCTCAATTTGCTTGCCGTCACTATCGAGTAAGGGGTTGCCGTCGGCGTCAAACATGGGTTCGCGTTCAACACCTTCTGGTGAGGTGTACTTTTCCAACAAATACTCATAAGACACAGATAAGAAACCACCGGTGCCAGTTGATGGGTCACAAATACGGCTGGTTTTATCTGGGTCCATCATCTCGACCATGGCACGAATAATATGGCGCGGGGTACGAAATTGGCCGTTAATACCGGCGGTGGTCAATTTGCTGAGCAGGTATTCGTATAAATCACCCTTGGTGTCGGAGTTTTCAAGGGGTAAGTCGTTGACCATTTCCACCGCTTTGACCAACAGGCTTTGCTTTTGGATCATCAACTGGGCGTCTTTCATAAACTCGTTGAAGATGGCGCCTTCGGTTGATTCTTCCGCCGATGTTTTAGAAAAGTAAGGAAACAGCTCGTCTTTGACCAAGGTGTATAGCTCGTTTGCGCCCAGGTGGCGAAAGTTTTGCCAACGCAGGTGTTGCTCGTCATCGTTGAAGCGGCGTGCGAACGGCTTGTTAGTGCGAGCCGCACGCTTTTCGTCTGCCTGCTCCGACATATCGAGCATACGGGCATACATTAAAAAGGTGATTTGTTCGACAACGGTTAGCGGGTTGGTAATGCCGCCAGTCCAGAATTCTTCCCAAAGTTTGTCGATTTTGCTTTTAAGCTGACCTGTGATCATTGTTTTCTTTTCCTCATGGTGGGCTCGCGCCCGACCTACAACTGAATTTCTCGTTCAAGCGATGTGCTTTTGGTGCCTAATTGCACATCGAATTGTTTAATAAATTGCTCGATAACATCGGCTTGTGCTTGGCTAAATACGCCGTCCAGACCCATATCATGCACTTGTGTAAACGGCGCGTCGTACAACTGCTCAATTGACACCATGCCGTAGCGCATTAGGTGATTTTTCAGTAGGCTAATAAAACGCTGCTGCTTGGCGTTCATATGGGTGTGGGTTTGCTGCACAAACTCGGTAAAAGCATTTTCTATGGCTTCTTTATCCATACCCACTATGGTGCGCAAAATTTTATCCAGACCCGCCGTTGAGTCAGGGTAAAACTCTTTTAACGTGTTTAAGTCTAAATTTGGGTTTTGAATGTGCACCAGAGCATTAAGGGTTTCTAAGTCTGCCTCGGTGACCGCTTCTCCTGAGCGTATTTTTTGTAGCACTGCATCGGTATCAAATAATGGTGCCAAGGTTTTTTCGACCTCTTGGCGGTAAATTTGATAATCGATGGAGACTATTTTTGTTGGCCGTGCGCCTTCACGAATTTCATCAACCTCTTCTTTCACATCGATGACGTAATTTGTTGGCGGTGGTGCAACGCCTTTGTCACGCAAGTGGATAATGCTACGCAGTTGTTTACGGCTGTTTTCTAACGCTGTAAAGCCATCGATTGATGCGCTTAGGTTTTGCCAGTACTGCTCTTGTTGAATCTCGGCGATAAACACCGCTTTAGCGCGCACTTCATTTAAGTGCATTTGCAGCGCGGATATTTTCACCATTAGCGCTTGTCGCGCCAGGTCGATTTGGCCGGGGTCAGTGTACAGTAAAGTTTGAATAACGGCGATTTCATTATCGAGTTTATAGGCTTCCGATTGGCCCATAATATTGCGCCATTGCATGAGCGGCGCAATTTGCTCGAACAAAATAGCTTTGGTTTCTGGCGCAAATTGGTTTAAGCGCTTTTCATCTTTACACGCTTCCACGATTTGCCAGTTATCACGCACTGCTATGGTATTCATATCCAGGGCATCAATATCAGCGTAAATAAGCTTGATGATCTCATCAAACGTGGCTATATCGGCCTTTTTCAATGCTGTTTCTGCTAATAGCACTCTGGACTCAAATAACTTTTGGGTTAGCGACTTTGACTGCTTTACATCTTCCTCTTCTGGGTCCATATCGAAGTAGTCGAAGTTCTCCCAGTGGTCGAATATTAAGAATTCTTTTTTATCTTGGCCTGGGCCGTACAAGTCTTTACACAAGCGGGTACCGCGACCAATCATCTGCCAGAATTTCACTTTTGACTTAATTGGCTTGGCAAAAACCAGATTAATGCACTCGGGCACATCAATACCGGTATCTAACATATCAACCGAGACGGCAATGCGAACGCTGTTTTCTTCGGTTGATTTGAAGTCATCGATTAGCTCTTCTGCCCGTTCGTATTTTGAGTGGATCACGCGGCAGAAGTTAGGGCCAAGCTGCGGGTACATCTCAGCAAAAAGCTCTGAGAGCAATTCAGCATGGGCGATATTCCGGGCGAAGATAATGGACTTACCTGGCAATTGACCTTCGACATCGCGCAAGCCTTTTTCCATCAAGTTGCGCAAAATAAGGCGGTTAGTGTCTTTATTTTTAACGGCTTCATCAATTTGATTCGATTCGAAGTTAAGCTCGTTAACATCAACCCCCTGCTCTTCAAGCTCGGCGATTTGCTCATCAGTTAAATTGTCTTTACTGATCCCTTCACGCAGAAACTTGGTGGTGTAACTGACAATTTTATAGGGCACGAGCTTTTGCTGCTCAATTGCTTGCTCTAGCGGATAATTGGCGGTGGGCATTTTAAAATCACAGCCAAATAGCTGACAGGTTGAGCGTGACACCATCTCAACGGGAGTAGCGGTTAAGCCGACTTCTAGGGCATCAAAATACTTAAAGATATCGCCATAGATGTTGTAGATAGAGCGATGCGATTCATCCGCGACGATTAAGTCAAAATAACCGACATCGTACTTTTGGAAAATACGCATCATCCCTGGATAGGTTGCGATATACACACGGCTGCTATCCGCGGCTTGCTTTTTGCTCTTGCCAACCACGTAAACGGGATCATTGGTGTGTTCACTAAATGCCTTGGCCGCTTGCTTACGTAACTCTTTGCGGTCACACAAGAAGAGCACACGCTTTGCCCAGCCCGCATCAAGTAGGCGCTTTGCAAGTGCAATGGACACGCGGGTTTTACCTGTGCCCGTGGCCATCACGATCAGCGCTTTTCTATGTTTATCAGAGAATCGCTCGCTTACTCGAGTAATGGCTTCGATTTGGTAGTCATACCCTGCTACGGATAAGTCAATTGGCGTCTGGTTTAGGTTTTTCTTTAAGCCGCGCTGCTTAATAAGGTATTGCAAAGAGTCTTTAGAATAATAGCCATACAATTTGCGGCTGTTGTAACCCTGAGCATCATCAAGGATACGAATGTCGTAACCATTGGAGTAGAAAATAACCGGGCGTTGGCCGTATTGCTTTTCTAAGGCATCCGCGTAGATTTTTGCTTGCTCTCGGCCCTTTTCGGCTGAAACATGCGAGCGTTTGGCTTCAATTACAGCAAGTGGTTTGCCATCGTCGTCCCACAATACATAGTCAACATAGCCTATGCCTGTTGGCGTTGGCTGATCCGCCACTTCAACTTCTTTACCGACTTCTTCGGTGCTTTTTTCACCCAGGGAAACATCCCACCCTGCTGCACGTAAGTCCATATCTATGATACGAGCACGGGTTTCAGCTTCTTTAAAGTCAAAACTTGATGTGATTTCTTTATTGCGAGACTGAACTCGCTGAAGCTTATCTTGATCAATGGCTTGCTTAAGTTTAGCTGCCTCTATTTGTGCCTGCTTTTGGGCAAGCTCTGCTGCTTCTAGTTCTTCAAGGGCTTTGTCGAGTCGCTTTTGGTTGTCAGCCAATTGTTTTTCAAGCTTACGATTTTTAGTAGCAAACTCTTTAGCACTTTGGTCATCTGGTTGCTTTTGCTCAGGAACCGTAAATTCAGGGCAATCCTTTTGCTTACCCGCTGCGTATGCCATAAACAAATAGCTGGCAACGAAATAGCTCTCTTTTAGAATCCAAATAGCCTGCTGTTGGTCGACCTTGCCTTCATGAGCTGCTTGGTTGCCACTTTTACGGATAGCGTGCAGCTTATCGGTGATTAACGAGGGCACAGCGCTGGTAAAATCATCAGCCGTGAGTTTGTCATAGATGTTGGAATTTGGGAAAACAGGCAAGCGTAGCTCTTTATATAGAAAGCCTACCACTTTTTCAGCAAAACAACGTAGCTTAACAAGCGCACTTTGCGGGTCAGAGATAGCATACTCTTCTGCAAATGCGGCTAGCTGGTGCAACTCTGGCCATTTGTCTTTAATGTGTTCAAAGTTCATTGACTGCTTCATTCCTGATGATTCCTTGTGTCCTACTTAGCAAATACAGTGCCAAATTTAGCAGCTATGTTTATTTGTGGTTATCAATGCCTAAGCGCTTCATCCAGTTTGTTAGCGTTTGATGGTCTTTTAACCCGAGCATTTCAGTCGCATGTTTCTTTACATTACCACTGGCCTTTAATGCCGCTTCAACATATTTTTTTTGATATTTTTCAGTTAATTGAACTATATCAACTTTATCCGAATAGGATAAGCTCACCTCTTCGCTTTGAGCTGATGCTTGCCTATTTATCATGGCCGCCATGAGGTCATTTTCATCAACTTGTTGAGTTTCACTCCACAAGAAAGCGCGGTTGAGGGTACTCCATAACTCGCGAATATTACCTTTCCAGGGCTGGCTTAATATAAAATTTATTCCACTTTTGGAAATTATTTTACCTTTGTATTCGGGGTGCTTTGCTCCCGATTGGTTAATTTGCTGAGCAAGTTGATCTACAATATCAGGTAAGTCATCCAGTCGTTCTCTAAGCGGTGGCATTTCAATGATACCTACCGCTAGGCGATAGAATAAGTCTTCTCTGAATGATCCCTGCTCTATTAACTGAGTTAAATTCTGGTGTGTCGCTGCAATGATACGAACATCAACCTGAATAGTTTTGTTATCGCCCAGGCGAGTGATTTCGCCTTGCTGCAATGCTCTGAGTAATTTCACTTGAATATCTGGCTTTAACTCCCCCACTTCATCCAAAAATAGAGTGCCACCATTGGCCTGTTCGAATAAGCCGGCGTGCTCTTTTTCTGCACCTGTAAATGCGCCTTTGGTATGCCCGAACAGTGTGGAGTCGACCAGGTTTTCAGCAAGCGCTCCGCAGTTAACAACCCTCAGAGGTTTATCCGCACGCAAGCTCCCTTTATGAATGGCATTAGCCATTAGTTCTTTACCGGTGCCAGTCTCACCAAGTATTAATGCGGGCACCTCTGAAGCTGCTATTTTTTTCGCCTTGTCTACGGTCAACTTCATAGGCATTGAATTAGCGTTGATATCGGAAAATGCTTTTTCACTTTTTGGCTTCGAAGCGGCGTTACTGGCAATCTCTCGACTCGCCGAATAACGGTATTCGTTAGCAAAATCTAATGGAATATCTACCTCTAACAACTCGTTCGAAGGGCTAGTTTGCACAAAACTAACGTTCGTCTTTGCTTTTCCTATTAGCACGGACAGACTAGCCATCGCCGGAGTACCCGAGGTGAGGTTGATAGAAAGCGTTGATGCCTCCTCACTGAGCCTATCGACCCAATGCTTCGTCACCTTGGCGATAGATGGGTAATCAATGGGACTCATAATCGACACTTTGTTGATAGATATATTTTCATGAGGTCTGCCTATGGTAGCAAGACGTTTACTTAAAAAACGCTCGTATCTATCCCATTTGGCTTCTTGATGATTTGAGAGAATAACTATTTTATCGAAGGGTTTTGGTGATTTAATTGCAAGAGCAACAATGGCTGCACTCTGTTCCGTTTCCATGTTTTCTAGATCTTTGTTGCCAAGCCAAGTAAGTAATGTATTCAAGCCGTTACCATTAATTCCATTTAGACCGAGATTCATACTACATTAAAAGAGATTAATTTCACGGGTACAAAACAATTATTTGCTACGCTTTGACCAGGTAGTAGTCAACATAGTCTTGCATGACTATTTTTGTGCCTAAATTAGCGTTTTCAGACGGCGGTTCAAAGTTAATTTAGGTATCACTTTGAAGTACTTTGATATGTACTTAACTTGAAATTGTTTAATTTAAATATCTATATTTATCAACTCACTAAGCAATAAATACAAACTCCCCCAGCTCCACCAATAAAGAAACCCTGTGCTGACAAGCACGGGGTTTTTTATTGCCTGGAATTTGGGTGGTGCATGGACCCCCACGGGTTCACAAAATGTCTGGAACATTTTGTACCGCGTAGGCGCCTGCAGGGGCAAATGCATGGATGCATTTGAGTACAATCCCCACTTCAAATCTCATGGCGTAATAATTGACAAAACATCAGTACCATCTTCAATTATCCTGAAGATATCAGAAAAGCGATTTACACCACCAACGCAATCGAATCGCTGAACTCGGTCATCCGCAAAGCCATCAAAAAGCGTAAACTGTTTCCGCATGACGATTCGGCTAAAAAGGTGGTTTACTTGGCCATTGAGCAGGCATCTAAAAAATGGACGATGCCGATAAGAAATTGGAAATCGGCCTTGAATCGATTTGTGATCGAATTCGAAGACCGATTAAAAGATGTTATTTAACACTGGCAGTTGCACAAAATGTGTTACAGGGTTTAAAAATAAAAAATATACAATCCCTGCCATATTTCCCTCTTTTTTTACGAAATTTGATACTTATGCACGAGACTGTAAAAAACTCTGTGTAAGTGGCATTCTTAACCTGTTGAAAGGAATGCAGAATGCCAATAACAGACAAACTTATCGATCAGCTGCTTGATGGCTGTGATTCTCCAGATGATATCCTCGGCGAAGCCGGGCTGCTTAAGCAATTGACTAAAAAGGTCGCAGAACGCGCCTTGAATGCTGAGATGGAACAACATCTCGGCTATGCCAAACATGCGCAAGAGGGCCATAACTCCGGTAATTCCCGTAACGGTAAATCCAGCAAAACTGTGCGCAGCGTTCACGGTGAAATTGACCTGGATATTCCCCGTGACCGCAACGGCACCTTTAGCCCTAAGCTGGTCAAGAAAGGTGAGAAACAGCTTGGCGGCTTCGATGACCGCATCATATCGCTGTATGCCCGAGGCATGACAACCCGCGATATTCAGGCCCATTTTGAGGAGTCCTACGGCGTAGATGTATCCGCGACATTTATCTCGCAAGTCACCAATGAAGTGCTGGACGAAGTGAAGCAATGGCAGCAGCGCCCGCTTGATTCGGTGTACCCCGTAGTTTATCTCGATTGCCTGGTTGTACGTAGCCGTGATTCGGGTGCTGTACAGAATAAATCTGTATATCTGGCCTTGGGTATCAACGCGGACGGCGAGAAAGAATTGCTCGGTCTCTGGATGGCTCAAACAGAGGGGGCGAAGTTCTGGCTGTCGGTCATGAATGAGCTGAAAAACCGAGGCGTGCAAGATATCTTCATTGCCTGTGTCGATGGCCTCAAGGGCTTCCCAGAAGCAATCGAAGCCGTATACCCTAAAACCCAAGTGCAACTGTGTATCGTGCATCAAATCCGCCACTCACTGCGATATGTCAGTTGGAAGCAGCGTAAAGCCATCGCGGCCGACCTGAAACGCATTTATGGCGCAGCGACTTTGGCCGAGGCTGAGTTAGCCCTGACCGAGTTTGCACAGAGGTGGGATGACGAACATCCGAGCATTAGCCTGTCCTGGCGTAACAACTGGGAGCGGCTGAGCGTGTTCTTCGATTATCCGCCGGAAATCCGCAAAGTGATTTACACCACGAACGCCATTGAGTCGCTGAATGCTAGCCTGCGTAAAATCACGAAAACCAGGCGCTCATTCCCGACGGATGACTCAGTGATGAAGATACTATATCTGGCACTTCACCAGATCTCGAAGAAATGGACAATGCCCATCAGGGACTGGAAAGCGGCCATGAGCCAGTTTATGATTATGTA